>JAJQCX010000091.1 GCA_021202495.1 Clostridia bacterium | reverse complement strand
ATTATAGGCTTTGTCCCGATAATCGTAGGTTTGTACAGGATGCTGTTCAATCTTTGCGATGTGAACAATTTTATGATGATTATACCTATTTTCAATATGTATATTGTTATGAAAGAAATTCTTTTGGGATGTTACAATTATGTTCATATTATAATCGTTATTATCACTTATATTGTTTTGTCGAC
The DNA here is from genome assembly GCA_021202495.1 of Clostridia bacterium. Taxonomy (GTDB): domain Bacteria; phylum Bacillota; class Clostridia; order UMGS1883; family UMGS1883; genus JAJQCX01. The sequence goes on along the minus strand of JAJQCX010000091.1, from coordinate 6,876 downwards.
GGTATTTTTAAAGCTGGGGGTTTCAAGAATTAACAGTGAAAAAATACTCAGCATAGATAAATGATTTAAGCGATCAAAAAATATGCAAATATACGTATGCAGAAAAGAATCGTTCAATATGGGCGGTTCTTTTTTTGTTTGGAATAAAAAAGGATTTGTCCAATATATTTGTGTTAGACGAGTTGGGGAGGAGAGAAGTGGGTGATATATGAAAAATATTTGCCGCAGGAGATGGCGATGTGGCTTGAGGGGCGGAAGGAAATTACTGATGTGACGCTTATTGCGGGAAAGAATATGTTTGTTGTGAGAAGGGGAATTATTGAGGAATCAAATTTTCCGGTGACGCGGGCGGCGCTCAATTTGATTGTGGAGAGAATGTGCCGCGGGAGCGTGTACGCAAGTCAGGGGACGATCAAACGCGGGTACATAACAATTGATGGCGGAAGCCGTGTCGGGGTTGTGGGAAGCTGCGTGACGGACGAGAGCGGCAAAGTGACGCACATGCGCGACATTATCGCGATAAACATACGAATTGCGCGGGAGATTGTGGGCGCGGCGGACGGGATAATGGGCTACATAAAAGAGGGAACAAGGGTTTACAACTCTCTTTTGATTGCGCCGCCGTCGAGGGGGAAGACGACTATCCTGCGCGACGCGGCGCGGCAGTTGGGGGACGTGATGAAGTGCGCGATAGCGGACGAGCGGTCGGAGATTGCGGGCTGTGAAGGCGGGAGAGTGAACTGCGACGTGGGAAAATACACCGTTGTGGCGGACGGATGCCCGAAAAAAGAGGGCATGATGATGCTTTTGCGCTCGATGGCGCCGGAGGTGATATTGACGGACGAAATAGGCGGGGAGGAGGACGAGGAGGCAATTGTGAGCCTGATGAATGTGGGAGTAAAAATAATATGCACGGCGCACGGATATGACGAGGGTGACGTGATGAGGAGAAGGGGGATAAGGCTGCTTATGGAAAAAGGGGTTTTTGAGAGGCTGATTGTGCTTTCGTCGATAGGGGCGATAGGCGAGGTAAAAAAGGTGATAGATGTGAGGAGAAATGAAAAATGGTGAGATTGCTTGGTGCGGCGGCGGTGCTTGCGTCGTCGGTTTTGACGGGCGGCGTGATGGCAAAGGAGCTTGACGAAAGGGTAAAGCTCTTAAGGCAAACGCAGGACGCGGCTGTTTTTATAAAAAGCGAGCTGATGTATCGCGCGCCTGTTTTTGAAGAGTGTTTCAGGGGGAGAGGAAAAATATTTTCCGCGGCGGCGCGGTACATAAAAGAGGGACAAAGTCCGACGGAGGCGCTTGAAAGGGCGGCAAGTGAGGTGGGGCGGCTGACGAAAGGCGACCGCGAAATATTGACGGAATACGCAAGGGGGCTTTGTGCCGAGGAGGTCGGCGGGCAGACGGCGAATGTGTCGCTCTTGATAACGCGGCTTGAAGCGGCGGTGAGAGAGGCGGAAGCGGAAAGGCAGGCGAAGGGGCGGCTCTACCGCAGCGGCGGGGTGCTTGCGGGACTGGCGTTTGTGATAATGCTCATATAAGAAGCGAAAAGAGGGGATGAAGATGGACGTCGATTTGATTTTTCGTATTGCGGGGGTGGGGATAATCGTGGCGGTGTTAAATCAGCTTCTAGTGCGCTCGGGGAGAGAGGAACAGGCGCTGATGACGACGCTTGCGGGACTTGTGGTGGTGCTGGTGATATTGGTGCAGGAGATAGGGAATTTGTTTTCGACGGTGAAAACGGTGTTTGGGCTATGAACATGGCGCTTTATGCGGGACTGGCGATTGCGGCGGCGTTTTTGGCGCTGTGCTTAAAGCAGGTGAAGCCCGAATTTGCACTGCTGGTGAGCTTGGCGGCGGTTGTTTTTATCATGGCGGCAGCGCTGCCGCGCGCGGTGCTGATGGCGGCGGACATTGAAAAATTTGCCCAAGAGGGCGGAATTTCGCAGAATTACATACTGCCGGTGATGAAAATAATCGGGATTGCGTACATAACGGAGATAGCATCCGACATATGCGCGGATGCGGGGGAAAAGGCGCTGTCGAGCCATGTGGAGACGGCGGGAAAGATTGCGGCGGCGGTGATTTCGCTGCCGATTGCCGAGGAAGTGTTCGGGCTGATTTTGGGGCTTTTGAATTAGTGAATAGGCTTTGTGGGGATAAAATATGGAGATAAATTATGAGGATTACGTTTCGCTGCCGGGGCTTGACATTATAAGCGAGGAGGGCGAAAGGGCGATTGAAAGCGTTATGCCGTCATTCAGCTTTTCGGGGCTGGTGGAGGACATAACGAAGGGGAAAAGCATTGTCGACTATGAGGCTGTGTTTGACAATTTGGCGCGGATTTTTGCCGAGCAGCTATATGACGCGGTGAAGATACTGGCGGTGATTGCGGCGGCGGTGATGCTGGGGGCGGTGCTTGAAAATTTGCAATCGTCCTTTGAAAAAAGGGGCTTTGACGCGGCGGGAATGGCGGGGATAGGCATAATCGCGGGGTTGGGAATAAAAATATTTTCCGAATCGTGTACATACGCACAGAGCGCGGCGGGAGATATGACGACGATAATGACGGCGCTGCTGCCGATACTTGTCACAATGGCGGCGGGTGGCGGTTTGGTTTTGACGGGGACGCTGACACATCCTATTATATTGGCGATGTGCGCCGTGTTTGCGAATATATTTGAAAAGGTGTTGATACCCGTGGCGATTGCATATCTGGTGACAAGTGTGCTTGACAGTTTGGGAACGTCTGTTAAGCTCGGGGCGCTGCGGGATTTGATAAAAAAGGCGTATAATTTCATCGTGGGAATAGTTATGACGCTCTTTACGGGAATGCTGAGCATAAGCGGGTTTGCGGCGGTGGCGCTCGACGGTGTGAGCGCCAAGGGAGCGCGGTTCGTGCTTTAGACTATGGTGCCTGTTGTGGGCGGGTCTATTTAGGACGCAATGAGCGCGGTGGCATCGGCGTGGATGGTGTTAAAAAACGCGGTGGGAATTGCGGGAATATTGGCAATGGCGGCGCTGTGCGCGGCGCCTATCCTAAAAATTGGGGCGATTGTGCTGGCGGTGAGGCTGACGGCGGCGGTGTGCGAGCCGGTGGCGGATGAGAGAGCGGTTGAAATTTTGACCGCTGTTGCGGACGCGCTGAGCATGATAAACGCGGCGGTAATCTCCACGGCCGTGATGATGGTGATTGCGATATCGATAATTATCGGAGTGAGAGCATGATAAAGAATGTGTTGATAAATGTGACGGGCGCGGTGTTTTTGAGCGTTGTGTGCGAGATGATAATGCCGGAGGGGAGCTTGAAAAAATACCTGAGGCTCGCGATTGGATTCATAATGGCGGCGGTATTAATCTCTCCGATTGCGGGTGGGATTGAAATTGAAATGCCCGAATTTTCATTCGGCGAGGAAATGAGCGAGGATGAGCTGACGGCGAAAAGCGACGCGCTTGTGCTTAAAATGCACCGCGAAAACGTGGAAAAACGGGCGGAGGAAATTGCGGGCGAGGGGAGCGAAGCGTATGCCGAAATTGCATCCGACGGGAGTGTACGCTCCGTGAGAGTTATTGCAGCGCAGGGGGCGGCGGATGTGAGCGAAAGACTGAAAGCAGAGTTTGGATGCGAGGACGTCGTTATTACGTGGGCGGAGGATGGGACATGAAATTTGATATAAAACAAATTGTGCGTGATATTCCGAAAAAAACTATAATATATATATTGGGAGCGGTCGGCGTGCTGCTGCTTGTTTTGCCCTCGTTTTTGGAAAGCGAGGAGGAAGAAACGGTAATAGAGGAAGATGAAGATTACTGCGCCGCGCTTGAAGCGCGCTTGGAGGAGCTTTTGCCGCGCATTGCGGGAGTGGGCGAGGTTGACGTGATGGTAACGGCGAAAAACTACGGCGAGGTGCGCTTGGCGGAAGATGAGGATGACGGGAAGAAAAGCGTTGTGATAATGAACGAGAAGGGAGGCGGGGAGAAGGTTGAGGTGATAGAGGAATATTATCCCGAAATACAGGGAGTTGTGGTGGCTGCCGAGGGCGGAAAAAGCAGCTCGATAAAAGAGAGCGTCACGGAGGCGGTGAGCGCTCTTTTGGGAATTGAGGCTCATAAAATAAAGGTGTTTGAAAGGGAGCATGATGGATGATGATTTTCAGAAAAAAACAGTTTACGTTAATTATGCTGGCGCTGCTCATTTGCTTTGCGGGGTATTTGAATTTTGTGTACGGCGACAAGGCGGGAGGCGACGCGGAGACGAGCGGGGAATACATGGGGCAGGCGCAGCTTGTGTCGGGTGACGACATAACGGAAGCGACGGAGGATGAGGACCACTTTTTTGCCTCGGCGCGGCTTGAACGCGAGAGCGGGAGAAGCAAGTCGATTGAGACGTTTAATTCAATAATTAACAATGAAAACACGGACGCGTCGTCAAAGGAGAGCGCGCAAAACGGCATTTTGGAGCTTGCGGACAACACCGAGGCGGAAACGGCGATTGAAAATTTGATAAAGGCGCGTGGCTTTGAGGACGCTGTGTGTTACATACACAATTCACAGGCGAACGTCGTTGTCAAGGCGGAGAGTCTGGACGAGGCGCAGGCGGCGCTTATTTGCGAGATTGTGACCGAGCAGACGGGAATTCCGACGGAGAAAATAAAAGTTGTAGAAATAAATTGATGAAAAAGCTTGATTATTTTTCGCGTTGTTGGTATACTATAATTAAGTATATCTATCACATCACAGGAGGATAATGACATGAGTGATAATTATGTTTCCAACGAAAGCGGGAATATTAAGATTTCCGAGGACGTTATTTCGATGATTTCTTCGATTTCCGCGCAGGAGATTGAGGGAATTTCGATGCTCGGCGTGTCGGGCGGCGGCTTGAGCGAGATTTTGACGAAAAAGAATGCCGCAAAGGGCGTGAGGGTTGAGATTGTCGAGGGCGAAGCCGTTATCGACGTTCATGTTACCGTGAAATTCGGCACTAAGATAAGAGAGCTGTCGTATGCAATTCAGGAGCATGTTAAAACGGCGGTTGAAACGATGGCGGGGCTTAATGTCAGAAGCGTTAACGTATATGTTGACGCGATAGAGATTGAGAAAGCTCCCGCGCCGGAAAAGGCTTCGGAATAAAAATTTGTTTAAAACGGTTCGGCAGTAAATCTGTCGAGTCGTGTAGCCCCGTAAGTCCGATGCGGAGGGTTACGGAGGGAAAAAACCGCAAATACATCAGAAAAAGGAGATTTTATTATGAACAACATCCCTGTTGTCAAGGTGGGCGTTGTGTCGGTGAGCAGAGACTGCTTTCCGATTAGCCTGAGTGCGAAGCGTAAGGAGGCCGTTAAGGCGGAATGCGCGAAAAAAGGATTGGAGAACGTTTATGTGGCGGACACGATTATTGAAAATGAGCTTGACGCCATGAAGGCTTTGGAGGAATTGAAGAATGCGGGCGCGAACGCTTTGGCGCTCTATTTGGGTAACTTCGGTCCCGAAATTCCCGAAATGATGCTGGCGCAGAAGTTTGACGGACCTGTGATGGTTGCTGCGGCTGCGGAGGAGAGTCAGAAGGATTTGATTGACGGCAGAGGCGACGCTTACTGCGGAATGTTAAACGCTTCCTATAACCTTTCTCTTCGCGGCGTGAAGGCATATATTCCGGAATATCCCGTAGGAACGCCCGACGAGATTGCGGATATGATTGCCGATTTTGAGAACATTGCGAGAGTTGTTATCGGGCTTCATTCGCTTAAAATATTCAGCTTCGGTCCGAGACCGTATGACTTTATGGCATGCAACGCGCCGATTTCGCCGCTCTATAAGACGCTCGGCGTTGAAATTCAGGAGAACAGCGAGCTTGATTTGTTCGCTTCGTTCAATGAGCATAAGGATGATGAGAGAATTCCCGCGGTTGCCGAGGACATGGCAAAGGAGCTTGGGTTGAACAACCCGTATGCGGGCATTTTGCCGCGTTTGGCGCAGTATGAGCTGACGCTGCTCGATTGGGCGGAGGCAAACAAGGGTGCCTGTAAGTATTTTGTGTTCGCAAACAAGTGCTGGCCGGCATTTCAGACGCAGTTCGGACTTGTGCCCTGCTATGTAAACAGCCGTCTTGCGGCAAGAGGCATTCCCGTTGCTTGCGAAACCGATATTTACGGAGCTGTGACCGAGTACATAATTACATGCGCGACGCAGAAGCCGGCGACGTTGCTTGACATTAACAACTCCGTTCCGAAGGACATGTTTGAGGCAAATCCGGAGGCGTTTGCGGGCTACAAGCTTACCGACACATTCATGGGCTTCCACTGCGGAAACACACCCATTTGCTGTCTGAAGAGCGGAAAGATGGGCTTCCAGAGAATTATGAAGAGAACGCTTGAGCCCGACAAGGAGCCGGACATTACGCGCGGCACGATTGAGGGCAACCTCATTGCGGGCGACTGCACGATCTTCCGTCTGCAGTCGACAAAGGACTGCGAGCTTCGAAGCTACATCGCGCAGGGCGAGATTGCGGACGTTGACTGTCAGAGCTTTGGCGGAATAGGCACGTTTATGATTCATGAAATGGGAAGATTTTATCGTCATGTGCTTGTGGCGAAGAATTATCCGCACCATGCGGGCATCGCGTTTGAGCATGCGGGCAAGACGCTTTATGCGGCAATGAAGCTGATGGGCATTGAGGACGTTTGCTACAATCAGCCGGCGGGACTTCCGTATAAGGATGAAAATCCGTTCGGATAAGACGCGCGGCTTCGCCGCGCACGGGGACAACGCGGAGCGTGTTTCACAATGGTTGAGTGAGTGACTTCATAGGGGCGGGGCAAGCTGTATAGTGTAGTAACATAGTATACAGTTGTGTAATGACATAGTATACAG
>JAJQCX010000018.1 GCA_021202495.1 Clostridia bacterium | reverse complement strand
GGACTTTCACCACAGAGCATTGACATGCCCGTCATACCTTCAAATCAAATTTTGCTCCGCAAAATTTGTACCTCAACTCCACACTCCACACTTCAAACTCCACACTAAAAAGAGGGCTGTGCGCATCGGATTTTCCAACGCACACAGCCCTCTTTTTTACCCTATTTCCGCCACTTCCTCAACGTAGTATACCTCCGCCGCTTCTTGTGTCTCAATATCGGCGCTCGCCGGAATATCGGAGAAAAAATCATCGTAATAATATTCTCCGGTGTAATCCTCGCATTGCTCCGCCAATTCCTCAAGGCTCAGGCTTTCGGGGTTTATCAGCTTTTTCGCCGCATTTGAAAGGGAAGCGTAATTAAATTCATATCCGCCCTTCACTCCGAGCCCAACGCCTATCGCGTATATTTCGCTTCCTCCGCCGGCGGACGAGCTCAGTATCGTCTTTATCTCGTCCGTATCGCTCGTTTCAAAGATGACCTTTCCCTCATACACAAGCGTCAGATTGGACAAGCTCTCCGCTTTTACATACAGCCCCGCGTTTTCAAGCGCATCTATCGTGTCCTCATAGCAGGAATAAATATACAAATTCCTGCTCCAAGCGTCTTTCCACAAATACACCTTTGCGTAAATACCGCTCGCCTTTTCCTCTTCGTAGCTGTATTTTTGCACATCCGATACCAACGCCTCAACCGCCGCGTCAAATCCGTCCTGCTCCTGTGCCAAAGTAAACGCGCCGCCCGCCGCGCTTATTTGAATTGTATAATCCTTCGCTTCAAGCAACCGCACCAGCGAAGCTTTGTATCCGTCGGAGCTTACTACCGCGCCGTAAAATTCCTCAAACCTCTCTGCCGCGACACTTTCATTCCACGTCATCGAAATAAACGGGTTGTTCGGGTAGGGATCGACGTACACTCTACGCCCTTCCTCGCCGCTCTCGACAGTCTCCGACAAAAGCGCAATCGCCCGCTCTATGTTTCCCTTATCTTCAATGACAATATCAATATTTTGTCCTCCTGCGCCGTAGCTCCACACATTCATTTCACTGCACAGCGACGCAATCGGCTTAATGTTGTTAAATATCCCGATCATGACTCCGATCACAACAACCCAAATAACAGCGAACAGCGCAAACCGTTTCAAATTTTTGAACATTCCGCGCATATCCTTGTCAAAAATCGCCTGCAGCGCCGAATAGATGATAAAGAGCATCAGCACATAGCCGATTATCCCGATAAAGAAATTGTAATTCCCGGCTTGCAAAACGATTGTTCCGAACCCCAGCGACGCCACCGCCGCTATGTAATATTTCAGCACGCTGCCTATCTTGGGATAGACGAAAAACTTATTCGTGTTCTCGTTGCGCCTTTTTTTGATACAGATAAGCCCCAATGCGAAAAACACCGCAATGTAAAGCGCCGCGTAAAGTGCGTACTGCCATTTGAATTCTTCTCCCGCAAGATATATGTTCATGGCGGGCGGAAAAACATAGCACCCATTCATCTTAAAATACACTCTCATGTTCTTGAGCCACGCATCCGCCGAAAGCTGTGCCGCAAGCGCCGTCACCGGGTAAACGAGCCACACAAAACTCATTATCACAATCGACGCGAACGAATTGCCCGCAACCGACACCGCGAACGCCCCAAGCGCCAAAACCGTCAGATATCCGAGCGCCGCCGCGCCCACGCCCAAAAGCATATCAGAGTATTCAAAATAGTTGTACAGCCCCATCACGGCATATACTCCGCTGTTTATGAGCAAAATCGCCGCAAGCGGCAAAATAGCGCTCACCGCGCATGCCGCAAATTTTGAAATGTACATACACTCTCTCGAATACGGCATCGAAGCATAAAACTGCATCGAATTTGTCTTAAACAAATACGAAAACGTGAAAAGTATCGTAAAAACGCCCACCGCGAGCGCCGAAATCGTGTAAAGCGGATTGAGCGCGAAAAACATCGTCACATCACGCGCGGACACATTTATGTCCTGCAGCGTCATGTAGCCCGGCAGCGTCGTCATCAAAAAGAGTGCCACCGTGTGCAAAATCATAATGTATTTTTGCTGCTTTAACGTTTCAAGCATTATTTCTATGTTAAAGAAGGATTTTCGAGAAGTCATAACCCTTTACCTCCATTTCGCAAATAAATATATCCTCCAGCGTGAGCGGCATTTCGTCAATCAGTATGGGATTTTGCTCCTCAAAAATCCGCTCCGCGTCCTCCGCCGCGCCGCGCACGACGATCTCCAAAATGTTCCCTCTCTGCTTTAATGACACAACGTCAAGCTTTTGCTTTAAAAGTTCAACGTCAATCATCGGCTTGTACGCCACGCTGTAGCGGTGCATGGAGTCCTTTATGTCGCCGACCGAGCGCTCGGTCACGATTTTCTTTTCGTGCAGAATGCCTATCGTGTCGCACAAGCTCTCCATCTCTCTCAAATTGTGCGACGAAATGACAATCGTCATGTCGCGCTCCGCAACCTCGCTTATAAAAAGTCCTTTTACCAATTGCCTTACAACCGGGTCAAGCCCGTCAAAGCACTCGTCGCAAAGCAGCACCTCCGGCATCTGCGCAATCGCCAGCACAATCGCCGCCTGCCGCTTCATTCCCTTTGAAAAGCCCGACAGCTTTTTATCGACGTCAATCGGAAACAGCGCCGCCGTCTTTTCAAACTTCTCCATCGAAAAGCTGTCGTACATTTTGTTCAAAAACCTCGCCATTTCGCGCACGGTCGCCGAATTGAAGTAAAACGGGTCGTCCGTTATGTACGCCGTCAGCCCCTTCACGCGGTTATTTTCAAAAACCTCCTCGCCGTCAATTTCGGCTCTGCCATAATCGGGCTTAAACACTCCCGACAGCACGTTCAAAAGCGTCGATTTACCCGCGCCGTTTGAGCCGATAATGCCGTAAATGCTCCCTTTTTTGACGTGCATTGTGAGATTTTCCAAAACATACTCTCCGTCGTAACCCTTTCTTAATTCATGCGCCTCAATCATTTTGTACATCCTCCCTTGCAAAAATTTTTTCACACTCTCTCAAAATTTCGTCCCTCTCGCAGCCCAGACGTTTGAGCTCTCTCACGCTCTCGCCGAGCCTTTTCATCTCCTCCTTTTTTCGCGCGTCCTTGACCGCCGCCGTGTCATGGGTCACAAAGCGCCCCTTGCCGCTGACAGAGTACGTCACGCCCGCTCGTTCAAGCTCGCTGTACGCCCTCTGCACCGTGTTGGGATTAACGCCCAGCTCCGCCGCCATCTCTCTCACACTCGGCAGCGGCGCTTCCGCCTCCAACACCCCGCTCAAAACCAGCTCCGTAATTCTCTCCGTCAGCTGCTCATGAATCGGCTTGCGGTTGTTCAGCGTTATTCCGAACATAGTCATGCCTCCTTCCTGTGTACTAATACTTATTAGTACGCCTTAGTTATAGTATAACGTCTGTTCCTACTTTTGTCAACAGTTATTTTTGAAAAGTTTATGCATTTGAGTGCAAAAACTTCTAAAAAATAAAAAGTTTATGCACTTCAATGCAAAAACTTGACCTTTTAAAAAGTTTATGCTATAATTCATCCATAAGCGGTAAACATATAACAGGGAGGACGATTTAAATGATTGAAACGCACGCACTCAAAAAAAGAGAGTTATATTTAAATAAAATCACAGCATTTCAAGATACCGAGCCGGTCAAGGTAGTCACCGGCATTCGCCGCTGCGGAAAATCCAGCCTGATCAAATTGATGATTGCGCATTTGAAAGAACACGGCGTTGCCTCAGAGCAAATTATAGAAATGAATTTTGAATCATATGCGTTTAAAAGCATGAGCGGCGACGATTTTTACGAATATGTAAAGCAGCGCATTCTGCCCGACAAAAGAATGTATCTCTTTTTCGATGAGGTACAGCGCGTGCCGAAATGGGAGGACGCGGTCAATTCCTTCCGCGTCGATTTTGACTGCGACATCTATGTCACGGGGTCGAACGCGTATATGCTTTCCTCGGAATATGCCACATATCTCTCCGGCAGGTGCGTCGAAATAAAAATGCTGCCCTTGTCGTTTAAAGAATTTTTGTATTTTTACGACTTTGAAATCACAGAAACAAAAAGCGCTCTCGGCGGTTTCCGCAGACAAGCCGCCGCAAAAAACGGAGAGCGCTACGACCTCAAGGAGGTTTTTGACGCATATCTGCGCTTTGGCGGCATGCCGGGCATTGCCGACGTCGGGCTGGATCAGGAAAAAGCGCTTGTTTTGCTTGAGGGCATTTATTCAACCGTTGTAATGCGCGACATTCTCGAACGCGAAAACCGCAGAGGGCAAAAGCAAATCACCGACCCGCTTCTTCTCAAAAAAATCGTCATGTTTCTTGCTGACAACATCGGCAGCAGCGTTTCCGTTTCAAGCATCGGAAACACTCTTGTGAGTGAAGGACTGCTTGAAACAAAGGGCAGAAAGGGCGCACCGAGCGCCCACACAGTTCAAGCCTATGTCAATGCGCTGCTCGAATCGTATTTTTTCTATGATATTAAGCGCTTTGACATAAAAGGCAAGCAGTACCTGCGTACGCTCGGCAAATATTACATCGTTGATATCGGGCTCAGAAATTATCTTCTCGGTTTCAGAAACCGCGACAGCGGGCACGTTTTGGAGAATGTAGTTTACTTTGAGCTTCTGCGGCGCGGATACGACGTTTCCATAGGCAAAGTCGATAATTATGAGGTCGATTTTATCGCATCAAAGCCCGACGACAAAAAATATATCCAAGTAACCGAAGCCATGACAAGCGAGGACGTCCGCAAAAGAGAGCTTACTCCTTTGCAAAAAATTAACGACAGCTATGACAAAATCGTTCTTTCACTAAACCCCGGTCTTGATTTTTCCTACGAGGGAATAAAATCAATCAACATTATCGATTGGCTGATCGAAGAATAATTTTCAAAAATCCCCGCCCGCAGGCGAGGATTTTTGAATTTCACCTTTCACAAAAATTGCACCCGTGACAAATCTCGCACTTCTCTCCGAAAATATGCTCCAGCGCACCCGCGAGCGGAGATGCTTCCGGCGGGCAATGCAGCACAATTTTTTCCGGTGCCGCCGCAATCACCGCCGATATTGCCAAATCCTCCGCGCCCGCGCCGCGCTCTTCGGCGTATTTTATAAATTCCGCGGTGTATTTTTCCGTCACGTCGCGCCCGACGCGGTTAAAGAGCTTTATCTCCCCTTCGTTCCACACAATGTGCAGCGCTCTCTCAAGCTTTGGACGCACCTCCATGAACATCGCGAGCATACTTGTAAATTCCTCATATTCCTGCTCCGCAAAGTACGCGTCCGCCGCGCTTCCCGCGATGAACTCCGCAAACATTGAAAGCTCCTTTATCCTGAAATCGACAAGTCCCCTCGGCACGATTGCTTTCTCTTCTTTTAAATATTCCTCCGCCGCTTCTCGCACCATGCTCTCCCTTTCGGCAAAGCTCGGACACGGCTCCGCGCCGCCTTCCCGCTCCATTTCGCGCGCAATCTCCATTATCCTGTCGGTTTCCTCTCTATCCAAAAAGCCGTAGCTGTCGTATACGCATTTTTCTATCAGCTTCGGCTCATATTCTTCCATTATCACCGCGCTTATCTCGCGGGCAAATTCCTCCTTCGACATACCTTCATCTCTCGTTATAAGCGAATTATACCTCGTATCACAAACCTCCGATTCTCAATCGCTTTTTTCACAAATCCCGCACAGCGAGCCGAAATCCTCAATTTCCCCCTCGCCGCGCTCCGCTTCTATCCCGTACCGCGCCAAAAATGCGCATATTTTTTCATAATCCGGCTGCCTTCTCAAGTCCCCCTTCGCGCAGAGCGTCGTTTTGTTTTTCATATAAGCCGCCCCGCCGAAAAATCCGTTGTCGTACCCTTCAAGCTTAACCTGCTCATTTGTTATCAAAAGGCAGTCTGCCCCCGCCCTTTCCGCCGCACGGCAAAACGAAACATCCGCGCTTATCGCGGCATTGGGCGTTATCGGGCAAACCGAGCATTTTGCGTACCCCTGCTTTATCTTTATTATTTCATATCCCAGCTCCGCCGCCTTCCGCAAAAGCCGCGCGTCCGTAATGTCAACACGGCAAAACATCTTCCTCCCAATCGTCGCTACATTATATGCCGAATCGCCCGGGTAGTGACACCCCAATGTCTTTTCCCCCTTTGTGAGCTTTAGCCCCAAAGCGGCTGTTTTCTCCGCGTAATATTCATAGCTTTCCGGCGCACAGACCGCCTCGCCCAACCCAAGATAGCAAAATGTCAGATCCGCGTGCCGCCTCAACCCTCGCGGCAATATTTTTACCTCAAAGGGCTCGATTATACTCATTTCTTTATCGCCTTTATTTGCCACCGCGACGGCAATATCGCCTTCCGGCAAATAAGGATATTCTAAAAATCGCAATTTTTCACACATTTATTTTTCCCTCCCCGCGTATTCTCTCGGCGTCATGTTAAATTCCATCTTGAACGCGCGCACCATCGTCTTTTCCGAGCCGAATCCGCAAAGCTGCGCGCACTCTCTCAGCGTAATCGAAGGCTCGCCCGCCATTAACTCCGCCGCCTTGAACGCTCTTATTTTGCGCAGATATTCGCTCACGCTGCGCTTTTCCTTTTCGTAAAATTCCCTTTCAAGCCTCGCTCTCGTGCAATTCGCCGCCTGTGCGACATCCTCCGCGTTTATGTTGTTCTGATAATTTTTACGAATAAATCTTACCGCCCTGCCATACGGCGTATAATCTGCGTTCACTCGCTTCTCCTGTATCTTTTCGCAAATAAAAACAAAAAATTCTCTTTCCAGCACATTGCGCACCTTTTTGAGCGCATCCTCCTCCGAAAATTCGTAAAGCGCATCCTCGGCGCAGAGTGAAAACGCATCTCCGTCTCGCTCCAAAATCATGGCGTATTCCTCACGCACATCCTCTTTCAGCGCGTCAATTATTCTGTACGCCGCCTCTCTCTTCTCCCCGTCTGTCATAATGAATCTATCAAAGAATATCTTTGAAAAATCCAATTCAAAACAAATGATTAGAATGGGGGGGGCGGCGGGGGGGGGGGGGGGGGGGGGGGGGGCTGGGGGGGGGGGGGGGGGGCGGGGGGGGGGGGGGG
>JAJQCX010000053.1 GCA_021202495.1 Clostridia bacterium | reverse complement strand
AAAAACCAAAGACGCTTTGGTTTTTGACGATTTTATGCGGGGGCATTTCCTCCCCCGCTCCCCCTCCGCAGAGACAACGCAAGCGTTTTCTCTGCGCTCTTTTCAGTGTGCGATGTCATTTCATCGAAAGGAACATCAAATCATGGCAAAAAAAGTATATGACGATCAAAGCATCGTCGCTCTCAAGGGTCCCGACAAGGTGCGCAAGCGTCCCGGCGTCATTTTCGGCTCGGACGGCATCGACGGGTGCGAACAGAGCGTTTTTGAAATAGTCTCAAACTCAATCGACGAGGCAAAGGAGGGCTTCGGCTCCATAATCGAAATCTCGTATTTTGCCGACAACAGCGTCGAGGTCAAGGACTACGGACGCGGCATTCCCGTCGGCTGGAACGAAAAGGAACAGCGCTACAACTGGGAGCTCGTCTTTTGCGAGCTTTACGCGGGCGGCAAATATGAAAAGGGCGACAACGAAAGCTATCTCTATTCGCTCGGTCTAAACGGCTTGGGTCTTTGCGCCACACAGTTTGCTGCGGAATACATGAACGTCGTTATAAACCGCGACGGCTATGAACACAAGCTTTATTTTGAAAAGGGCGAAAACGTGGGCGGGCTCTACAAAGAGCAAAAGCGTTACCGCTTCACCGGCACGACGATAAAATGGCGTCCCGACACGGCTGTTTTTACCGACATTGACATTCCCCTTTCCTATTTTCAGGAGACGCTAAAGCGTCAGGCGGTCGTAAATTCGGGCATTTTGTTCAAGCTTGACTACAAGGGCGAAAAATTTGAATATAAATACGAAAACGGAATTGTCGACTACGTTGCGGAGCTCTGCGGCGACAAGCGCTTCACCGACGTTCATTTTTCCGAGGGCGAGAGGGTAGGCCGCGACCGCGAGGACATGAAGGACTACAAGGTCAAGCTTTCGGCGGCGTTCTGCTTTTCAAACGACGTGAACGTGATTGAATATTACCACAATTCAAGCTTTCTCGAGCATGGCGGCGCTCCCGCAAAGGCGGCGAAAAGCGCATTTACGTTCGCGATTGACAATTTCATCAAAAACGAAGGCAAATACAACAAAAACGAATCGAAGATTACGTTTGACGACATCACCGATAGTCTCATTCTTGTGACAAACTGCTTCTCAACCGTTGTCAGCTACGAAAATCAGACGAAAAAAAGCATTACAAACAAGTTTATTCAAGAGGCTACGAACGATTTCCTCCGCCACGTTCTGGAGGTATATTTCATCGAAAACCGCGCCGATGCGCTCAGAATTGCCGACCAAATTCTTTTGAACAAGCGCAGCCGCGAAACCGCGGAAAAAACACGCGCCAACCTCAAAAAGAAGCTGACAGGCTCGATTGACATCACAAACAGAATACAAAAATTTGTCGACTGCCGCAGCAAGGACGTCAGCAAGCGCGAGGTATACATCGTTGAGGGTGACTCCGCTCTCGGCGCCTGCAAGCTCGGCCGCGACAGCGAATTTCAGGCAATCATGCCCGTTCGCGGCAAAATTTTAAACTGCCTCAAGGCGGATTTTGAAAAAATCTTCAAAAGCGACATCATAACAGACCTCGTTAAGGTCTTGGGCTGCGGAATCGAGGTAAAATCAAAGCACAACCGCGAGCTCAATTCGTTCGACCTTGACATGCTGCGCTGGTCAAAGGTCATCATCTGCACCGATGCCGACGTCGACGGCTTTCAGATAAGAACGCTCATTCTCACGATGATTTACCGCCTCATGCCGACGCTTATCGAAAAGGAGAAGGTCTATATCGCCGAATCCCCGCTTTTTGAAATAACCTGCGGCGACGACACATATTTTGCCTACAGCGACAAAGAAAAGGCGGACATTCTGCAAAAGCTGGACGGCAAAAAGATAAACATTCAGCGCTCCAAGGGCTTGGGCGAAAACCAGCCCGAAATGATGTGGCAGACGACCATGAACCCCGAAACCCGCCGCCTCATTTTGGTAACTCCCGAGGACGCGCAAAAAACGAGCGATACGTTTGATTTGCTTTTAGGCGACAATTTACAAGGCAGAAAAGAGCACATAGCCAAGTTCGGCAAAAGCTACCTTGAAATGATTGATGTGAGCTGACGAAACATTTACATTTCGCGCTTGAAGCGTTTGACATCTTGAGGTATAATAAATACTAAGAATAGACGACCTTTTGTCTTGGAGGGCGTTCAAATATGGAAAAGCAGTTATGCTCAAACACACCGCTTGCACCCGTCAAGCGTGATTACACCACTATTGAATTATTCGCAGGTGCGGGAGGACTGGCTCTCGGCATTGAAAAATCCGGCTTTAACACACTTGCTTTAATAGAATTGGATAAGGATGCCGCAGATACTTTGAAATTAAACCGCCCTGAGTGGAATGTTATTTGTGACGATATAGCGAACATCTCGCCTTTGGACTTGCCCGAATATTTCAATCTTGAAGTCGGACAACTTGATATGCTCTCCGGTGGTGCGCCGTGTCAAGCGTTCTCATATGCCGGAAAGCGGCTGGGATTAGAGGATACGAGAGGAACGTTGTTCTATCATTATGCTGTTTTTTTGGAAAAATTAAAGCCTAAAACTTTTCTGTTTGAAAATGTGCGCGGATTATTAACTCATAACGGTGGAAAAACTTATGCCACAATAACAAATGTTTTTAGAAATGCCGGATATACAATTCAGAAAAAGGTTCTGAACGCATGGGATTATGGAAATGCACAAAAACGTGAGAGGCTTATTACAATAGGCATTCGCAGTGATTTAACCGATAAAATTAAAATTGAATTTCCAAAGCCTCACGAATACAAGCCCATTTTGCGCGATGTTTTGCAAGATGTTCCGGATAGCTTGGGCGTGCAGTATTCCAAATATAAGCGTGACATTTTTGCGCTTGTACCTCCGGGCGGCTATTGGCGCGACATTCCGGAGAATATCGCCAAAGCATATATGAAAAGCTGTTGGAATATGGGAGGCGGACGAACCGGCATTTTACGCAGAATGAGTATGGACGAACCGTCTTTAGCGGTTTTGACCTCACCTACACAAAAGCAAACCGAAAGGTGTCATCCGTTAGAACCCCGTCCGTTCACCGTGCGGGAAAATGCGCGCATCCAGTCTTTCCCCGACGAATGGACTTTCTGCGGAAGTGTTGGCAGTCAATATAAACAAGTCGGAAACGCTGTGCCGGTTAATTTGGCATATGATATTGCTCTTGAAATAAAAAAAGGATTGGATGGATTGAATTGTGGAATTTAAGCTTTATATCCGAACAGGATTTTCGCCATCATGTTCAAATGACCATACAACACTATGGCGAAAAACTCGCTCCCTACGACTTATCGAAATTTAACAGCAACATCGTTGACCCCATTAAACTTATTTTTGACAAGACCGTTTATTGTTACACTTGGGACGAAATTATAAAAAACGAAATTTTCAGGCAGCGAGACAAGTCAAACAATAATGACATAGGGTATTTTCATCAGCGCATTTTTCAATATATGCCCGGCTGTACCGTACCGTCGGCGGGCTGGGATGTGATTTTTACACAGGAAAGCGGAATAGAAATACCCGAATGTGGCAAAGTAAAAACTGTGTATGTTGAAATGAAAAATAAGCATAATACGATGAATTCCGCGTCAAGCGGAAAAACATACATTAAAATGCAAGGGCAATTGTTGTCAGATGATGATTGCGCCTGCTGCTTAGTAGAAGCAATAGCCAAAAGGTCTCAAAACATAACATGGCAAGTAACGGTTGACGGAGTAAAACAAAAGCACCGCAGAATTCGCCGCGTCAGTATGGATGAATTCTATAAAATGGTTACCGGACAGCCTGATGCATTTTACCGAATGTGTATGGTTTTGCCCGCTGTTATAGAGGATGTGCTTCAATCTTCAGATTCGGTGGCAACACCAAACGATACGGTTATTGACGAATTGAAAAAAATTGCCGAAAGCAAGGAAGGTTCTTTTGAATTAGCTCTGTATATGCTCGGATTTGGAACATATATCGGATTCGGAGAATAACTGCGGCAATCAAATTCATGCTTCCTCATGTCATAAAACCTCCTTCGGATTCATATATATGAACCACAAAAAGGAGGTTTTCGCTTTGGATGAGCCCAAGGTTTTTTATGTGACATATCCGCTGCCGATAGAAGCCGCCGCCGCGTTTCCGTTTCCGAAGGCGGAGAGGGCAAAGGAAATTCCGCTGAATGATGAAAAGGATTTTGAGCCTATTTGGTACGGCAAATCCTGTTTCCCCGAAGAAGAAAAATGAGAAAAAACGCATCAAAGAGGCAAAACTTCTTTGATGCGCATTTTTTATCTGTCGTTTATGATTATTCCCCGCGCGGGCTTTTGCTCAAAAATCGCGTGCGCGGCGTCCTCGATGTCGCGCTTTGTCACGCTGTCGATAAGATTTGCAATCTGTTCAACCGGGCGAACCTCGCCGTAGAGCAGCAAATCGCGTCCCAAAAGGCTCATTCGCGAGGCGGGGTTTTCCATGTCCATCAGCATGGAGGCTTTGAGCTGTGCCTTTCCCTTTTGTAGCTCGTAATCCGTTATCCCGTCCTTTAAAAGGCGCGCCGTTTCGGAGGCTATTATATTCTCCGCCTCGTCAAGGCAGGCTTGGTTAAGCCCGACATATATCGCAAAGAGCCCCGAAACGGGCGTTTGTGAGGCGTAGGAATAAATGCTGTAGCACAAGCCGCGCTCCTCGCGCACGGTGCGGAAAAGACGGCTCGACATGCTGCCGCCGAAAATGTTGCTGAGCGCCGAAACCGCGTAAAGCCGCTTGTCAAAGCCGGAAAAGGACGGATATGTAATGCAAAGATGCGTCTGCTCCGTCTCCTTTGTCCATTTGCACGAAACGGGCGTGAAGGGCGGCACTTCCGCTCTCTTTCCCGAAAAGTGAAGCGTGCTATGCGAAAAATATTTCTCGGCAAGAGCGATTGCCTCAGCCTCGTCAAACGCGCCGCAAATTGTTATAACCGTGTTGTCGGGGGTGTAGTAGCGGCGCATATAATCACGCATGAGACGAGCGTCTATTTTATCCACGCTTTCGGCGCTGCCCGCAATTTCGCGACCCATGGCGTGGTTTTGATACATTGCGGCGAGCAGCCTGTCCTGCACCAAATCCTCAGGGCAGTCCTCAAGCATATTTATTTCCTCTTTGATAACGCCGCGCTCCAAATCGACGTCGGATTTGTCCAAAAGGGAATTGTGGTATATATCGGAAAGAATGTCAAACGAAAGCTCCAAATCCTCAGGCAGTGTGCGGCAGTAAAAGCAGGTGCAGTCGCGCGAGGTGAACGCGTTTGACTGGCCGCCGACAAAATCGGTCTGCTCGCTGATTTCCTGCGCGGTTCGGTTTGTCGTACCCTTAAAAACCATGTGCTCGATAAAATGGCTTATCCCCCATTCGTCAAGCGTTTCATTGCCGCTGCCCGCCTTGACCCACACGCCGACATAGACGCTCTGCGCCGCCGTTTTTTCACAGACGACCTTGAGCGAATTTTTAAGCTCCGTAACTTTGATCATATAAGAATCACATCCTATTAAAAAAGGGGCGTTTTACTGCCCCTTTTTATTTTTATCTTACGCTTTTTCGCCGAGCGCATCCTTGCGCGAAAGATTTATTCTTCCGAGGCGGTCAAATTCGATGACCTTAACCACAATCTCATCGCCCACCGAAACAACGTCGGAAACCTTTTCAACACGCTTTGTGTCGAGCTTTGAAATGTGGACAAGTCCTTCCTTGCCGGGCAGGAACTTGACAAAGCAGCCGAAATCCATCAGCTTTGTAACCGTGCCCTTGAAGACCTCGCCAATCTTGATGTCGCCGCAGACGCCGTTTATAATCTTTATCGCCTTTTCGGCAGCTTCGGTGTCGGTTGTGGAGATGAAGATTGTGCCGTCCTCTTCGATATCTATCTTTGTGCCGGTCAGAGCCGTTATTTCCTGAATTGTCTTGCCCTGCTTGCCGATAACATCGCCAATTTTTTCGGGGTCGATATTCATTGTGAATACCTTGGGCGCATACTTGCTTATCTCGGCGCGCGGCTCGGCGATTGCCTTGAGCATGCAGTCGTCAAGAATCTTAAATCTCGCCTCGCGCGTCTTTGCAAGCGCCTCTTTGATGATTTCGGGCGTCAAGCCGTCAATCTTAATGTCAACCTGAATTGCCGTTACGCCCTTCTTTGTGCCGGCAACCTTAAAGTCCATGTCGCCGAAGAAGTCTTCCAAGCCCTGAATGTCGACCATTGTGATAAATCTGTCGCCCTCGGTGACAAGACCGCACGAAATGCCCGCAACGGGAGCCTTAATCGGAACGCCCGCGTCCATGAGCGCGAGAGTGCTGCCGCAGATGCTGCCCTGAGAGGTCGAACCGTTGGAGGAAAGAACCTCGGAAACAAGGCGCAACGCGTAAGGGAATTCCTCGGGTGAGGGAATGACCGGAACGAGCGCCTTTTCCGCAAGTGCGCCGTGTCCTATTTCACGTCTGCCGGGACCGCGGCTCGCGCGCGTTTCGCCCACGGAATACGACGGGAAATTATACTGATGCATATATCTCTTTTCAACGTCCTCGTCGATGCCGTCAAGAAGCTGCGCCTCGGAAAGCATGCCGAGCGTTACGGTTGTCAAAACCTGCGTCTGACCGCGCGTAAAGAGTGCGGAGCCGTGCGTTCTCGGCAAAATGCCTACCTCGCTCGCGAGCGGACGGATTTCGTCAAGCTTTCTTCCGTCAACACGTCTGCCCTCGTCAAGAATCCAACGGCGAACGATGTATTTCTGCAGCTTATATATAGCCTCGTCGATGATAGCGGTCTCCGTTTCGGGGTATTTGTCAGCCATTGCCTCATAAACTTCTTCGTAAACGGGCTTGAGGCGCTCTTCGCGGATGTTCTTGTCGTCGGTGTCGAGCGCGTATTTTACTTTATCAATCGCGAACGCCTTGACGTCCTCATACAAATCTTCGGGAACGACGATGGGCGTGTATTCAATCTTTTCCTTGCCTATTTCACTCTGAATTTCCTCGATGAATTTGCACATTTTAATAATCTCGGTGTGCGCGGTCATAATGCCCTCGAAGATGGTGTCTTCGGGGATTTCATTGCCGCCCGCCTCAATCATGTTTACCTTTTCCTTTGTGCCCGCAATCGTGAGGAACATCTGCGAAACCTTGCGCTGCTCAAGCGTCGGGTTTAACACAATCTGCCCGTCAACAAGACCTACGGCAACGCCCGCGATAGGTCCGTTAAACGGAGCGGGAGAAATCGACGCCGCGATTGACGCGCCCAGCATTGCCGCAACCTCAGGCGAGCAATCGGGGTCGACGCTCATAACGGTTGTTACGATGGAAACATCGTTTCTCAAATCCTTGGGGAACAGGGGACGCATCGGACGGTCGATGCAGCGCGACGCCAAGATTGCCTTTTCGGAAGGACGACCCTCGCGCTTTAAATAGCTGCCGGGGATTTTGCCCGCCGCGTAAAGCTTTTCCTCATAATCAACCGAGAGAGGGAAGAAATCGACTCCCTCACGGGGCTTTGCGGAAATTGTGCATGCCGCATGAACGACGGTTTCGCCGTAGCGCACAAGGCACGAACCGCTCGCCAGCTGTGCCATCTTGCCGGTTTCGATAACAAGAGGTCTGCCGGCAAATGTTGTTTCAAACGTTTTGAACATGTTTTTACACTCCTCCATAAAAATTTTCATATCATTTTTTTCGGAGGACTTATGCGATGATTTTATCACTTACAAATGAAAACCAATCCAATTCACAATTACGCACTTCATCGGTCGTAGGGCGGGGGGCTTGCTCCCGCCGCGGTCTACCGCCCAGCCCAAAATCAGCCCATTTTACGCAATTTTCTCGCTGTCTCGGTTGTAGGGGCGGGGTTTATCCCCGCCCGCAGTCTGCCACCCAACAAACAATCAACACAGGCTTCGCGGCTGAACGTATATCAATTTTCATTTGTAAGTGAGAAACTTCACATAAGTCTCCGTATGAAAACAAGGCGGGAACAATATTTTGCACCCGCCTTGTTTAAAATGCTACTTTCTAAGTCCGAGCTTTGCGACAACGGCACGGTATCTTTCGATGTCCTTCTTCATTAGATAGTCGAGGAGCGCGCGTCTCTTACCGACCATCTTCAAAAGACCGCGTCTTGAATGATGATCCTTCTTATAAATCTTCAAATGCTCGTTGAGGTGATTGATACGCTCGGTGAGAAGCGCAATCTGTACCTCCGGAGAACCGGTATCGTTCTCCGCTCTCTTGAAATCGTTGATGATTTCTGCTTTTTTCTGCGGTGTCATAAAAAATCCTCCTAAAAATTTAATTCCCGTCAGCCAAAGTGAAAGGTCGGAGAAAACCAAATCCGTTGACCGCGGACAGCATGGTTTTATGTCAAAAACCAAATAGAAGAATATCACAAAGAAAACCCTTTGTCAATATAAAAATGCCGAAATAATTAAATTTGTGTTAAGTTACAAAAGCGGTGCGATTAATCTCATAATTGCGTGGTACATATTCCCGAAAAGACCGTTGAATTTTTGATATTTTTCTATCCGCTCGCATTTTTCGAGCGTCTCTTCAAAATCCTTTTTTATCATGCCGACAACCGGCGAATAATAAAACATGCAGCCGCATTCAAAGTGGTGGTAAAGACTGCGGAAATCAAGGTTAATCGTGCCGCCGCAGGCGACAATGTCGTCCGCTACAAAGCCTTTGGCGTGGACAAAGCCGGGGAGATATTTATAAATCTTAACTCCGCCGCGGATAAGCGCGCCGTAATACGACTTTGTTATTGCATAAACGGCCTTTTTATCGGGAATGCCGGGAACGATGAGCTTGACGTCGACGCCCTTTTTCGCCGCAAGGCAGAGCGCGGTCGTCAATTCCCTGTCGGGAATGAGGTAAGGGGTATAAATATAAATATATTTCTGCGCCGCGTTTATCGCATTCATATAGACGTTTTCCGAAACGAGCTCGTCGTCGAGCGGCGAATCGCCGAACGGCTGCACAAAGCCGCAATCGTCGCCCGAAAAATAAAGCGGGGCTCTGAAACGGTTAAGATCGGCATCCTCCGGGCGAAAGGCGTTCCACATGTCAAGAAACATCATCGTCAGCCCCCACACGCCGACGCCCTTCAGCATGACGGCGTTGTCCTTCCAATGACCGAATTTTTCAATTTTATTTATATATTCGTCCGCAAGGTTTATCCCGCCCGTAAAGCCCACCTTTGAATCTATGACGCAGATTTTTCTGTGGTCGCGGTTATTCATAACGGAGGAAAAGATGGGCACATATGGGTTAAAGGCGTGGCACTTTATGCCGCGTTCCTCAAGCTTTTTGTCATAGCCGTAGGGAAGGTTGAAAACGCTGCCGACGTCGTCGTAAATAAGGCGAACTTCAACGCCCTCCGCCGCTTTTTTCTCCAAAATGCCCAGCACGCTTTGCAGCATTTCGCCCTCGTTTAAAATGAAATACTCCATAAAGATAAATTTTTCCGCCTTTTGGAGCTCCTCTAAAAGCACGGGGTACATGTCGTCGCCGAGCGGAAAATAGACCGCGTCGGTATTTTTATAAAGCGGAAAGCCCCAATTGTCAAGATAGTGCGCCTGTGCGGCAAGATGCTCGTTTTTCTCAGCCAACTCCGCTTCGTTTTCGGGCTGATGAATAACAAAGACGTCGTTTTTCGCAATGACGCTCTCGCAGCGGCGGCGGAGCCTGCGCGCGGGACGTTTGCCGCCGGTCAAAAGATAGAGCAGCGTTCCGAAAACCGGCAGCACCAAAATGACGACAGTCCACGAAAGCTTCATTTCGGAATTGCCGGAATTGCTTATCACGTAGCACACCGCAAAAACGCTTAATATACGTATGATTATATCCACCGCAGGCAGCATATTTGCCGAAAACCAAAAAAGCAGCGCCATCTGCAGCGCGAGTGACAGCGTGACAAGCACAAACCTATTGAGCGCCCTGTTTAAAAATTTCAAGCCCGCACACCTCCCCGCCGGTTAAATTATAAATATTAGCCCTATTTTACTCTCTTTTTTCCGGTATGTCAAGCAGGAGCATAGAGGGGGCTTGACTTTTTGCGCATATTTGTATATAATAAAAGTAGGGATTTCCTACTTCCCTACTTTTTAATCAGGAGGTGTTTCATTATGACCGAAACTTTAGTAAACGATGCACGAGTTATGTCCAAGGGACAAGTGACAATACCCAAAAACATCCGCGCCGTTCTCGGCGTTTCAACCGGCGACCGCGTTACATTCATTGTCGAAAACGGGCAAGTCAGAGTTATCAATTCCGCCATTTATGCTATGCAGCAATTCCGGCGGCAAATGCAGGGTGAAGCCGAAAAGGCGGGCTTTAATTCGGAAGAAGACGTAGCCGAGTGGATTACAAAATCCCGCCGAGAGGAAAATGAATCCAACGCCAATCTTTAAAGAGTTTTTCAATTTTTTGGTTTATTTAAGAAAGATTCGCTTTTATACTACAAATAATCAATGTTTTTCTTGCAATTCGACAAAACATAATGTATAATATCTTTCGCCGATGAACTTCGGCAAAAGGGCAAGACTAAACAGTTAAGGGCGGTTATGCCATCATCTCCATAATCAATGAAAGGAGGTGATGACTATGGAATACGAAGGAATGATTTTATTTTTGATTGTTCTTTTGTTATTGTTAAATTCCGTAAAAAAATAACGCCCCCCACCAATGAGTGCGTTATTTTGATAAAATACTCTTTGGCATAACCGTTTGAGGTCTTGCCTTTTCTATATTTATTATACCGTTCGCCATAAAGTTTGTCAATAGTAAAATTCCCTTTTCAATTTTTAACCTTATTTTTCATTTCCCTCTTGAAAAAGTGTGCGTTTTATACTATTATATATGTAAGATTATTTTATTTAGGAGAGGATAGTATGAACAAGGTATTGGAACAAATCGGCGAGATGGGCATTGTGCCGGTGGTTGTGCTTAACGACGCGAAGGACGCGGAGCCTTTGGGCAAGGCGCTGTGCGACGGGGGACTTCCGTGCGCGGAGGTTACGTTCAGAACCGACGCGGCTGAGGAATCGATAAAAATAATGACGGAAAAATTCCCGGATATGCTTGTGGGCGCGGGCACGGTTTTGACGACGGAGCAGGTTGACCGCGCGGTAAACGCGGGTGCGAAATTCATCGTAAGTCCGGGGCTCAATCCGAGAATTGTAAAATACTGCGTTGAAAAGGGCATTTTAATTATGCCCGGCACGGCGAACCCCTCCGACGTTGAGCAGGCTCTTGAAAACGGGCTCGATGTTGTAAAGTTCTTCCCGGCGGAGCAGGCGGGCGGTCTTAAGATGATTAAGGCGATGGCGGCTCCCTACACGAGCGTTAAATTTATGCCCACGGGCGGCATAAATCAGAACAATGTGCGCGACTATCTCGCATATGACAGGATCCTTGCCTGCGGCGGAAGCTGGATGGTAAAGGGCGACCTTGTTAAGGCGGGCGATTTTGCGAAGATAACCGAGCTTGTCGCGGAGGCTGTGCAGATTGTAAAAGAAGTACGAGGCTAAGCAAAAAGAGGGAATCCCGAGCGAGAACCGTTCGGGATTTTCATATTGGGAGAGGATTTCATATGCACGGAAAAAAGTTTTGTGCGCTGTTTTTGGCATGGACGCTGATTTTCGCGGCAATGCCGTGCGGTGCGGCAAGTTATTGTTATCTTGACATTTCAGAGATTACGAGCGGCGGAGTGTGTCAAATCGAAGCGGGTAATATGAGTGAAAATGACATTGACAGCACTATATATCTTGCCGTTTCGGACGATGAAGGGATTGTAAAGGGTGTTGTTTCGGAAAATTTGAGCATTGCGGCGGACGATAGGGCTTGTGCTGAAATAAATCTGCCAAAGGGCACGGAAAACGGTGACATTGTGACGGCATTTTTATGGAGGGAAACAGAGCCGCTTGCGGACGTTCTTTCTCAAAAAATCACCTCGCTCACAGATGCCGAAGCGACGCGCTCCGACGCGGAAGCGTCGGTGATGGTTGTTACAAGAAACGCCATGACGCTGGCGGACGGCAAGGACAGCTACAAGATTACGGGCATGATTAACGGAGCTTCAACCTCAATCATCGTAAATCCCGACAGCGCGGAGGATATGGCATTGAGCGAAACAATTGCCGCGGGAAATGTTATCGTATATGAGGAAAACGGAAATTACGCCGAAAATATTGCTGTTTTATTTAACGCGACAAAAACAAGCTTGGGAGAAGTTTCGGGCGACGGAGGCAGCATTTCCGACACGCCGAGCGACAAGTGTGTGAACGTTGCGGGCGGTTGGGTCGCCGCAAAAACGTCGTCGTATTTCTGCATATGCGAAACCCTTGACGAATTGGAAAGCGGCGAATTTGAAGCGGAAATACTCTATGCGCCGACAAGCTATTGCAGTTACACGCTCGTCACAAAGACGAGCAGCGGCATAACTGTTGAAAAGGGAAGCTTTGAGGATATAATATATTCCGCATCAAATCCGCGGTATGTGTTCGTGAAAACAACCGCCGACTCGGCAAGCAAGGTGACGGACGTTGTGATATACGCGGGATATGCTAAATAAGCTTTTTACGCGGCGCGGGGATTTGCCCCGCGCCGTTTGTTTGATACGTTAATTTGACGCCGGTGATTGCCTCAATGGGGCAATGCAATGCTGCGCATTGCCGGGCGGGGACAAGCGGGCGCCCCTACAACTAAGACGGCGAAAAATACAAATTAAATGCCGCTGCCCGCGCCGTTTTTATGTTCTTGCTTTTGAGCGGAATTTATCGTATAATAAACATATATAATGTAGAGATACTTTAGGGATTGGGGGCGGCGGAATGAATATGCAGCATTTGAAATACGTTGCGGCGGTGGCGGACGCGGGGTCCGTAAAGAAAGCAGCGGAAAAGCTTTGCATGAATCAGCCCAATTTGAGCCGTGCGGTGAAGGAATTTGAGGAGGAATTGGGCTTTGCCGTCTTTTCGCGCACGCCCAAGGGCATGGTTGTGACGGAGGAAGGCGAGGAATTTATAAAGCGCGGGAAAAAGCTGCTGGGGCAGATGGAGGAATTAGAGGAATTTTATAAATCCGAGCGCCGCGACGTTTTGCGCTTTTCCCTCTCCGCGCCGAGAGTGAGCTACATTGCGCGCGCATTTGAGCGATTTGCGCAAAAAACGGATCCCGAGTGCGAAAGCGAGCTTTACTATCGTGAGACAAATTCCATGCGCGCGATAAATAACATTTTAAATTCGGAATGCCGCCTTGCGATTGTGCGCTACGCGTCGGAATACGACGTATATTTTCAAAAAATGGCGAAGGACAAGAGCTTATCATACGAATTGATAAAGGATTTTGAGCGGGTTATCGTGATGAGCGAAAATCATCCGCTTGCGGGAAAGGACGCGGTGTCGCTGCGCGAGCTTTACGATTACACCGAGCTTGCCTATGCCGACCCTTATGTGCCGAGCGTGCCGTCGATTGACGTAAAAAGGACGGAATTTTCGGACAAGGTCAGGAAAAAGATTTTCCTCTTTGAGCGGGCGAGCCAGTTTGACCTTTTGGAGCACAACTCGGACACATTTATGTGCTCCTCTCCTCTGCCGCGCGACTTTTTGGAAAAATATTCGCTCGTGCAGAAAAGGATTGTCGAAAAAACGCGGCGCTACCGCGACGTTTTGCTCAGCCGCGCCGGATATGAATTGACAAGGCTCGATAAAGAGTTTTTGGAGGAATTAAAAAAAGTGCGCGACGAAACATGGACGGGATTTATCGATTGAGGTATATCGATAAATATATATCGATATACGACATTTACATTTGATTGTCGCAAAAAATTGTGCTACAATAGTAAAGCACGAAAATTGGGGAAGGAGGGATACGACTGTGAAACAGGCTCTGTCCGGCGCGGCTATAGGAAGGCTGCCGATTTATCTGCGGTTTTTGAAAAACGCGGCGGAGACAGGTAAAAAAACATTTCCGCGACGGCGCTGGCGAAGGCGCTGGGCTACGGCGAGGTGCAGGTGAGAAAGGACCTCGGCGCGGTGAGCGGCGCGGGAAAGCCGCGGACGGGATATGAAATAGGCGAACTCATCGGTCATTTGGAGCGCTTTATGGGCTTTGACAGCGTGAGCCGCGCGGTAATCGTCGGCGCGGGAAAGCTGGGGCGCGCGCTTTACTATTACGAGGGCTTTAGCGACTATGCGGCGGAGATTGTGGCGGCGTTCGACTCGGACGACGCGAAGGTCGGCATGACGGAAAGCGGCAAAAGAGTGCTGCCGATGGCGGAATTTGGCGAGTTTGTCAAAAGAGAAGACATTAAGATAGGCATTATTACGGTGCCCGCTGCGGCGGCGCAAAAGGTGTGCGACGAAATGACGGGCGCGGGGATACGCGCGATATGGAATTTTGCGCCCGAGCGGTTAAAGGTTCCCGACGACACGCTTGTGCAAAACGAAAACCTTGCGTTAAGGCTTGCGGTACTTTCGGGCGAGCTGCACCGCGAAAGCACGGCAAAAAATGAAATTGAAGAATAATTTTCGCAAAACCAAATACATGTGATAGATTTATGTTGATTTTTCGTCAAATTCTGATATAATCTTGATAGTATCAATACGACAAAAATCTATCAAATGAGAAAAACGTAGAGGAGTGTTGATTTATGAGTAAAATAACCATCATCGGCGCGGGCAGCGTCGGAGCTACCATCGCCTACACAACCGCAATCAACGGCGTGGCAAATGAGATCGTACTTATCGACATCAACAGAGAAAAGGCGCTGGGCGAAGCGCTCGACATTGTTCAGGGCGTTCCGTTCTGCTATCCGTGCACAATCTATGCGGGCGACTATCCCGACGCCGTAGGCTCGGACATTGTCGTTATCACATCGGGTCTTCCGAGAAAGGCGGGTCAGTCGCGTCTTGAACTGGCTCAGACTAACGTAAACATCACAAAGGAGATTATCCCGCAGATCACAAAGTACGCACCGAGTGCGAAGTACATCATCGTTTCAAACCCGGTGGACATTTTGACGTACACATTCTGCAAGTGCTCCGATTTGCCGGAAAATCAGATTATCGGTTCGGGCACAATTTTGGACACATCGCGCCTCAGAGCATGTCTTTCCGACCACTACGACGTGAGCCAGAAGAACGTTCACGCATATGTAATGGGCGAGCACGGCGATTCGAGCTTTATTCCGTGGTCGGTTGCAAACATTTCAAACATACCGCTTGAGGATTATCCCAATTCCGTTTCGGGCAAGGGCGCTGTATATCCCCCGCTCAATAAAGAAGAGGTTACAGATTTTGTGAAGAAGTCCGGCTCAAAGGTTATCGCGCGCAAGGGCGCGACGTTCTACGCAGTTTCGATGAGCGTGGCGCACATCTGCAAGTGCCTCTTGAATCCCATCGACACGACGATGATGATTTCCACCATGATGCACGGCGAGTACGGAATCGACGACGTGTGCCTGAGCGTGCTTTGCGCAGTCAACAACACAGGCGTCCGCAACAAAATTCTCATGCCGATAACGGACGAGGAGCGCGCACAACTGCAAAAGAGCGCGGACGCGTTGAAAGAAGTTATAAACGGATTGTCATTCTGATGAGAAGGAGCAATACAAATGGAATACCGCATAGAACACGATTCAATGGGCGAAATGAAGGTGCCGAAGGACAGCTATTGGGGCGCACAGACACAGCGCAGCCACGAAAACTTTGAAATCGGCGTCGGAATCGAAACAATGCCGCGCGAGATAACATATGCGTTCGGCGTTTTGAAAAAGGCGGCGGCAATCGCGAACCATTCTTTGAAACCCGAAAAAATGACGGATGAAAAGCTCTCCGCCATCGAGCAGGCGTGCGACGAGGTTATCGCAGGCAAGCTCAACGACCATTTTCCGCTTGTTGTATGGCAGACGGGTTCGGGTACGCAGTCAAACATGAACGCAAACGAGGTCATTGCAAACCGCGCGAGCGAAATTGCGGGCACGCCGCATCTTCTGCACCCCAACGACGACATCAACATGAGCCAGTCGTCAAACGACACATTCCCCACCGCAATGCACATCTCGGCGGTGTGCGCGCTTGAAGACAAGCTCATTCCCGCGGTTGACGAGCTTATCGCGACGTTTAAACGCTTGGAAGAAGAAAACGAGGGCATCGTCAAGAGCGGCAGAACGCATTTGCAGGACGCGACGCCGATTAAATTCAGCCAGGAGATAAGCGGCTGGAGGGCGAGCCTTGAAAAGGACAAGGAGTTAATTGAGCTTTCGCTCAAACCGCTCCGCGCGCTCGCATTGGGCGGCACGGCTGTCGGCACGGGTCTCAACGCGCCCAAGGGCTTTGACGTAAAGGTTGCCAAGGCTGTATCAAGCTTGACCGGCAAGGAATTTGTGACGGCAGAAAACAAGTTCCACGCACTCACCAGCAAGGATGAAATTGTCTTTGCGCACGGCGCTGTGAAGGCGCTCGCTTGCGACATGATGAAGATAGCAAACGACGTCCGCTGGCTCGCATCAGGTCCGCGCGACGGCTTGGGAGAGATACACATTCCCGAAAACGAGCCGGGCAGCTCGATAATGCCGGGCAAGGTAAACCCGACACAGTGCGAAGCTGTGACGATGGTTGCGGTGCAGGTAATCGGCAACGACGTCGCTGTCGGCATGGCGGCATCTCAGGGCAACTTTGAGCTCAACGTATTCATGCCGGTCTGCGCATACAACTTCCTGCAGTCGGTAAGGCTTTTGAGCGAGGCGATCGTTTCGTTTGACAAAAAATGCGCTTCGGGCATAACGGCGGACAAGGAGAAGATGCACCACAATCTTCACAATTCGCTCATGCTCGTCACGGCGCTCAACCCATACATCGGCTACGAAAACGCGGCTAAGACGGCGAAAAAGGCGTTCAAGGACAACATTTCGCTCAAGGAAGCGTGCGTTGAGCTGGGCTTTTTGACACCCGAAAGATTTGACGAGGTTTTCCATCCGGAAGAGATGGTTTAAAATAGGAGCAAATTCCGCAGAGCGGAATTTGTGACCCCACCACCACCCGCGCAAAGCGTGGGCGGTCCCCCTCCCCTCTTACGCGCTTCGCGCGACGTGGGGAGGCAATTGCTCGCCGTCAGTTCGGCAAGCAATCTTAATATAAACAATTCCTCCGCAGGCCCGCATACGGAGAGAGGCTTTAAAAATACGCGGGCAGAAAGGCAAGGAGCAAAATATGGTAGTCAGCTATTTCCCGGGCTGTACATTAAAAACGAAGGCAAAGGAGCTTGACAAATACGCGCGTCTTTCGGCTGAAAAGCTGGGTGTGACGTTGGAGGAAATCGAAAACTGGCAGTGCTGCGGCGGCGTTTTTTCGTCGGCGAAGGACGAGATTGCGACAAAGCTCTCCTCCGTGCGCGCGCTCAAGGCGGCAAAGGACAAGGGGCAAATCCTCGTTACCGCCTGCTCCGCCTGTCATAACGTGATAAAGCAGACAAACCACGCAATGCAGACGGACGCGGATTTCGCGATGAAGGTCAATAACTACATGAAAGAGGAGCCCTACAACGGCGAAACGGAGGTCATGTTCTATCTTGAGCTTCTCCGCGACGTCATCGGCTTTGACAAAATAAAGAGCGCTGTCGTAAACCCCTTGAAGGGCAAAAAGATTGGCGCGTATTACGGATGTCTCTTACTTCGTCCTTCGACGACGATGAAGATGGACGACGCGGAAAATCCGAAGATATTGGAGGATTTTATCCGCGCGATAGGAGCCACACCCGTCATTTATTCAATGCGCAACGAGTGCTGCGGCGGATATGTGACGATGGATTCTCCCGACTTGGCGGACAAAAAGAGCAGCGCTGTTCACGCGGACGCTGCGGCGCACGGCGCTGACATGCTCGTCACCGCATGTCCCCTTTGCCGCTACAATCTTGAAAAATGCACGAGCGAGGAAAAGCTTCCGGTGGTTTACTTCACGGAGCTTTTGGCTGAGGCGCTCGGCATAAAGGAGGAAGCATGATGGACAAGAACGCACGTCTTAAAGAACAGATTGAGCGCACAAGCGGCGTAAACGTGCTCAAATGTATGCGCTGCGGCAAGTGCTCGGGCACCTGCCCCTCCTACGACGAGATGGAATACCATCCGCATCAGTTTGTATATATGGTCGAAACGGGCGACATCGAGCCGCTTTTGAACTCGCAGTCGCTTTACAAATGTCTGACGTGCTTTGCGTGCGTCGACCGCTGCCCGCGCGGCGTTGAGCCGGCAAAGGTCATTGAGGCGGTGCGCCTCATGGCAATAAGACAGCAGGGCAACAATCACATGACGCCCAACGACGTGCCGGAGGCTCTTGACGACGATCTTCCACAGCAGGCAATCGTCAGCGCGTTCAGACGTTTCAGTAAGTAATAAGGAGGAGACAAGATGCAAAGGATCGGCGTATTTGTGTGCTGGTGCGGCTCGAACATCGCGGCAACGGTTGACGTGCAGGCGGTTTCGGACGCGCTGGGCAAAGAACCGGGCGTGGTATTTTCCACGAATTATCAGTATATGTGCTCGCAGGCGGGTCAGGACATAATCAAAGAAGCTGTCAAAGAGCACAATCTGACGGGGATAGTTGTCTGTTCCTGTTCGCCGCGTATGCACGAGGCGACATTCCGCAAAACCGCGGCAAGCGCGGGTATCAATCCCTACATGGTTGAGATAGCGAACATTCGTGAGCAGTGCTCATGGGTACACAAAGATAAGGCAACAGGCACCGAAAAAGCAATCATATTGGGCAAGGCGGCGATAGCGAAGGTTCAGCTCAATGCCCCCTTAACTCCCGGCGAAAGCCCCGTTACAAAGAGAGCGCTCGTTATCGGCGGCGGCATTGCCGGCATTCAGACGGCGCTTGACATTGCCGACGCGGGCTTCGAGGTTGACATCGTTGAGAAAAAGCCCACTATCGGCGGCAAGATGGCGCAGATAGACAAAACTTTCCCCACGCTTGACTGCGCGGCGTGTATTTTGACGCCCAAGATGGTTGACGTGGCACAGAACGACAAGATAAGAATTTTCTCCTACAGCGAGGTTGAAGCTGTAAGCGGCTTTGTCGGAAGCTTTGAGGCTAAGATAAGAAGAAAGGCGCGCTACGTTAAAGAGGACATATGCACAGGCTGCGGCGCCTGCACGGAAAAGTGCCCGATGAAAAAGGTGCCGAATGAGTTTAACCTCGGCATGGACAACAGAACGGCAATTTATATTCCGTTCGCGCAGGCGGTGCCCAAGGTTGCGACGATTGACCCCAACTACTGCCTCATGCTGAAAAACGGCAAGTGCGGACTCTGCTCGCGTGTATGCACGGCGGGGGCCATCGACTACAAGCAGCAGGATGAAATAATCGAAGAAAAGTACGGCGCGATTGTCGCGGCGACAGGCTACAACCCCATAAGCCTCGACAAGTTTGACGAATTTGCGTACAACCAGTCGCCCGACGTTATAACAAGCCTTGAGTTTGAGCGTCTGACGAACGCGGCAGGTCCGACCGCGGGCATTATGCTCCGTCCGTCCGACCACGAGCATCCGCACACGATTGTTTTTGTTCAGTGCGTAGGCTCGCGCTGCGACAAGTGCGCGGAAAAGGGCAAGGAATACTGCTCAAAGATTTGCTGCATGTACACGGCAAAGCACGCAATGCTCACGCGCGACAAGTATCCCGACACGGAGGTCTATGTGTTCTACATCGACGTCCGCACGCCGGGCAAGAGCTTTGACGAATTTTACAGACGTGCCGTTGAGGAATACGGCGTACATTATATAAAGGGCATGGTGGGCAAGATTGTGCCCGAAGGAAAGAAGCTCAAGGTTCAGGCAAGCGACCTTTTTGCGAACAAGCAGCTTCACATAGACGCGGACTTGGTTGTTCTTGCGGCGGCGATTGAGCCCGACAAGAGCGCGAGAAGCATTGCCACAATGCTCACCGCGAGCATGGACACAAACGACTTCTTCACCGAAGCTCATCCCAAGCTTCGTCCCGTGGAAAGCCCGACGGCGGGCGTGTTCCTCTCCGGCTGCTGCCAGGGACCAAAGGACATTCCCGAAACTGTCGCTCAGGCGAGCGCGGCGGCGTCGAAGGTTATCGGTCTTCTTTCGAAGGATAAGCTCACGGGCAACCCCTGTGTCGCTCATTCCGACGAAATGATGTGCAACGGCTGCTCAAGCTGCGCAAACGTCTGCGCTTACGGCGCTATAACATATGTTGACAAAGAGTTCAGAATGCCCGACAGAACGACGGCGGTTCGCCGCGTGGCGCAGGTGAACGAGGCTGTGTGCCAGGGCTGCGGCGCCTGCACGGTTGCGTGCCCGTCCGGAGCTATGGATCTTAAGGGCTTCGCGAACAAGCAAATCATGGCGGAGGTGGATGCTATATGCCGGTAAACGAATATAAACCCAAAATAGTTGCGTTCTGCTGCAACTGGTGTTCATACGCGGGCGCGGACCTTGCGGGCAACAACCGCCTCAACTATCCGGCGGAGGTTAAGATAATCAGAGTTCCCTGCTCCTGCCGCGTAAACCCGATGTTTATTCTGCGCGCGTTCCAGCGCGGCGCCGACGGGGTTATCCTCTGTGGCTGCCACCCGGGAGACTGCCACTATATATCGGGCAACTACTACACAAGGCGAAGAATGGCGCTGCTGTTCTCAATGCTCAACTATCTCGGCATTGAAAAGGAAAGAACGAGAGTTGAGTGGGTTTCGGCGGCGGAGGGCGCGAAATTTGCGGAGACAATGAACAGCTTTGTCGCGCAGGTTGCGGCGCTTGGCGAAAATAAGAGACTGGAGGATTTACGATGCAAACAATAACACGCGATATGCTGTGCGACAAGGCAAAATCTCTTTTGGCAGACGGCAGTGTGTCAAGAGTTTTGGGCTGGAAGCGCGGCGAATTCTCCTACGACGTTACGCCCGCGGTGTTTTACAGCGCGGAGGAAATAGACAAAGATTTTGTCTATGACGCGTTCTGCGGGGCGAATTTTTCAAAATATCTTGTTAAAGAAACAAAAAAGGGCGACGGCAAAATACTTGTGTTTATGAAGCCCTGCGACACATACAGCTTTAATCAGCTTTTGACCGAGCACCGCTTCGACCGCGAAAAGGTCTATGTTATAGGCATTTCGTGCGACGGCATGTCCGACATTCGCATCATCAAGGACATTGCGGGCGACGGCGTCACGGGCGCTGAGCGCGACGGCGACAATTTAATCGTTCACACGCTCTACGACGGCGACAAAATCGTTCCCTATGCCGACACGCTCCCCGAACGCTGCGTTAACTGCAAAAGCAAAAAGTGCGCCGCGTTTGACGAATTTATCGGCGAGGAGTGCGAGGTGACTTCTTCAAAGCGTTTTGAAGAAGTTGAAAAGATAGAGGCGATGAGCGAGGATGAGCGCTTTGCCTTCTGGCGCGGCGAGCTTTCGCGCTGCATTCGCTGCAACGCCTGTAGGAATGTGTGCCCTGCGTGCACATGCGAAAAGTGCGTTTTCGACAACCCCGCGTCGGGCGTGCAAAACAAGGCTATTTCGGACAGCTTTGAGGAAAAGATGTTCCACATTATAAGAGCGTTCCACGTTGCGGGCAGATGCACCGACTGCGGCGAATGCTCAAGAGTGTGCCCGGAGAGAATTCCGCTGCACCTTTTGAACCGCAAGTTTATTTATGACATCGACCGTTTCTACGGCGATTACGCCGCGGGCGCGGAGGAAGGCAGCCGTGCGCCGCTCGTAGATTACACCCAGGGCGACATTGAGCCTTCACAGGCTGTGGAAGGGGGCACTTTTAATGCGTAAATGTTCTCTTGACGCGCTCGATTCCCTCTTTGCGGCGATGAGCGGCGCGTATTCGGTCTATCTTCCTGTTGACGGCGACGGACACGACAAGCACGCGAGCTACAAAAAATGGAGCGAGGGCGTAAAATACAGCAATGCTTTGAACACCGTCCGCAGCGCGAAGGACTTTTTCTTCCCGCAGAGCGAAAATCTGATGGAGTTTAAGGTTGACGGCAAAAACATTGAAATTATCGATACGCGCGAGGAATCGGAGGACTTTATCGTGTTCGGCGTGAGAGCGTGCGACGCGAAGAGCTTTGAGGTTTTGGACAACGTGTTCCTTCTTCCCCCGGCTGATTCGTATTACAAATCGCGCCGCGAGCACGGCGTTATCATGTCGATGGCTTGCACCCGCCCGGCGGAAACATGCTTCTGCTCTACGTTTGACATAGACGCGGCAGACCCCGCGGGCGACGTTCAGTGCTATATCGAAGATAATGAGATATATTTTGACGCGAAGACTGAAAAGGGTGAAAAGGCGCTTGAAACAATAATTTCCCTCACCGAGGAATGCGGTTCTGAGAAGGTTGACGCGCAGAAGGAAGTTACCCACGAGCGCATGAAAAAGCTGCCGCTCGCAAATCTCTCAACCGAAAAATTCGGCGGCGACAAGACCAACACATACTTTAACAGCGAAAAGTGGAAGGAGCTGTCGCAGTCCTGCATCGGCTGCGGAACATGTACATTCGTGTGCCCGACCTGCCAGTGCTACGACATCAAGGAATTTGACACGGGGCACGGCGTAAAGCGTTTCCGCTGCTGGGATTCGTGCATGTATTCGGACTTTACCTTGATGAGCGCGGGTCAGCCGCGTTTGACGCAGCTTGAGCGCTTTCGTCAGAGGTTCATGCACAAGCTTGTGTACTATCCCGCAAACAACGACGGGCTTTTCAGCTGCGTGGGCTGCGGAAGATGCGTCGCAAGCTGCCCCATCTCGATGAATATAGTTAAGGTTATGAAAGCTTTGGGAGAGGAGGAGGGCAAATGATTGAAAAAAACGAACCCCTTATGCCGTCTCTCGGCGTTGTGACCGACATAAGATGCGACACGCCGGACGTTAAGACGTTCCGCGTTGTCACCCCCGACGGTAAAAAGCCCTTTATCCATAAGCCCGGTCAGTGCGCAATGCTTTCGGTGCCGGGTGTGGGCGAAGCGCTTTTCTCTATTACATCTTCCCCCACAAAAGAAGAATATATGGAATTTTCAATTAAAAAATGCGGCTGCGTGACAGACTGGCTTCACGCAATGGAGGTAGGTCAGATGATAACGATTCGCGGACCCTACGGCAACGGCTTCCCGGTTGACGATGCATTTGTCGGCAAAAACCTCATCTGCATCGCGGGCGGCATCGGCCTCGCGCCGCTTCACAGCGTTATCAACTACGTGCGCCACTACAGAGACCGCTACGGCAAGCTTGAAATTGTCTACGGCTCAAGAAGTATGCAGGACTTGGTTGATTATGAGGAGATAACCTCCGAATGGGAAAAGGAGGAGGGAACACAGGTTTACCTCACAATCGACCGTGAGCAGCCCGAATGGGACGGACACGTCGGCTTTGTTCCCAACTACGTCAAGGAGCTCGGCTTCAAGCCCGACGACGACACAATCGTTATCATGTGCGGGCCTCCGGTTATGATTAAGTTCACGCTTGCGGGCTTAAACGAGCTCGGATTTAAGCCAACGCAGGTTTACACGACGATGGAGCTCAGAATGAAGTGCGGCATCGGCAAGTGCGGCCGCTGCAACATCGGTTCAAAATACGTCTGCAAGGACGGACCGGTCTTCCGCTTCGACCAGCTTGACGCCCTTCCCGATGAATATTGATAAAGGAGAGTAACGATTATGGAAAACATGGTTGACATATTCCTGTTCGGCAAAAAGTACACCGTTCCTTCCAACCTCACAATCATGACGGCTATGGAATACGCAGGCTACCGCCTTGTGCGCGGCTGCGGCTGCAGAAACGGTTTTTGCGGAGCGTGCGCGACAATCTACCGCATCAAGGGCGAGCGCGAGCTGAAAGCGGCTCTTGCATGCCAAACAAAGGTAGAAAACAATATGTACATCGCAACGCTTCCCTTCTTCCCGCTCGAAAAGCAGGTGTACGACATTGAGAAAATAAAGCCGACAGAGCAGATAATGATGCAGCTTTACCCCGAAATTTACGCATGTATCGGCTGCAACGCATGTACGAAGAGCTGCACGCAGGAGCTCAACGTTATGCAGTACATCGCATACGCACAGAGAGGCGAATTTGACAAGTGCGCGGAGGAGTCGTTTGACTGCGTAATGTGCGGCGTATGTTCTTCCCGCTGCCCGGCGGGCATTTCGCATCCGCAGGTTGCAATGCTTGCGCGCAGACTCAACGGCAAATACCTTGCGCCCAAGACGCAGCATTTGGAGGATCGAGTGCAGGAAATAAAGGACGGCACATTCGAGGAGCTTTTGCAAAATCTCATGCAAAAGCCCATCGAGGAAATAAAAGAGCTTTACAACACGCGTGAAATTGAGAAATAAGGAGGAGTAACAATGTATTCTGAAAAATTCCAAGCGTCACTCAAGGCGGTTGAGGCGGCACGCGCGGCTAACATTGCGTACACTCCCGACAGAATGACGGCTGATGAAAAGGATAAGCTTTTGGCGACATATCATCCCGACTACAGAGCCGACCAGTTTGAAACGCTGAAGGTAGGTCCCAACAAGGGCGAAAAGGTACCGCGCGAGCTTGCGGCAATGCTCGAGGCGAACGCACGCATAAAGCCTGAGGATATTGACCTTTCAAACCCCGACTACGACACCGACGTGCTCGTTATCGGCGGCGGCGGCGCGGGTTCGAGCGCAGCAATCGAGGCTGACAATGCGGGCGCAAAGGTTATGATTGTGACGAAGCTTCGCATAGGCGACGCAAACACAATGATGGCGGAGGGCGGCATTCAGGCGGCAGACAAGCCCAACGATTCGCCCGCAATCCACTTTGTTGACGCTTACGGCGGCGGACATTTCGCGGCGAAGAAGGAGCTTTTGTACAAGCTCGTCACCGAGGCTCCCGACGCGATTAAGTGGCTCAACGAGCTGGGCGTTGAATTTGACAAGGCGCCCGACGGCACAATGATTACAACCCACGGCGGCGGCACATCGAGAAAGAGAATGCACGCCGCAAAGGACTATTCCGGCGCTGAAATCATGAGAACGCTGCGCGACGAGGTTTTGAACCGCGGTATTCCCGTGATTGATTTCACGGCGGCAATCGAAATAATTAAGGACGAGGACGGCAAGGCGGCGGGCGCTGTTTTGCTTAACATGGAGACAGGCGACATTCTCATTGCCAAGGCAAAGACCGTTATCATCGCAACCGGCGGCGCGGGCAGAATGCACTACCAGGGCTTCCCGACCTCGAACCACTACGGCGCGACGGCCGACGGACTTGTTTTGGGCTACAGAGCGGGCGCAAAGCTGCTCTATGCGGACACTCTTCAGTATCACCCGACAGGCGCTGCATACCCCGAGCAGATTTTCGGCGCGCTCGTTACCGAAAAGGTACGCTCCTTGGGTGCAAAGCTCGTCAATTGCAACGGCGAAGTATTCATGCATCCGCTTGAAACGCGCGACGTCGCTGCGGCATCGATTATCCGCGAGTGCGACGACAGAGGAAACGGCGTCGACACAGGCACCGGCTTGGGCGTTTGGCTCGACACGCCGATGATTGAGGCAATCGGCGGCGAGGGCACGATTGAAAAGAGAATACCCGCAATGATGCGCATGTTCGGCAAGTACGGCATCGACATCAGAAAGGAGCCCATTCTCGTTTACCCGACGCTCCACTATCAGAACGGCGGACTCGACATCACTCCCGACGGCATGACCGGCGTTGAAAACCTGTTCGTTGCGGGCGAAGCTGTCGGAGGCATCCACGGCAGAAACCGTCTTATGGGCAACTCCCTTCTCGACGTCATCGTATTCGGCAGAAACGCCGGCATACACGCGGCGGAAAAGGCAAAAGAAACAGAGACCGGCGCACTCACGCTTGAGCACGTCAACGCATTTGCAAAGGAACTGAAGGACGCAGGAATCGAAACAGACCTCGTTTCGCCCAAGCTCCTTCCCACATATACACACGGTAATCCGAAACATCAATAAAATAAGAAAAGCTCTGCGGCTTACGCTGACGGGCACGGGGACAGCGTAGCAACGTTGTCCCCGTGTTGCGCGGCGAATACCTCAGAGCCGTTATCGAAATTTAACGTGAAAAAAGAAGGTAGGTCGCATAAAAAAGTGCATAGCAAATAAACCCAACTGATGGGTAAGAAGAATCCATGCAATTATGCGTCAGCAGTTTGCAAGTATATGCTCTGCAATACCTCATCGGATAAGGTAATGCCAAGTTTGTTGAGTTGCTTTAAGTGCGAATTCACCTTCTTTTCACGATTAAATTGATTGTAGTAGTCAGCACCAAGGTCTTTAAATTCAGCCCCGGAGAGAACAAAGTAAATTGCAATAGCCATAGAATGTGCAACAGCCATTGTGGCACGATTTTTACCTCTGTGTGTAACAAGTCGACTGTATTGAGCATGAAAATATGTATTTTTGTTTTTGACAGCTGACTTTGCGCATTGGGTAAGAGTGGACTTTAATGTCTTGTTTCCATAAGTCGTTTTGCCGCTTTTTCGTTTGCCGGCGCTTTCGTTATTGCCGGGTGCAACGCCAATCCAGTTGGAAAAAGCATGTTGATTTCTAAAGTTGCTCATATCAATACCGGTTTCTGCAATTATCTGTTCTGCACTGATTCTACCGATACCGGGAATGACATCAAGCTTATCTACAGCGGTTTTTTGCTCATCGCTAAAGGATGACTTAATCATGCTGTCAGTTATTTCAATAAGCTTGGTTTGTTCCTTAATAATGTTTATAACGTGTGAGAAAAATTTGCGTTGGGTCGGAGTGATGTACCCCTCAATTGCAGCAAAAATTTCTTCGGGTGTAGATTTCATCCTGCCGTACATACGTTCCTTGACATCATTAAGAGTAAAATCTTCTTTTCCGATTATCAGTTCCAAAAGCTCGCCCGAACTTTTGCCTTCAATGTCGGAAAGCCAACTTGACAACTTAATGTTAGCACTTTCAAGAAGCTTTTGAAGACGATTGATATTACGTGAGCGTTCTTCAATCTGTGATTTACGAAAACGCGTCATATCACGTAATTCACGTTGTTCTCGGTCGGATACAAAGCTTGGCTTTAAAAGACCCTGCGCAAGGCATTTTGCAATCCAAAATGCATCATTCCAGTCGGTTTTACGCCCGGGCACATTTTTAATGTGATAGGCGTTTACTACCATAGCGGGAAGGTTTTCCTGCTCAAAAATATTGTAAAGAGGTTTCCAATACGAACCGGTGCTTTCCATGGCTATCATTTGACAACCGTTTGATTTGAGCCACTTTACAATTTCTCGGATTTCGCCTGTGGTTGTTCCAAATTCTCTCGATTCAGTTTTGCGTCCGATACGTAAGCAGACAACCAAGAGCTTTTTGTGAACATCAATACCCGCACAACGCTCGTAGAACAATGTGTCATCGTCGGTTTGTATAACCGGTTGAGTTTTAGCTTTTGACATAAAAATTCTCCTGACATTTGTTATTACGGCGCGGTTCTCGCCTTTATTTACGATTTAACGTACGTTCTTAAACTCTTAGAGTATGAAACAATCCGCGGTGCGAAACGAGAACCATACCCAGATTGGGAGTCGAGCTCGAAGCCCTAAAAATTATCGAGCTATTGCCGCTGTCTCTATTATATCAAAAAAATTTAATTTATGATATCCCCGCGTTTTTCGTTTATAGCGGCGTCGAAATGACGTGGAGATTGGGAGGAATTTCCGATGGACATTATCAACAGTATTATTTCCGTTTCGGGCGCGGCTACAATCACGCTCATGGGAACGTTTTTCATCTTTCTCACAGGCTACGCGATAGGGCACATTAAGGTTAAGGGCATTTGCCTGGGCACCGCGGGCGTATTTCTGATGGCGCTTTTGTGCGGCTATCTCTACACGCTTCCCATTGTGGAACACATTCCCGTTATTTCGCACTTTTATGTTCCCGACCCGACAAACAGCGCCGTAATCACCGATTACAAGTTTATTCAGAGCATAGGTCTTATCCTGTTTGTCACCAGCGTCGGCTTTATCGCGGGCCCGAACTTCTTCCACGACCTTAAAAAGAACGCCAAGGGCTACGTTCCGCTCGGCGCTATAATCATCGTCATCGGCGCGGCAATCACGGTTGCGTTTTCGCTCGTTCCCGGCATCGGCTCGGACTACGCGACAGGCATTCTCTCCGGCGCACTCACCTCCACCCCCGCGTTCTCCGCAGCACAGGACGTTGCGCAGGATACGTCGCTCGTCGCTCTCGGTCACGCCGTGGCATATCCCTTCGGCGTTATCGGCGTTGTGCTTTTCGTTCAAATAATCCCCAAGCTCATGAACGCCGATATGGATAAAGAACGCGCTTTAATAGAAATAAAGCACGTTGAAACGGGAAAAGTACATAAAAAAGAACACAAGGCGGTTCTCATTGACGAATTCGGTCTTGCGTCCTTCGGCGTTGCGATTATTTTAGGCATTTTGCTCGGCTCGATTAAAATTCCGCTCACAAGCAAGGGCTTTGACGGCGCGTGCTTCAACCTCGGCAATACAGGCGGTCCGCTCATTGTTGCGCTGCTCTGCGGTCACTTCGGACGCGTCGGCGGTCTCAGCCTTCGCGTACCTGAGAGCGTTTTAAAGGTTTTCCGCGAGCTTGGCTTGGCAATGTTCCTCGTCGGCGCAGGCGTTGAAGGCGGCGCAAACCTTGTTGCGCAGGTCAGCCAGTCGTCGCTCGGTATCATGCTCGTCGTTTACGGCTTCATCGCGGGCGTTATCATGACAATCTTGCCGCTCCTGATTGGCTTTGTCATGGCAAAGTATGTCTTCAAACTCCCGCTTCTGAACAACCTCGGCTCCCTCACCGGCGGCATGACATCTACCCCCGCCCTCGGCACCCTTATCGGCGTTGCCGGCACGGAGGACGTCGCTTCGGCGTACGCTTCAACGTACCCGATAGCCCTCGTGCTCGTCGTTCTGGCGTCGAATCTGATAGGAACGTTCTTGTAATTTTATATCAATCTTTGAAACACAGCGCCACATCTGCGGCGCTGTGTTTTTTACTCTCCAATCGGCGCAAACCAGCTCCGCGGGCAGGCATACTGCGCCCCGTCGGGATATTTTATCAAATACCACCGCCCCGAAGCGTCGCTTTTCAAAATCTCCGCTTCGCATATCTGCCCCTCAAAAAAGTCAACATCCTCAATCTTTGCGGTGTATTTCACTTTAATCGGAATTTGATACGCATCTTTCATTCAGACCGCCTCCCAAGCATCCTGCTTGCCGCCCCGCGCCCACAGGCGCATCCATTCAAATTCAGCTCCGCTGAATTTGTTCCGTCTTTCTGCATTCTGCATTATTATTTCTGCATTAATCTCAAGCGGCACGCTTGCACTTGTCGTCAAGCTTTAAATTTCTAACATAGAGCACCATATCAATCGTTATTTCCGCCAAATTCAGTACGTAAAACGCGAACGCGAGGTAAAAAAGCCACTCCTGATTGGGATTCTGATAAAGATCTATCGCCTTTTTGAATATGCCGCAAACGTAGCCCACCCAAATGAACAGCTCAAAGAGCACGCTCTTGCCCTGCGCCGTGCGCGACGTGAGCGACTTGTAAATTGAGATAGGCCACGAAAGCCCAAAGCAGATAAGCATCATAGCTTCAAGAAAGTTTGTCATTGTTAATTCCTCCGTAATTCATATTTCGATTTCATTATAGTATTGACATTATCAAAAGTCCAATATATAATTTATATCAAATCCATAAATTTCACTTATGAATGGAGGGGTTATTATGGAGCTGACGCGGTACCGCTATTTTCTCGACATTGCCGAAACGGGCAGCATGACAAAAAGCGTGGAGAGGCTGCTCATTGCGCAGCCCGCGCTTTCACAGGCGATGAAAAAACTTGAGGAAGCAATGGGCGTACCGCTTTTCGTCCACAAAGGGCGCGGCATTGTGCTGACGGCATACGGGAAATACTTGCGCGACACACTCTCCCCCATTGTAGCCGAGCTTGATGAAATCCCCTCGCACCTCGCGACGATGGCGCGGCTGTGGGATGAGACAATTCACGTCAGCGTGAACGCGGCGTCCTCGCTTGTCACCGAGGCGATAATAAAATACAAGGCAAAGCACGATAACGTAAGCTTTCAGCTTTTGCAAAACGCGGGCGACGATCTCTTTGACATTGAGATAACGACAAAAGAGGAGCACGAGCCCGACGAAAAGGCGTACTGCATAAGCGAAAACATATTTATCGCCGTGCCCTCCGGCGGCAAATTTGACACTCGCACAAGCGTCTCCCTTGACGAAATGCGCCAAGAGGGCTTTATCAGCCTCATGGGCTCGCGTCAATTCCGCAGCATATGCGACGCGCGCTGTAAAGCGGCGGGCTTCGAGCCGAGAATTATATTTGAAAGCGACAACCCCGCCGCCGTGAAAAACATGATTGCCGCAAACTTGGGCGTAGGCTTCTGGCCCGAATTTACGTGGGGCGCGATTGAGCACGAAAACGTCAGGCTTCTTGCGATTGAGGGCTTTGCGTGGAAGAGAGAGGTTGTCATATCTCACAACAAAAACAAAGCCGACAACCGCCACGTTACCGACTTTTTCGACTTTCTCTCCGCCTTTTTCGAGGAGCGAAAAGCCGCGGCGCA
Organism: Clostridia bacterium; assembly: GCA_021202495.1. Classification (GTDB taxonomy): domain Bacteria; phylum Bacillota; class Clostridia; order UMGS1883; family UMGS1883; genus JAJQCX01. The sequence goes on along the minus strand of JAJQCX010000053.1, from coordinate 4,701 downwards.
GGGAGGGATTTACAGATGAAGGACTATCTCACGATAGGCGAATTCGCAAAGCTTCGCAGCGTCAACATAAATTCGCTTCTCTATTACGAAAAACTCGGCATTCTTTGCCCCGCATATATCGACCCGAAAACGAAATACCGCTACTACGCCACAGAGCAGCTTTCAGCACTGGACATTATTTTGCTGTGCATAAATTTAGACATTCCGTTAAAGGAAATGAAGCAATATCAAGACGAAAACGTTTACTGGCAGAAAAAAATGTTAAACGACGGCAAACGCATTGCCGAAATGAAAATGCAAAAGCTGCAAAATGATTTGCAAAAGATTGAATACGCCTTAAAATGCCGAGATGAGCAAAATCACTATTCCGACTGCAAAGGCATTTACAAAAGAGAAATTCACGCGCGGTTTTTCATCGTTGAGGAATACATAGGCGACTTGGCAAACATAACGCAGTTCGGGCGCATTTCGACAGAGCTTTTCGATTATGCCGAGCGCAAAGGCTTTTCCGCCGTATTGCCGACGGGGTTTATGTTCACATTCAATGAAAATAAAATTCGGCAATTCCTCTTTTACGAGGTTTTGCCGACCGATGTGAAGGACGAAAAAATAATCGAAATCCCAAAGGGAGAGTACCGCTGCCTGCAGGTTGAATTTGAGCCCCACATGAACCACGTCGAATTTATCGATCAACAATTCGGCTCATCTTCAAACCGGCTTGCGATTGTTTCAAATTTAATCCGCGACGAGCTTGAAATCAACAGCAGATACAATGAGATACAGGTGATTGACACATAAAAAAGCGGCTGCCGAGACAGCCGCATTTTTTATGTATTACGCATTTACGCACAGCAATTTATCCCGCCATGCTCCGAACTTCTTATTTATCGCACCCAAATTAAAGCCCACCAAAAACGCCGACACAATCGTTCCCGCTCCGACGCTTCCCATGGTGTGAAGGGCGATCAGGCAGACCGTCAGCGAAATTACAACCATGGTCACATCAAAGCCTATTTTCACCTTTGAAAATTCAATTTTCGTTATCTGCGACACCGCCTGCATTGCGCCCTCTCCGGCAAGCGGCATAATGTTTGCGGGCAAATAGAAAAAAATCCCCACCGCGACAAGAATCGTGCTTATCAGCACAAATATTATCCGAATTACCATGTTGTCGACAGCCGGCAGCATTCCCGCCAAATAGTTGCACAACGTCGTAAATTTGCCGAAAACAACGCCCACGACGATTTGCAGCAGATTTATCACTTTAAAATTTTTGCGCAGCAGTATTATCTGCAAAAGCACAAGAAAAGCATGGAACAAAATTGTCGCGTTGCCCATTTCAATCCCGAATACGCATGTAATCGTATACGGAATCGAGCTCACCGGCGGCACTCCCAAGTTTGACTTGACCGAGAGCGCTATGCCCATCGTCATTATGAAAAGACCGATAATATAAATAACAAACCTGCGCCCCGGAGCCTTACTTTTAATCATTTGGTATTACTTCCTTCTGTTTTTCTGATATTATACCATACTTTGATTATAAAGTAAAGCCTCCCCCTTATCCCTTCGTTGATTCTGACGGAAATATATGTTACAGTTCAGCCGCTTCGCGGCTGAACACGGGGACAAGCTCCGCTTTTCCCCGTAAACCTCTTTTCACATCGCGCGCTTACGCTTACGCCCGCCTACGGCGGGCTACCGCGATAGAGGAGTCAAAAACCAAAGACGCTTTGGTTTTTGACGATTTTACGCGGGGGCATTTCCTCCCCCGCACCCCCTCCGCCGAGACAACGCAGAGCGTTTTCTCGGCGCTCTTTTCGACGTGTGACGTCACTTTTCATGGCTGAGCTGTTACGAATATATCCTTCCAGTTAAGTTTCAAAAGAACAATAGATATCACAAAAGCAATAGTGTCGCTGACGGCGCCCGCCCAAAGAACGCCCTTCACGCCGATTATGTGCGCCATTATAACCATGCCGAGCGGAACAAGAAGAATTTGCTTTACAAAAGTATTGACCGACGCCTGCACAGGCTTTCCCACCGACTGAAAGAAAACGCTTGTGCAGGTCTGCAGTCCGTTTGCTATGCAGCACATGAGGAAAATCCTCAGGCACATCACCGCAAATTCGTTGTAAAGTTCCGTTTCCGAGCCGAAAAGGGAGACGAGCGACATCGGGCAAAGCTGAAAGACAATCGTCGCGATAATCAAGAATATCGTTCCCGCGATCACGGAAATTTTAAACGTGGCTTTTGTGCGCTCGTATTTGCCCGCGCCGTAGTTGTAGCCCATTATCGGCTGTGAGCCCGTGACAAAGCCCTGCACAACGTTGAGGGCGACCTGATAAATTTTTATCGTAATTCCGAACGCCGCGACAGTTATGTCCGCGCCGTATTTTGAAAGCGCGCCGTAAATTGCGAGCATGTTGTTTGCAACTGCGGAAATGAGCGCAAACGACATCTGCAAAATAAAGCTCGAAACGCCGAGCGCGGCTATGCTTTTAATGACGGAAAGGTTCGGACGGAAATATTTTTTGCGGATGGACACCGTTTTAAAGCGCGGGATATACGCCACAACCCACAAAACGTTTATCAATTCACCGAGTATTGTCGCTATTGCCGCGCCGCGCACGCCCCAGCCAAGCCCCAGGCAAAAGACGGCGTCGAGAATGACATTCGAGCAGCAGGCGACAAGCAGCCCCACCATGCCGTAGGTCGCGCCGCCGTCAACGCGGATGCATGCCGTAACGGGGTTTAAAATCGCCATGAGCGGAAAACCGAGCGCGATAACATAGCCGTATTCCATCGCATAGGGCAGCGAATTTTCCGAAGCGCCGAAAAGGTTGCACAGCGGCTCCATGAAAATCCATGAAAGCACCATCACGATGAGCCCCAAGACGAACGACGCGGCAAACGTGTTGCACACGCCGATTGACGCGCTTTCGCGGTTGCCCTTTCCCTGCTGCAGGCTTGCGTAGGACGCGCACCCGTCGCCCCAAAGCGTCGCAACGGCAATCATGCCCACCATAAGAGGATTGATTACGTTCGTCGCCGCGTTTCCCAAATAGCCGACGCTTTGGCCTATGAAAATCTGATCGACAATGTTATAGAGCGCATTTACAACAAGCGCGACCGTCGCCGGAATTGCGTAATGCGGAATGAGCCACCCAAGCGGCTTCACACCCAGCGGATTTTGTGTTTCGGTTATATTATTGCTCATGCTTATTCCTCCAATTATTTATGCACTCTTTCTATTTTACACTCCACCATTATAATGGAGTCAATACTTTTTTTGATTTTTAATCATATCGGCAAAAGATGCGGCTGTCCGTTTGTTTCGGACAGCCGCCGCTTTTTTGGTGTGTCAACATTTAAGCGCCCGTGGCGGTTTAACGAGCTGCGGCGAGATTTGGACGGAATCAGTCAAAAGGTACTCACGGACAGCCTGCGCTCTATAGAGGAAGACGGAATTATCACAAGGACAGTCTATCCCGAAGTTCCGCCGCGGGTGGAATATGCTCTCAGCGATTTGGGCGAATCAATGCGCCCCGTCATCAAGTCTATGGAAGACTGGGGTGCGGTGTATAAGAACGGATTGGAGTAAGCATAGAGTGGTTTAAAAGGCAGACATTTCATAATGAAATATCTGCCTTTTTTATACATACTGTTCACTATCAAGCACTTTACAACAGCTCTGTCAATAGCTTTATAATCATAACTATGAAAATCACCGCGCCGACAGCGTTCATAAGTTTCACCCATTCCAAAATCCCTTTTTTATACATTCTTCACTCCGAATGTCAATAAGCGTATAGCCGATAGCTGAAATCGCTTTTTTAAGCTCTTTCTCATCAATGGGCAGCTCCGACAATATTTCTGTTGATTTTTTCTTATGTGATGATTTTACGCTTTTCACATTGAACGTGCGGCGGATGATATCGTTTATATGAGCTTCGCACATTCCGCAGGACATACCTTCTATTTGTAATATAGTCTTTATCATTTTGCAGCCTCTCCGTAAACATAAATATTCTTTTAAAGGCAGACATCTCATGATGAAACATCTGCCTTTTTTGTCATTTGTGATGAGGGCATTTTCCGGCAAGCGAGCAGCCGGAGCAGCCATTGCCGCAGCCGCCGTGTTTCCGATCTTTTATGAGCTTGCAAACAGCGATTATAACAGCCGCAAGCAAAATCATACCCACAACAACAGACGCCAAATTATTTATTATCCAATTCATATATAACTCCTATTGGCGAATCACGCAGCGACTTTTTTCGCTTTTTTTGCCGGTTTATATCTGGGGCGCAACAGCATAAACAGGATAAAAGCAAGCACCGCGATAGCCGCGAATGTTCCCGCTGTAAAACCGCCGCCTGTGAACAAGGATCCGAATTGATAAATTATCAACGATACCGCGTATGCAAACACGCACTGATATGCGATTGCAAACGCAGCCAGCTTACCGTTTTGCATTTCAACGCGAATAGTGTTTATCGCCGCGAAGCAAGGTGCGCATAAAAGATTGAACGCAAGGAACGCGTAGCCCACAACAGCGCTGTTGCCTAACAATGCGGCAATCGGGGCGAGGCTTCCGCCTGTTTCTACCACATCAAGCGCGTCGGACATAGCCGCAAATTGTCCAAGAACACCGACAACCTCTTCCTTTGCGGCAAGACCGAGTATTGATGCTATAACCG
>JAJQCX010000023.1 GCA_021202495.1 Clostridia bacterium | reverse complement strand
GGTGTATCTCTATAACAACGGAGATAACCGCAGGTGTTATGAATTCTTGGGGGCGCATAAGTGCAAGTTAAATGAAAAGGACGGCTATCGCTTTGCGGTTTGGGCTCCGAAAGCCAAGGCTGTGGCGGTTGCCGGAGATTTTAACAATTGGGACAAGGGAAGCTGCCCGCTGACGAAAATCGGAGAGACGGGAGTGTGGCAGGCGTTTGTCGAGGGCGTGAACGAGGGTGCGATTTATAAATATTATATAATGCCGCAAAACGGAGAGGGCTTTTACAAGAGCGATCCGTGCGCGTTTTATTCGCAGTTGAGACCCGACAACGCTTCGGTTATCTACAATCTTGACGGTTACAAGTGGAAAGACGCGGGCTACATGAAAAAGAGGGCGGAGACCGCGCCGTATAATCTTCCGATGAACATTTACGAGTGCCATTTGGGAAGTTGGAAGATGCACGATGACGGCTCGTTTTACAACTATCGCGAGATGGCGGAGGAGCTTGTACCCTATTTGAAGGACATGGGGTACACGCATCTTGAAATAATGCCGGTTACGGAATATCCGTTTGACGGCAGCTGGGGATACCAGGTGACGGGGTATTTTTCAGCGACGGCGCGTTACGGTGAGCCCAAGGATTTGATGTATTTTATAGACACGTGCCACAAAGCGGGGATTAAGGTCATAATGGACTGGGTGCCCGCGCATTTTCCGCGCGACGCGTTCGGCTTGGCAAAGTTTGACGGAACGCCGACATATGAATACGCAGACACGCGCGTGGGCGAGCACAAGGAATGGGGCACGCTTGTATTTGACTATGCAAAGACGGAGGTTATTTCGTTCTTAATCTCGTCGGCGGTGTTCTGGGCGGAGGTTTATCACATTGACGGCATCCGCGCGGACGCGGTGTCGAGCATGCTCTATCTCGATTACGCGAGGACGGAATTTATCAAAAACAAGGACGGCGGGAACGAAAACCTTGAAGCGATTGAGTTTTTAAGAAGACTCAACGAAACGATGTTTGAGGAGTTTCCGAACATATTGATGATTGCGGAGGAGTCGACGGCGTGGCCGCTGGTGACAAAGCCGCGCGACGTCGGGGGCTTGGGCTTTAACTTTAAGTGGAACATGGGCTGGATGAACGACAATTTGAGATATATGTCGATGGATCCGCTGTTTAGGAAGGGCAATCACAGCCTGTTGACGTTCTCGATGATGTACGCCTTTGCGGAAAATTACATTTTGCCGCTGTCGCATGACGAGGTTGTACACGGCAAGGCGTCGCTTATCGGAAAGATGAGCGCGCTCTACGACGGAAAATTCGATTCGCTTCGGGCTTTCCTGGGCTATTACATGGCGCACCCCGGCAAAAAGCTGCTCTTTATGGGCGGGGAGATTGCGCAGTTTATCGAATGGCGCTTTTACGAGGGGCTTGAATGGCATTTACTTGAGGATTATCACCATGCAAGATTCCATGATTACATGAAAAATCTCAACCATTTTTACCTCAAAAACAAGGCGTTTTGGGAGATTGAGGACAGTTGGGACGGCTTTGAATGGATAAACGCGAACGACAGCGACCATTCCATTATTTCGTTTATTCGCAAGGGCAGAGGCAGAGACAGCGAGGTTATCGTTGTGTCAAACTTTACTCCTGTTGAGTATAAGGAGTATTCGATCGGCGTTTCGAGGGTCGGTATGTATGAGGAGGTTTTCTCTTCAAACAAATCGGTTTACGGAGGAACGGGGTCGGGCAATCCGATACCGGTGATGTGCAGAAAGGGCGAATGCGACGGACGCAAATACACCTTGACGATATGCGTTCCGCCGATGACGACGATGTATTTCAAGCGCAGACCGATAAAACGCATTAAAAAGTGATTTATTAAAGTAGGAGGATAAGAAGCATGAAAACGACCAAGCGTGTAGCTATGATTCTTGCCGGCGGGCAAGGCAGCAGACTGGGAATTCTGACGTCAAAGGTGGCGAAACCCGCGGTTCCTTTCGGCGGAAAGTACAGAATTATTGATTTTGCGCTGAGCAACTGTGTACATTCGGGCATCGATACGATCGGCGTCCTGACGCAGTACAAGCCTCTTGAGCTGAACACATATATCGGAAACGGAAGCACATGGGATCTCGACCGCAACGACGGAGGTGTGTTCGTTCTGCCGCCGTATCAGCGCGAGGAGGCGGGCGAATGGTACAAGGGAACGGCGAACGCCATTTATCAGAACATGGAGTTCATCGACCAGTACAACCCCGAGCATGTTGTCATTTTGTCGGGAGATCACATCTACAAGATGAATTATTATAAAATGATGCAGTTCCACGAGGAGCACGAGGCGGACGCGACGATTGCCGTTATCGAGGTGCCGTGGGCTGAGGCGAGCCGTTTCGGAATTATGGAAACGGATGAGGAAAACAACATAACGAAATTTGTGGAAAAGCCGAAGGAGCCCAAGAGCAACTTGGCGTCGATGGGCGTTTATGCGTTCAAATGGCAGACGCTGAAAAAATATTTGACGATGGACGAAAAGACTCCCGACAGCGAAAACGATTTCGGCAAGAACATAATTCCGGCAATGCTCGGAAACGGGGAAAAGCTTTGCGCCTATGCGTTTGAGGGATATTGGAAGGACGTAGGAACGGTGCAGAGCCTGTGGGAGGCAAATATGGATTTGCTCACCGATTCGCCGACGCTCGATATGTACGATGCGGATTGGAGAATTTACTCGAGAAACCCGGTTAAGCCGCCGCACTACATAGCAGACGGCGCGAGCGTTGTAAACTCTTGCATTACCGAAGGGTGCAACATTTACGGCACGGTTAAAAACTCCATCCTTTCGGAGGGCGTTACGGTCGGAAAGGGAGCGGTTGTTGAGGATTCCATTCTTTTCCCGGGCGTTACGGTCGGAGAAAACACGACAGTTAAAAAGACAATCATCGGTTCGGACGCTGTTGTCGGCGCGGATTGCTTTATCGGCGACAAGGAAACGAAGTCGGAAGAATTTAAGAGCAAATACTGCTCGGCTGACATTTCGCTCATAGGCGGCAACATTTCGATTGCAGACGGCATAAAAATCGGCGTAAACTCGATGGTTACACATTCGATTGAGGAATAATGAGAAGGGGGAGACATAAATGTTAGACGCAATGGGTATTATTTTGACCGGTAGTCAGGATTTGAGACTTAATGAGCTTACCGAGGTCAGGGATTCGTCGGCTCTCCCTTTTGCGGGAAGATACCGTCTGATCGACTTTGTTCTTTCTAATATGGTTAATTCGGGCATGATAAACGTGGGCATAGCGACGCAGTTTAATTATACTTCGCTGATGGATCACGTAGGATCGGGCAAGCCGTGGGATTTGAACCACAAAAATTACGGTTTGTTTTTCCTTCCGCCGCAGATAAGAGGCAACGGCTCGGGCGGCTTTTCTGGCGGAGATGTCGATTTGCTGCACGGCATTTTGACATATCTGCACCGCAGCAAGCAGAAATACGTTGTGCTTGCGGACGCGACAACGGTTTGCAACATGACGTTTAATGAGGCAATTAAGTTCCACGAGGAGTCGGGCGCGGACATAACGGTTGTATATAACGAAATGAACATCCACGACGAGCAGCTGCGAAACTGCACGACTTACGACGTGAGCCCCGAGGGCAACGTGACGGAAATTCATTACAATAACCAGCGCAACCCCAAATCGTGCAACGCGGGAATGGGCATTTACATCATTCAAAAGGCGCGTTTGCAGGCAATGGTTGAGGAAGCGCACGCGAAGGGCAGCCACGACTTCATCAAGGACGTTTTGAGAACGAGCATGAACTATCTGCACATTTGCGCGTATAAATACGAGGGCTTTGTGGGAAGAATCGATTCGATACGCTCGTATTATTACAACAACATGAAGATGCTCGACCCAATGGTGAGAAGCGAGCTCTTTGACGGAAAGAACCGCGTTTACACGAAGGTTAAAGACCAGGTGCCGACAAAGTATCTTGGCGGCGCGGAGGTTAAAAACTGCCTTATCGCCGACGGATGCATTATCGACGGCATTGTTGAAAACAGCGTTATCTTCCGCGGTGTGCGCATCGGCAAGGGCGCGATGGTGAAAAACTGCATCGTTATACAGAACACCGTTATTCAGGATAAGTGCGATTTGGAGAACGTTGTTATCGATAAGGAGTGTACGCTCAGAAGCGGCAAGCGGCTTATCGGTCAGCCGAATTATCCGTTTATTCTGCCGAAGAGAACACTTATATAAAATTCAGCCAATATATAGCTGCCGCAAAGATGCGCTTTGCGGCAGTTTGTTTTAGGGGAGAGTGAATGATATGAGAAAATTTACATCAATGCTGCTTGCGATGGTTATGCTCTTGGCGAATGTTTCAGTGGTGCGTGCCGATGGGGGATATGTTACGCGGAGCGAATTTTTGCAGATGATTGCGTCGGTCGGCGAATTGACGCCGAGGTTATACGACGGAAATTTTGACGACGTGACGGAGAAGACGCCCGGGGCGCTGATAATAAGCAGCGCGGCGTATGCGGGAGTGATAGAAGAGGGCGGAGAATTTCGCCCAAATGACAATATCACGCGTGAGGAAGCCGTGGGCATGGCGGTGAGGGCGCTGCAATACGCCAAGGTCGATTTGGACGCGGCGGAAGAAAGAGAGATGAGCCGGTTTCGCGATTTGCGCGAAGTTTCGGATGAGGAAATTTGGGACGTCTTCACGGCGATGCGGATAGGGCTTGTCGGCGGAGGGGAGCTCTTTGAGCCGAAAAGGTACGCGGACGAAGAATATTGTGCGGCGATTGTCGAGAGAATGGGCGAGCTCAAAGAGGAGCTGCCCGTTCATGTGGGCGACGGCGAATATGACGAGGACATAAATTTTGTGCGCGATACTTTAAGAACTACGGAAAACGAGAAAGCGGAGGAGCTTTATAATTCCGCAATGCAGGTCATATACGGCAACGGAACGGAGGACGAGGTTGAGCGCGCATTTGAGGAGATACGAATGGCGAAGGGGCTGCTGCTAAATAACAGGACAAGCTTTTTGACCGGCGAATATTGGTACGACGACAACGGCGGGCTGATACAGGCGCACGGCGGCGGAATACTCTACGATGAAAAGAGCGGGCTCTATTATTGGTACGGCGAGGCGAGGGAGACGAGCGAAGTACCCGAGCATTTGCAAAAATACGCCTCGTGGGGCTGGCGAATAGGCGTTGCATGCTATTCGTCGAGCGATTTATACAATTGGAAATACGAAGGTCTCGCGCTTGAAATGCCGGAGGACACGGACAATCTGCCCTATCCCGAATCAGACATCGGAGTGGGAAAGGTGCTTGAAAGACCGAAAGTTATATATAATGAAGAAACGGGCAAATACGTGATGTGGATGCACATTGACAACGGTTGGTACGGATATTCGCGCGCGGGCGTCGCGGTGGCGGACAGTCCGACGGGACCTTTTGAATACTTAGGCTCGTATCGCCCGGGCGACAAGATGGGCCGCGATATGACTGTGTTCCAAGATGACGACGGCACGGCGTACATCTATTTTTCAACCGATGAAAACGGGTGTTTGGCGGTGTGCAAGCTTTCGGAGGATTATCTCTCCTGCACGGACGAGGTGAGCTACTGCATTTGGTGGAAGTGGAGAGAAGCTCCGGCGGTATTTAAATATAACGATACATATTACATGATAACGAGCGGCTGCACGGGCTGGGCGGCAAATGAGGCGGACTACGCGACGGCGTCCTCGCCGATGGGTCCGTGGACACAGTGCGGAAACCCGTGCGTCGGCGACGGAGCGGACGTGACGTTCGGCGGGCAGAGCGCATATGTGCTGCCATATGATGCGGAAAATGGAAAGTTTATTTTTATCGCGGACATTTGGCGGCCCGATTATCATTCGGAGAGCGGCTTTATTTGGCTGCCGATACAGATTAACAGTGACGGGTCGCTTCGGATTGAATGGTTTGACGAATGGACGCTCGACGATTTGGGAATGAATATCGATACCGTGCAGGCGGACATTACCGCGGTTTACGGCAAGGAAAAGGTGAAGCTGCCTTACAGCACGGTGTTAAACATTGACGGCGAGAAAAAGAGGGTTGCGCTCTCATGGCAGAGAAAGCCGTTTTCGTCGTCGCTTGCGGGAATTTATACGGTTGAGGGAAGCATTCCCGAGCTTGGAAACGCGCCTATTAAGGCGTATGTGCGCGCACTGCCGGAAAATTTGATATATTTTGTTAGCTGCGGCGGGAGCGAGAGCGGGCATTTTGAAAGCGTGAAGAGTGAATACTCTTTGAGTAATTCCGTTCCCGATAAGGAATTTGGCAAGGACACGGTGACGGGGCTCTCTTGGGGCTACGAGGCCGATCACACGAGCGGGACGAATTATTCCGAGGATATGTATTACTCGGTGCGTTACGACTATTCCGAAGGCGGAGAGGAAAATGTCGGAACGGGGCTCAATTACAGCTTTGAGGTGCAAAAGGGTGTGAGCTATGACGTTTACGTCGGCGTGTACGACCCGTGGGAGGCGGACGGCAGAGTGATTGACGTTTCGATACAGGGCGTTGCGATCGGCGATGGATATGACACGGCGGACGGCGCGGCGATGTTTGCAATGACAAACGTTCAAGGCGAGGACGGATTTATAAATATATCCGTCACGCGGGACGAAAAATCGCTCGATGCGTCGTTTGACCCGATAATAAGCTGGATAATGATTGCAGAATCGGACGGCGGGGAAACGGAGATTATCGCGCCCGAAAATTACGAGCCCGTGTGTGTCGCGCCCGAGGAAGAGGTTGAAGAGGAGAGCGAGGAAATAATCTACCGCTCGATAAGAAGCGCGGCGACGGGGAAAGCCGTGAGCTACAACGAAGGGTACGGGCTGAGCGTGAGCGTTTATGAAAAGCAAAATCCCGATTCAATGTGGAGCTTTGAAAAGACGGGCTACGGCACTTACATTATTTCGTCCCAAAACGCGGCGGTCAGCCTTGACGTGCCGAACGGAAGAACGGACGCGGGGCTCGGGATTGTGATTTATCAGACGATAAGAAACGTGAATCAAAGATGGTATATTGAAGAGGCGGACGGCGGATTTCTGCTGAAAAGCGAGGCGTCGGGGCTTTATTTGACAAATAAGAACGGAACTCTGACGCAGGAGGAGCGCGACGAGGCGTTAGATCAGGTTTGGAAGATTACGATTGAATAAAACAAAAGAGAGCTGTCCCAAGTGGGCAGCTCTCTTTTGCGGGAGGCGGAGGCGCAGGCGGCAAGCGTATCGGGTAAAGTGGTCAGTGATTAGTGGTCAATGGTCAGCGAATGGAATAAATTTTGCTGTGCAAAATTTGATTATACGCGCTGCGGCGCAGGCGGGCGGGGACGAGCTGTATAGTGTGGGCACATGGTTTACAAAATGTCCGAGGACATGGTTTACACT
>JAJQCX010000049.1 GCA_021202495.1 Clostridia bacterium | reverse complement strand
ATCTTCATACCGCGCAGGAAAAGCTCAGCTGTATGGATTATCTTATTTATCAAATGAAAAAGGGCGAAAATTATTAACAACGGGAGGTTTTAACATGAAAAGATTAACAGCAGCAATCCTTACAATTTTCATCTGTGTATTTGCCGCAGCATCGTGCGCGGCGCAGATGACAGAGGATGAGTCATTTTTGATGACAATGCAGATAGGCTCGCCGATAATGACCGTAAACGGTGCGGAAAAGGAGATAGACCCCGGGAACGACACGTGCCCTATAATCGAAAACGGGCGCACGCTTGTGCCGGTTCGCGCGGCAGCTGAGGCAATGGGCGCTGATGTGCAGTGGGACTATGACACGCAAACCGTAACGCTCACAAAAGACGATGATAAAATTCTGCTTGTTATAGGCTCAGCCACAGCGAAACTTGACGGCAATGAATATGCTCTTGACACCGAACCTGTTATCATAAACGGGCGCACAATGCTGCCGATACGATTTATCGCCGAAAGCTTCGGATATAATGTTGCTTGGGACAATGAAAATCAAATTGTAACAATATCTTCTGCGCCCGCCACAACAGAAGAGACAGAAAACGAAACGGAAGGAAACGAAAATTCAATGACAATAGCAATAACCATCGGAAAAAAGATTTTCACGGCGCATTTGTATGACAACGAAACAGCCCGCGCATTTGCGGAAAAGCTTCCCATGACGATAGATATGTCGGAATTTGGCGGCAACAATGAATATTACTATTATTTTGACAGCAGCTTTCCGACAGAAACATATCGTCCAAACAAAGTAAGCGCGGGCGATTTGAAGCTTTACGGCAATGATTGCCTTGTAATATTTTATAAGAGCTTTAATACGTCATACAGCTATACCGATATAGGATATATCGAAGATCCCGCGGGGCTTGAGGACGCGCTTAACGCAACCTCCGGTACAGTAACCATAGAAAGAGGTATCGAATAATGAAAACAATAACACAAGAATATTTAACCGGCGAAAGAGCGCTTTTTAAAGCGCGAAATCTCAAAATTCACGACACAATTTTTTCCGACGGCGAATCGCCGCTCAAGGAGAGCAAAAACGTCGAGCTTTACGAAAGTATGTTCAAATGGAAGTACCCGCTTTGGTATTCGGAAAATATCAAGCTTCACAATTGCACATGGTTTGAAATGGCAAGGGCGGGCGTGTGGTACACAAAAAATATAACCGCGGAGGACTGCGCCATCGAAGCGCCGAAAAACTTCCGCAGATGTGAAAACGTCACACTTAAAAATGTTTCCTTCGCGAACGCCGCCGAAACGCTTTGGCAGTGTCGGGGAGTGAATATGGAGAGCGTGAGCGCAAAGGGAGACTACTTTGCCATGAACTCGAGCGAGATGAAAATAGACGCTTTGACACTTTACGGAAACTACTCCTTTGACGGCGCGAAAAACGTTGAAATTCACAATTCCAAGCTTTTATCAAAGGACGCTTTTTGGAACAGCGAAAACGTAACGGTGTACGATTCGTTTATATCCGGCGAATATCTTGGCTGGAATGCGAAAAATCTGACGCTTGTAAATTGCACAATAGAGAGTCTGCAGGGAATGTGCTACATAGACAATCTCATAATGAAAAACTGCAAACTCTTAAATACCACACTCGCGTTTGAATACTCAACCGTGGACGCGGATATTTCGAGCGGGATTGCAAGCGTTTTAAACCCGACCTCCGGCATTATCCGCGCGGAGCATATAGATAAGCTAATACTTGAAAAGGATAAGATAGATCCCGACAAAACAACAATAGTTTGCAAAACAGAAGATAAAAAGTGCAAATGTGCCTGACAAAAATGCGGCGGCAGCGCCGCATTTTTGTGTGCAGCAATTATATTTTTAATTCACGCCGAAAATACGACTGTTCACCCCTTTTCGTTGACATTGGAAATTTATTGCCGTATAATGGCGCAAATAAAAGTCTATGCGAAGGGAGTGTCAGAACCAAGTGAAATCCGGATACAATCGTATAAGGGCGAATTTTGCAAAAGCATTGCGTCAGGTCGGTATTTTGAAATATATAAATAATGCCGTAAATATTCCGGAGGGGATAATAACCGCAAAGCTAATGGCTGACGTTGTATCTTTTGCCTTAAAAGGCGACATACAAAAGGTGATATTTTATTCAATTGCCATTCTGCTTTCTACCATACTGTTTAAGATAATCAAGCTCTGTTTATCGGTTTTATTGTCGCGCAAAGATAAATGCGCACGGCATAAATGTAAGATGATATTATATAATCAAATATTTATGTCGCCTATGTATCTGCAATATAAAAAGAGCGGCGGACAAATACTCGAAAATTCAACCGACGATCTGAATACGATCATTTCGCTCTATGCGTTGCTTTATCCCAATCTGTTCATCGGCATAGCAACGGTAGTTTTGTATACTGCGTTTCTGGGTATGGAGAGCGTATTGGCTGCGGCAGCGCTGCCGGTTATTTCTCTGCTGCAAATTATACCGCCTTTGGTCGTCAAGAAATATATGCAGATCAATTACTCAAACAGCCGCGAAGCGGAGGGAGAGCTTACGGACTTTACCGTTGCCGCCTATGAAGGTATGGCAACGATTAAGCTTTACGGTTTAAAGGAGTGGTATTTGGAGAAGCTCACGTCCGTACAGAATAAGTGCCGAAAATTTGTGCAAAAGGCGGAGCTGACAATGGCGGAGCAAAACGCTATGGAGACTTTTGTTGACAACATACTTAAATACGGAATGTATGCAATGATAGGGCTTTTTGTATTTTTGGGTATGATTTCTACCGATACAGGCGTTGAGTCTATTGTATTGGCAGGCGGCTTGTTCCCCGCAATGCTGTCGATTTTTAACTGCATACCGCAATTTGCTTTGGTTAAAAAAGCGGAGGAGCGGCTTTCTATATGGTTTGAATTTTCAAAAGATGGCAGTTTTCTGTTCAGAGATAATTCCGAAATATTGAAAGTTGAAGGACTTACACACAAATATGGCGAAAAAACACTGTTTGAAAATGTTTCACTTACCGTCGGACGTTGTGAAACCGTTATCATAAAGGGAGAAAACGGTTCCGGCAAATCCACACTTTTGAACGTTATTTGCGGTTTGGAAAAAAAGCAGCACGGAGATGTTATTTTCGGCATGGATAATATGCTTTGGGGCAGGAAAATTATTTATCTGTCGCAGAATGATATGGATTATAATTTTCCCGCAAAAGAGCTTATTGAGATGATTGACAAATCAAGCGTAAATTCGGAGCTCCTTTCGGAATGGGGATTATCGAAAGAAGCAATTGATGAAACCGATATTTCATCAATATCGGGCGGAGAGAAAAAGAAGGTATATTTGGCTGTCGCTTTGGCGTTAAATCCCGATTTGCTGATTCTTGACGAACCGAGCAACTCGCTTGATTCCGATGCGGTGATGATGTTAAAAAACAAATTGCAAATGAGGGAAAAAGCAACCGTCATTGTCACACATGATAATGCGTTCGATTCCTTGTCTTCAAAGATTTATACTTTTAAGAATGGAGGCGCAGAGGTTGGATGCGGTAGATAGACAAATAAAAAAGGATTGCCGTAAAGCAATGCTTTCTCCTTAGCTGATCGGCGCATTAAAAGAAGTTATTTCCGGCGTATTGTCAGTATATATGGCGATATTGACAGCGGATTTTGCCGACGCAATAATACAAATGGATGCAGATTATGTATATTCAAATTTTTATCTGATAGTCGGATATGTGATAATTTCCGCAGCCGCTCTTCCTTTACTCGATTATTTATGCAATGTCATACTGATAAAACATGCTCTGCGGCACGACAAGAAAGTCATATCAAGATTTCTTGACAAAAAATACAACAAGGCAATGGAGATGAATGTCGGAGAAGTTCAATACAGGCTTGAAAATGACCCTAACGATTATCGGCTGATATGGATGGAGCTGATGACGAATTATATTTACATTCCTGTCACAGCCGTATACATATTATATGTTTCTTTAACATTAAGCCCGATTTATGCAATCGTTACAATTGCGCTTTCGGCTGTTAAATTGATT
The DNA here is from genome assembly GCA_021202495.1 of Clostridia bacterium. Taxonomy (GTDB): domain Bacteria; phylum Bacillota; class Clostridia; order UMGS1883; family UMGS1883; genus JAJQCX01. The sequence goes on along the minus strand of JAJQCX010000049.1, from coordinate 3,389 downwards.
ATTCCGATGGCAATTGTTAAAATCAATGCAAAATACGATGAAATATCCCGTGAGTATGAGACCTGTGTAAGAGACTGTGAGGCTGATATAGTAAACAAACCGTATTATGCTGTTATCTTTGGAATTAGGGAAGGTTTAATGAAGCGGCTTGACGAGAAGTTTTGGCACTATTATCATAATATTTTCAAAAAACAAAATGTTTTCCGGAGTGTAACATCTTTTTTGTCCGACTGCATCGATACATTATCGTATCTTGCCGTTGTTTTGGTCGGAGCATATTTTGTGTCGGGCGGGATTTTATCGGCAGGCTCGATCGCCGCAATGCTCGGTTATTTCAGCATTTATAATAATTTATTCGCTTCGGTTGCCGCAACTTTCGGGAAAAGAGCCGTTCTCCATAATGTCAGGGTGCGTCTCAGGCTACTCTATCGGGACGCGGAAACGGAAGGCGGATATATCATAGATAATATCAAAACGATTTCGGGGGAAAACGTATCGTATTAATACGAAGAAAAAAGTGTTATTTCCGCTCTGAGCTTTTCAGTATCGTCGCTCGAACACACAGCTCTTTGCGCTGCAAACGGATCGGGCAAATCCACATTTATGAAAATATTATGCGGATTAAATGACGATTATCAAGGGAGCATAACCGTGAACGGGATTGAGCTTTCTTCATTAAATATAATCGAATGGAGAAAAAAGGTCGCGTTTGCCTTACAAAACCCGTATCTCTTCTCAGGAACGGTTTTGGACAATTTGACAATCGGCAATTTGGCGACAAAAGAAAAAGCTGTGCAAATGCTGACAGAGCTAAATTCAGATTATTTAATTGAACGTGATGTTTCGGTTCTCTCAGGCGGAGAGAGACAAAAAATATCGATTGCAATGGCGTTATTGAAAGATACAGATCTGCTTTTATTGGACGAACCCGACAATAATCTGGATGAGGCAGGGTTGATGTGGCTTAAGGATATACTCAAAAATACCGATAAAACCGTATTGTTTATATCACACAGCGCAGAGATTACCAAACTGTCAAATCAAATCATATATTTTCAGGGCATATGACCGAGGTATGTCTTTTGCGGATTTTCATCTAATAACTATCATTCAAAAAAAGCCGAGAGATTTAATTTTCTCTCGGGCTTTTGCTTATTCTATCTTAAATAAATAACCTTTGCCATAGTCCTCTCGGTGGTAATACACAGCCTCGCCGGTTGATTGGTTATATACAATGCTCCACTCCGTGGACTCAAATTCATTGAAGTTATCCTTGCTCACGCTGTCGAGCGCGTCGCGCATATCGGACATACTCATTGTCGGATTTTCCGCCAAGGTGCTTTCGAGAATTTCATATCTTTCGTGCGACTGCGAGGAGCCTATGCCCTGCTTTTCGCCTTCGGCGATATAGAAATTGGTCACAATATCGGTCGGTGTAACAACCGTTTCGTTTTCGATATATTCAACTATTACGCTTTCTCCGCTGCTGTCGGCAAGCGCGAAATGCACCATGTAGCCGAACGACGCGTGCATATCATAGCTTTGCAAAAGCTCCAGCGCCTCATCCACATTTGCCGCCTTGTTTAACAGCAATCGTATCGCTGTCGTTGTTGTTATATCGTCTTTGCCTGTGCTTTGATTTATCGTGTCGGAATCATTTATCATCAGCACCGCCGCGCACAGCCCTTTTTCGTTCATGCCGTCAAGCGGCGCGTAGAGCGATATGAGCGCTTTAGCCTTGTCGGGAAGCGCGTCAAAGCCTCTGTATGCGGAGCGTATAAAGTCGGTATTCACAGTCGAAATTGAGGCATACCCGCTTGACGGCTTTGAAACCACAATAAGAGCTTCACACTCCTGCCAGTCGAAATTGCGCCCGAATAAGCGCTCGCCCTCGCTGTTTTGCGCCGAAACGGCACTGCATCCGAAGGATGATGCGTTAAATTCAAGGTCGGATATTCCCGAAATGTTATTCTTTAAAAACTCGGCGACAGCCGCGTCGGACGACGCTCCGCCGTCCGACAGGAATTTCTCGAATAAATCGTCACCCTCATAGCGTACCGCCGAAAAGCCGTCCTCAAGCTCCGTGATGTTTTCGTTAGGCGTTATCATTTCAACGCCTGCCCTTCAGTCGTCGTCATCTCCGCGCTTCAACGTTATAATCTTATTTCCCCAGCCCTCGACAACAGGATTTTCCTCGACTGCGTCCGCCAATCCTTCCGTTGACGAAAGCGCGCCTATCTTCGTGAATTTGCCCTCAATTTCCGCGTCGCGGTAGAAAAGATATACCACATTTTCCTCATCGATATATACCTCGCCTGCCTTTTCGCTTGTCACCGCAACAGGCGATGTGGGAATTTTGTAACGCGAGGGTATTTCATAATATTGATAGAGCTCATAATTCTCGTAATCGTCAAAGTGATAGATGGGCAAATTCATGCTTTCATCACCGAGCGCGGCGAGCAGCGTTGCTGTGGTGTCGTTATCCTCAAGAATGAGCGTAAAATCCACATCGTTTATCGTGACGATTACCGTCGCCGCACTTTCGCCGGTTATCTCAGTTTCCTCTGCCTCCGGCGCAGTTAAATAATTGTACAAAATCTGTGCCATTTCCGCGCGGGTTATATAGCCGCTCGGTGAAAGCTCTGCGGAAGTGTTTGAAATGATGCCATTTTCCGCCGCCCACGCTATAGCCTCCATCGCGTAGTCCGATATGTCGTCTTCATCTGCAAAAAGCAGCTCTTCATCGGATGAGGGGCTGCCCTCAAGCCGCCAAATTATCGTCAAAATCTGCTCTCTTGTCAGAAGGTCTGTCGGCGCAAAATGCGTGCTGTCATAGCCGCTGACGATACCGTTTTCCGCCGCCCATATGACCGCGCTTTCGTACCATGAGCCCGCTTCAACGTCTTCAAAGGCGCTTTCGCCCTCAACCTCAGGCTCGCCCTCATTGCGATATAAAACGGTTACAAGCATTGCCCGCGAGGTATTTTCGTCAGGCGAAAATTCGGTTTCCGACGTGCCGGACATGAGATTATTTTCATAGCAAAATTTCACAGCCTCGGCATATGCGGCATCCTCCGCAACGTCTTCAAATCCGCTGTCATCCTTCGCGCAGGCTGTTGTGAGCGACATGAGCATACACAGGGCAATCACAATTGACACAATATTTTTCCCATACTTCATTTTCATCGTTCCTTTCGACTTTTTCAGATGCGCGCCATCTTTGTTTTTATTATAAATCAGTGTATGAGAAATATCAAATACTTATATTAAATATCTTGATATAGATAAAACGTATACCTTCGGCATCGTATAAGCCCACAAATAAATTTGACTTTATATAAACTTTAATGTAAAATTATAATATACCGACTGTCAGTCCGATTTTTCAT
>JAJQCX010000089.1:4306-7490 GCA_021202495.1 Clostridia bacterium | reverse complement strand
ATATTTAAGAGTTAATTGCAATTTAAAACAATAAGGAAGGGAAATTTTATGGATACAAGTATTGTGAAAAAGAGTTTTGTTACAGTGCTGGTTGTTATGGTGTTAGCTTTGCTTCCAACTCATATAAATGCGGCGACTTACAAAGGAACGTGCGGAACCGGATTGACATGGCAGCTTAGTACTCTTACCGGTGTTTTGACGATAAGCGGAACAGGTGATATGAACGATTATGGTGATGCGACTTCTCCGTGGTATGATTATATAACCAGTATTACGTCAGTTAAAATAGGAGATAACATAACAAGTATCGGTGGATGGGCATTTTATGATTGTTATAATCTTAAGAGCATAACGATACCGGTTAGCGTGACAAGTATTGGTCGATATGCATTTGACGGGTGCAGTGAATTAAGCACTATAAATTACAGCGGAAGTGATTTTGACTGGGCTGAAATGTCTATCGAAAAAGGGAATTCCGAACTTACTTCGACTTACGGTGTAATAGATTACGGTACTTGCGGTGATAATTTGTCGTGGATAATCAGAAATGGTGTGCTTACTATAAGCGGAACGGGAGATATGGATGATTTTCAGCATTCGTCATCTCCGTGGCGTGAGGATGGGTATGCATCAGATATAACATCGATTGCCATAGGAGACAACGTGACAAGCATTGGCAGTTATGCGTTTTGCTATTGTAATGCTGCGACAGATGTGACAATACCTGAGGGAGTAATGAATATTGGCGCCAATGCGTTTTCGGAATGCACTTCGTTGAAAAGCGTGACAATACCTGATGGTGTGGCAAGGATTGAGGATTGTGCATTTTACTACTGTACGTCATTGACAAGTGTGACGATGCCCGATAGCATAACAGACATTGGTAGTGAGGCATTTGAAGGGTGCAGTAGCCTGCTGAGTGTAACAATACCTGATGCCGTGACGGATATAGGTGATTATGCGTTTTTTGTTTGTAACAGTCTGACAAGCGTCGTAATACCTAACAGTGTGATTCATATTGGTGAAGCGGCATTTGGTGCTTGCAGTAACCTGACAAGTGTAATGATAAGCAATAGTGTTGAGAGTATTGGTGATTGTGCATTTTTTGACTGCGGTAATTTAAACATTTCAGTGGCAGATGATAATTTGTATTATAGCAGTGTAGATGGCGTTTTGTTCAATAAGGATCAAAGCGCAATTATAGCATATGCCAAGGACAAAATTTCTCCAAAATATACAATTCCCGACAATGTAAAAAGTATTGAATGCCATGCATTTTCGTATTGCATATCGCTGACAAGTATTACTATACCTGATAGTGTAACTAGCATCGGAAGCGCTGCGTTCTCAGAATGTACATCACTGACAAGTGTGGTGATACCAAATAGTGTGACAAGTATTGGGAGCTCAGCATTTGACACTTGCAGTAATTTGATGAAGGTAGAAATATCAGATAACATAATAACTATCGAGGATTATACTTTCCGAGATTGCAGTAGCTTGACAAATGTGATTATCCCAGGTGGCGTGACGAGTATTGGACACTCCGCATTTAGTGGTTGCAGCAGTTTGACAGCTATGACAATACCCGACAATGTTACAAGCGTCGGGAATTCCACCTTTACCGGTTGTAGCAATTTAGCAAGCATAACAATACCTGACAGTGTGACAAACATCGGTAGTAATGCATTTTACGGCTGTGCATCGTTGGAAAGCGTGTATATAAATAGTATAGAAAAATGGTGCGGAATAGAATTTGAAGCTGCCTCCTCTAACCCGTTAAATTATGGAAGAAGCTTATATGTAAACGGTATTTGCACAACCGATATTGTTATTCCTGACAGTGTGATGAGTATTAAAGAGTATGCATTTTACAATTACGGCGCTTTGGAAAGTGTTGTAATGGCTGACAGCGTGACGAGTATTGGCACATACGCGTTTTATAATTGCGCAGGCTTGACAAGCTTTATGATGTCCGACAGCGTGACGAATATTGGTTCATATGCGTTTCAAGATTGCAGCAATTTGAAAAATATAACGATGTCCGGCAGTTTGGAGAGTATCAATTATTCCGCATTTAAAGGATGCAGCAGCTTGACAAGTATAACGATACCCAAAGGTGTGACAAGCGTCGGGAACAGTGTTTTCAGCGGATGCAGCAGCTTGGAAAGTGTGACAATACCCAACAGCGTGACGAATATTGGTACGTATGCCTTTTATGAATGCAGCAATTTAGCAAATGTGAAATTGCCGAACAGTATATCGACTATTGAAGATTATACTTTTTACGGCTGCAGCAGTTTAAAAAGCATTGCTATGCCCGATAGCGTGGTGAGTGTTGGCGAATACGCATTTTACGGATGCAATGCGTTGACGAGCGTAACCGTTCCGAACAGTGTTACAAGCATTGGCGCATATGCGTTTTACGGCTGCACAGGTCTAGCAAACGTAAAGATAGGCAGCAGTGTGACGAGCATCGGGAAGTATGCGTTTTACAGCTGCGGTGCTTTGACAGATGTGACGATACCCGACGGGGTAACAAGTATCAAAACCTACGCTTTTTATGGCTGCAGAAAAATAGAGAGCGTGATTATACCGAGCAGCGTGACAAGCATTGGCAGTTATGCGTTTGATTATTGCAACAGCTTATATGATGTATATTATACAGGAAGCAAGGAAGATTGGGAAAGCATAAGCATTGGATCAAATAATCTCTATCTTACTACAGCTGCAATACATTATGATTATGTTGTCACAGAGCCTGATGAAGCAATAATAAGAAACGCTTCCGCAAAGAAAGGCAGGCTTGCGGTAAGCGTTACGGTTGAAACAGAAAATGCGGAAAACGGAAAGGTGTTTGCGGTCGGATATTCCGAAGGTGCAATAGTTGATCTCTCTGAGATTGTCGATGGGTCAACAGAACTCTCGGTAAGTACGGAGACGGTAAAAGCATTTATTTGGGAGAGCATAGAAAGCATGAAACCGCTTTGCGAGGCTGTCGAGGTTGAAGTTCAGTAGACGACAAAGTTGAGCGCAGAAAAAAAGAAGCCGTAATGGCAGCATACGGCTTTACTAAGGGAAGCGCACCATATTCAAGCGAAACCGCATGCGTCGCGGAACTTATGAAAATGTATAAACTTAAAGAATCTGCATCCAATACTTAACTATACTCTTTGTATTGGAC
>JAJQCX010000089.1:0-4296 GCA_021202495.1 Clostridia bacterium | reverse complement strand
AATACGGCGTTCCCATGGCAACCGCAATGGGAACGCCTATTCTTACAATCCGTATTCACAGCTTCTCGTCCAATCCCAAATAAGTAATATTTTACTTGACTGAATGATAAATCTGTTGTATCATAATACTGATATTTAAACATAGGAGTATTGTCATGGATAATAAAACAAAAAAAAGCACCTTCAGCAGTCAGTTCGGGTTTGTCATGGCTGCAGCGGGAAGCGCTGTCGGGGTAGGAAATCTTTGGCGTTTTCCATATCTGGCGGCTAAAGACGGCGGCGGACTGTTTATATTGATCTACCTTGTTTTGGTTCTCACGTTTGGGTTTGCGCTGCTCGTATCGGATATAGCCATCGGAAGAAAAACGAAAAAAAGCGCCATCTATGCCTACGCTGAGATGAACAAAAAATGGAGCGCTCTTGGCGTGGTTACTTTTTTGGTTCCCGTATTGATTATGACATATTATGCCGTAATCGGCGGCTGGATTACAAAATACCTGACCGTATATTTAACGGGAGCATCCGAAGCTGCCGCCGAAGATGGTTACTTCACCTCATTTATTTCGTCGCCTGTTTCTCCGGTTGTATTTGCCCTGCTTTTCATGGGTTTAACGGCTCTGATTGTATATAACGGAGTGGAAAAGGGCATTGAAAGAGTATCAAAATTTATTATGCCGATTCTGATTGTCATAGTAATTATCATTGCCGTTTTTTCTTTGACATTGACGAATACGGACAATATCGGAATTACAAGAACCGGACTTCAAGGGTTAATGTTTTATCTGAAACCAAGCTTGGAAGGAATAACGCCCCGACGCTTTCTTCAAATATTGCTTGATGCGATGAGCCAGCTGTTCTTTTCTCTCAGCGTCTCAATGGGAATTATGATTACATACGGTTCATATGTCAAACCGCAGGTCAATCTGAGTAAATCAATTAACCAAATAGAGTTTTTCGATACCTGTGTCGCATTGCTCTCCGGCATGATGATTATTCCCGCAGTCTATGTTTTCTCAGGCACAGAAGGCATGAGCGCGGGTCCGAGCCTGATGTTTGTTTCTCTGCCAAAGGTTTTTCATGCGATGGGCAAAGCGGGGATTTTTATCGGCGCGGCATTTTTTCTCATGGCAGCATTTGCAACCCTCACCTCATGCATTTCGGTCTTGGAATCAATCGTTGCCAACTGCATGGCTCTTTTCCACGCAAGCCGTAAGAGGGTGACTCTTGTGCTTACGATAATCTACATGGCGGCATCTGCGGTAATCACGCTTGGTTACAGTATTTTCTATTTGGAAGTGACTCTGCCCAACGGAACCGTCGGGCAGCTCTTGGACATCATGGATTATATAAGCAACAGTGTAATGATGCCGTTTATTTCACTTTTCTCCTGCATCCTGATAGGATGGGTTGTGGGTTCAAAATGGATTTCCGACGAAATGGAATCAAGCGGGCATCCGTTCAAACGAAAAAAAATTGTACAATATCATGATTAAATACATAGCTCCGATTATGATGCTTATTTTGGCATTACAATCCATCGGGCTCCTTAATGTATTTCTGAGTTAAATTGAAATTTGAATATGCTCTTTGTATGGACTGACTTGCTCCCAACAAAAATCAAGCCGCGCCGATTTTACACCGGTGCGGCTTTTTTCATTCTATAACAGCTTCTGCCCGTTTATTCTCAGCACAAATTTCACGCCCAGCTTATCCGCCGCCTTGCGGCACAAAATCATGCGCTCCAAAAATATTTCAAAATAGTCCATCACCGAGCACATCGACGTGTCAATTCTCAGCCTCGCCTGTATCTCGCCCTTTTCCGCGTCAACGTTCAACGTCGATTTCTTTACCGAATAATTCACCCTGTCGTGTATGTCAAACTTCGACGGGTCATTGTTTCTCACCCTCGTATATGTCACGTCCGTCTTGTCCGCGATTATCAGCGCCGCCGCAACCGGGTTCACCGGAAACGCCGTCGCCTCGTCATGGTTTCCTATCGCCGTCACAATCGTCGCAATCGTTTCCGCGTCCGCGCCCATAGTTTCAAGCAGCCTGAACGCCATCGCCGCCCCACTCTGCGCGTGGTCGATTCTGTTTATCACGTTTCCTATGTCGTGCATATATCCCGCAATTCTCGCGTTCTCAGCCTCACGCTCGCTGTAGCCGAGCTCCCGCAGTATCATTCCCGCGCACTGCGCCACCTTTGTCACATGGGCAAAGCTGTGCTCCGTATACCCCATCGCCAAAAGCGACTCGTCAGCCTTTCTGATATATGTGTTTATCTTCTCGTTCTTCCTCACGTCCTCATACGTCAATATCATCGTTCTCCGTCTCCTTCCTGAAGAATTTATAAATTTCTTCGGCGTTTTTCGCGCTTATCCCCTTTACTTCCGCAAGAGCTTCCGCATCCGCCGTCTTTATCTTTTCAATGCTTTTAAAATGCGTCATCAGCGCCTTGCGCTTCGCCTCGCCAATACCGGGGATTTTTTCAAGCTCGCTTCCGAGCATCTTTTTTTCGCGCAGCTTTCTGTGATAATTTATCGCCGTGTTGTGTACCTCGTCCTGAATGTATGTCACAAGCCTTATCGCGCCGCCCGTCGGCTTTAAATAAACCTCTCCCTCGTCCGACACAACGCCCCGCGTTCTGTGGCGATCGTCCTTTACCATGCCGAACACCGGAATGTCTATCCCCAATTTTTCAAACACCTCTTGTGCCGCGTGAAGCTGTGCCAAGCCGCCGTCCATCAAAACAAGATCCGGCAGCTCGTCAAACTTTCCGTCCTTCTCGCGTTTCTCATGCGTAAATCGGCGCTCCAACGTCTCTTTTAACGCCGCAACGTCGTTTGCTCCTTCAACGCTCTTTATCTTAAATATTCTGTAATCGCGCTTCGACGGTCGCCCGTTTTTGAACACCGCCATCGCCGCCACGTTTTCCTCGCCCGACGTGTGCGAAATGTCGTAGCTTTCTATCCTGTCGGGTATCACCTCAAGCCTCAGCGCCTCCGCGAGCTCAATTAACGAATTTTGCTTCATCTTCTCCTTTATCTGCTCGGTCTTCATGCGCTCAATGCTGTGCTTCGCGTTCTTCACCGCCATGTCGACCGTCTTTTTCTTTTCGCCGCGCACAGGCACGCTCACGCTCACCTTCGAGCCTCTCTTTTCGCTCAAAAATTCGGACAGAGTGTCCGCATCCTCAATTTCATGCGAAATATATACCGCCTTCGGCACGAAAACCTCGCCCGTGTAATACTGGTCAAGGTAGTCCGCCAGTATTCTCGCCTCATCCGACGCGCTGTCGCCCTTTATGTCAAACGTCTCCGTGCCGATGAGCTTTCCCCCGCGCACAAAGAACGCCTCCACGCTCGCCAGTATGTCCTCCGCCGCGACAGCAAAGAAATCCGCGTCGCCGCCCGAGGTCGATAACACCTTTTGCTTCTCCGAAAGGTTTCTTATAGCCTCAAGCTTGTCGCGGCAAAGCGCCGCGTGTTCAAATTCCAAATCCGCCGCAGCCTGCTCCATCTCTTTTTGCAGATTATTCGTCAATTCATCATCATTTCTCGACAAAAAATCACAAATCTCGTCAAAAATCGTCCGATATTCCTCACTCGAAACCTTGCCGCTGCACGGCGCGCAGCAGCTCCCCATAGCATAATAAAGACACGGTCGCTCCTTCCCAATGTCCTTTGGAAAGGACTTTTTGCAGTGCGCAATCTTAAAAATGCGCTTCACAATGTCAAACGTCTCTCTCACCGAAAAACCGCTCGGATAAGGTCCAAAATACCTCGCCCCGTCGTTTTCCGCCCGCCTCACATAGAGCATTTTAGGGTATTCCTCGTTCAGCGTCAATTTTATATACGGATAATTTTTCCCGTCCTTAAGCAAAATATTATACTTCGGCTTGTGCTCCTTTATCAAATTGCACTCCAAAACCAGCGCTTCCATCTCGCTGTCGCACATTATATATTCAAAATCCGCAATATTTTCCACCATGGCCCTCACTTTGGGCGAATGGTTCGCCGAATTCATAAAGTACTGTTTTACCCGATTTTTCAGCACTTTTGCCTTGCCGATGTATATTATTTTCCCGTCCTTGTTCTTCATAATATACACCCCCGGCGACGAAGGCAGCGTCTTTATTTTCTCCTCAAGCAATCCCACTTTTATCACCCGCTTACCACTCTATTATACTATTATCCTCCCCTTTTGTCCAGTACATAATCCAATGCAAAAAGACTGCCCCGAATATGATATGCTCCCTTTATGAGAGACAGTGAAAAAACAAAAACACTGTCAAAC
>JAJQCX010000045.1 GCA_021202495.1 Clostridia bacterium | reverse complement strand
GTTCGTTTGCCTGCTCCGCTGCGGTTTTCAGCGTGGTCAGCTTTTCTTTGGTGTCAGAGATGGCGGTGGTCAGAAGCTTCTGCTTTTGCGTCAGCAGCTCCGTATTGGATGGGTCGAGCTTTAAAAGCTTCTCCACATCCTTAAGCTGTGTCTGTGTCGATTTGATTTCAGAGTTGACATTCTTCAATGCCGACGAAAGCTTTGTAGTATCGCCTCCGATTTCAACCGTTATGCCTGCGATGCGGTTAGCCACTCTCAACACCTCCTTTGAACGATTTTATTAAGATGCCAAAATCGTCCGAAATCGTTGACTAAATTGTTTATTTAAGATATAATGGTTTCAATAAAAAAGCTGCGGAAAAGGGGTTTTGCCGTGTGTTTATCACATCAGAGGAGCTTGACTCAAATCTTGACAAATATCTTCTTATGGCATCCGCACAGGATGTTTTCATCACGCGCAACGGAAAAACAATCGCAAAGCTGACCTCTCCGTATAAAGACAAAATTGATGCCATAGAATCTCTTTACGGCAGTATTCCTGCGGATATTACGTTGGAAGAAGCTCGTGAGGAACGGCTGAATAAAATATGAAAAATCCATTAACTTAGACAATGAAAGAGTATCCTCACCTATATTGGTTGGTTGCTGCAACAACAATTTATTTACTGATAAATTTGTTGTTATTACGTTGACTTTTCCTGCTTTCAGTGTTAAACTAATGATAGGAGGTGAAACATCATGCCTAATATCATGGCAGCAATTCAAGACACTATATCCATTTCGCTTTTTAACCGTGGTCAGGCCGGGAAAATTTTTGAAGATGTCCGTCGCAGCGGCGCAAAGGTCGTCATGAAAAATAATGCCGCTGAATGTGTCCTGCTCTCGCCGGAGGAATATGTCCGCCTCATGGATGAGGTAAACGATGCTCGTCTGCTTACCATCGCGACCGAACGCATGACCAAATTCGATCCTAACACACTTGTCTCTCAGGAAGATGTTGACCGTGAGTTTGAATTTACTGAAGATGACCTTGCGGATGTCGAGGTGGATATTGAATGAAATGGACTGTAAAATATCTTCCGGAAGCAGTCAAAGACCTGAAAAAAATCGATGGCAGCCCACGCAAGCTCGTTCGGAAAGCTATCGCAAAAGTGAGTGAAAATCCTCTTCCCGTTTCCGAAGGCGGTTTTGGACATCCGCTGGGTAACAAGGGCGGCAATGACCTCACCGGCTTTCTCAAAATCAAGCTTCGTTCAAGCGGCATTCGAGTTGTTTACAAGGTTATCCGTCAGAATAACGATATGGTCATCATTGTAATCGGTGTCAGGGAAGACGATGAGGTCTACGACATAGCAACACAACGAATTGAAAAGAATGGATTATAAACGGATTCCCCACCCGATTCAAACATCGGACGGGGAATTTTCGTTAAAATGAATCCATCATTTCCTGCGTCGGCGTCAGCGGATAGTCGTAATCGTCGTTTAGGTTTTCCGTGAACATATCCGTACACATCCCGATAGTGAGCAAATCCAAATCACGAATAGATATTCCCAGCTGAACGCAGCGCAGAAGAAAAAGCTCGGTTGTCATTTCACGTTCTGTTTTTCGAGTTTTTTTTAGACTCAGACTGTGTCTGCACATTCAAACCCCACAAATCAATCAGCTCCGGCAGCACCTGATATATCGAAAATGTGTTGAATTGTTCGAGCCATTCATCGGGGCTGTCCGACACATTCTCAGGGTCAGCGTGACGCGCCATGATGAACGCTATATTTTCAAAAAGTTCCAATGAAAAGACATCAAGCTCACTTGCATCTTCGCTGCTTTCGCCCACGCTTTTTTCAAGCTGACGAAGGTCCCTATATATATCGCGCCCAAAGCGGATGCGGTACAATCTCGGCACCGCCGCGGAAGCGCGGAATGTTACGTCTATTCCGTCAATATTGATTGTTTTTGTCAGCGCCATAGTAAAACTTCCGCCCTTTGCTCTTTAAAATCACTCGCCCGTGTTTTGCGGCTCATATACCGCGTCATACCACGCATTGTATACTTCTTCCGACGTATTTGTGCCGGTTTTGGCTTTAACGTAGCCATTCGCGAGAGCTGTCGCGGTAAGGCTCAGTGTCTCTGTCTGAACTTCCTTTGAATCCTCCGTTGTGGAGCCTTCAATCGTCGGACGAGAGCAGGTGCAGTTATACATCACATGGCGGGTTTTGCGAATATCTCCGTTAAACTCAAAGAGCAGCGCGAAATGTTCCAATTCAACCTCCATGCTTTCGGCATATACGCCGTTGCTGTCCTCCTCTTCGTGGAGGATGTCCACAAGGAAGGACTCAGGCACAAGGGCAATCTCAAGGTCGCCGGTGTAGCCGGAATTGTTGTTCATGACGTAGTAGGCAATATTGTCCGCCCAAAAAACCTCCGGCTCGCCTTCGGGGTCCATCGACAAATTCACCGCGCCCGGAATACGCACCGGCGCCGCAAATGTTGCATTGCCGTCCTCGTCGAAGGTGATTTTCGAGTAATGAACATTTTTTAGTCCGAATTTCACCTTGTTCGCTTTGTTTGCCATAGCAAAAATCTCCCTTCATAATTTGTCCTCTACACCGCGAGGGAGTAGAGGACTTCATACAGTTTTTCCGATTCAATCCATACTTCGGATTTTTCATAATATAACTCATGCGCCGTCAGGACTTCCTCAACAGTTGCTTCAAGGTCAGGCTCTTTGACGTTGGTATACAGTTCAATATCAAGTGAATTGCAGCTGAAGTATACGATATTGTCCGCACCGAAATTTTGAGATGCGGGATAGAGAAAGCAGATGAACGGCGGCTCCGGCGCTTCACCTTCCGCGAAATGGTCATACGCAAAAGGAATGTCAAGTTCCTCCATCATTTTGATTACTTCTTGATGTGTCATAATCTCGCCTCCGTCAGTTCAACGCCTGTTCTATCAGCTTCAAAAGCATATCTTCGCCCGTTTCTTCGGCGGGAGCAATATGAGGAAAAGCTTTCGTTCTGCCGCCGCCTCTGAGCGCGTGACCTTTTTCAAGAAGGTGCGCCAATTGATAGCGATTTTTTGAATAGACTGTCACTGACAAGGTTTCCGCGCTCTCCGCCGTTTCTTTTGCCGCCCAGCTTTTCTTATACGCGCCGCTCTTTATGGGAGCGTTGGCGGAGATCTCTTCCTTCACGGACTTTGCCGTTTTTCTCACGGCATCTTTCATATCATCCGCCGCAAGATTGGCGTACTCCTGCAGCCCTTCGTTTATCGCACTTGCCATTTCATCAATGCTGATTGTTTTCGCCATCTTTAGCTGTCCCTCCGTTCTTTTTCGCAGGTCACTTTGAGTGTCCTGCGGCTGTAGTTCATCATGTCTATGGATGTGATGTTGTACGGCTCATCGTGAAAGCGCACACGATAGTGGGTAGTGTCAAGTTCTGAAAGCTCGCTGCAGAAACGAAGTGTAAATACCAAGCCGCTCTCTGTCACTGTTATCCCCGCGGATTCCTTTTCGCCTTTTGCGCCTGATGTGTCCGCATAGGCGTAACAAGTGAAATATTCACTCCACGCGTTTTTGTGATTGGCGTTTTCATCAATTGTGACTGTGTTTTTCTCAAATGTTATCTTTTCATTTAAGAGAGATATCTTCATCAAAACACACCCTCCCGTACAGCAAAGAGCAGACTTCGGAGCGTCATAAGCAAATCGTGATGGTCGGCTTCCTCGCGATGTTCATACAAATATCCGAGCGCGTAAAGCACAGCCACATTCATGACCTCGCGGATATACGTTAAATCCTCATCCGAATATATGCCGTTGTTATCGCCGCCGTCTACAGCGTTCCATTCTTCATCCGTAAGCCGCGCCACGTCAGCGCACAGTCTGCAGGCGGAGGAAAGAAGGACGCCGATAAGAGCATCATCGTCGGAAGTATCCACACGCAGATAGTTCTTCGCTTCTTCAAGTGATACGAGGCTCATTCGGCATCCATCTCCTTTCCGATATCGAATCCGATATCAGGCACCCGCAGCCATCTGAAGCACCTGCACCGCTTCCGGCAATATCAGCTTCCCGTCCACACGTTGCGTGGTCATAAAACCGACCTGATCGGTGCGGGCATAGAGCTCGTTGAGTCTGCGGAACGTGCGTCCAAGTCTGTCGGCAATCCAATAGTAGTTCATGTCGCCAAAGAGCAGCGTCTTATTTCCCGCTTCGACAGCCGGCATATATGACGATGTCTTAAGCGGTCTGTTAAGAAGCGTGTCAGGCTCCGCAATGCCGAGACCGGGCTTCCAGATGTAGTTGTTGTTCGCGTCCTTAATCGTCATCATCTGAAGTACAAGAGCCTCATTGCAGAGGAAGGTCGCTTTCTTTCTGTACGGACTTTTGAGCGAATAATACAGCTGATAGATTTCGTCGAACGTTACGGCTGTCTTGCTTGCGGCTGTAACTCCGACCTGCGCGCCGGCATCGTCCAAAATTCCGAGAGGCTTTCCGATGCCGTCGCCGTTGATAAAGGCGTTTTCCTCCGCGTTGCCCATCATCACGCCAAAACGCTGAGAAATATATGCTGCAAGGTCAAACGCCGAATCGTTCAGAAGCTCGTTTGAGATTTTAATCATAGTGCCGAGCTTGTACGCGGAAAGCGTTGTCTGACCGAAGGTTTCGGTTGTTTCGGGGATTTCCTCGCCCTCATCAATCCATGACGCTTCGCCGCTTTCCTCCGCAATCGGAATTTTGCGAGTCCCGGAGGATGTGTGGATGGTGTGCGCCATTGTGCGGAAGATGTTGTTTTCCTCCAATGCTTCAATGAGCTTACGCTCGAACTCATCCGGCACGGTATATCCGCCCTCGCTGTCCACTCCGGCAGATAACGCGTTTCTGATTTCGCCGTAATTTCCGTGCATACGAATCATGTTCCAGAAAGCGTCGGAATACTCCGGCGTAGCGGTCGCCTTGCCGGAAGCCTTCGTTTCAGCCTTCGGACTTCCCGTTACGGGCTTAGTTGTCGGCGCGTTAAGCTGTGCCTCCAATGATTCCTGTTCTTCAAGACGATTAATCTCATCTCCCAAAGCCTTGACATCGGTCGCCATCTTATTGTACTGTTCCACGGCATTCGGCGCAACAAGACCGTTCTCACCGCGATGATCTTCGAGAAACTTCTTCGTCTGCTCCCACAGGGCTGCTCTTTTAGTTCTCAGTTCAAGAATTTTACTCATAATTTTCTGCCTCCATAATTTTGTTGTTTGGTGTATAAAAATAGCCGGGGCTCATCGTAAGAACTCCAGCTGTTTTGATAAAATTGTGTATGGGACGCTGCCGTCCGCCGTTGTGCCGTCCATGCCGATAAAAGGCAGCGGAGGTTTTGTCTGTGTTTCATCCGTCACGCCGATATGGTTTAAAATCATCCGATTCATGATGCGTGTTGAATAGAGATGCACATCTTCCTTTTCATCGTCGTCGCCATCTTCGTTCGGTTTGTCCTTGTCGGGGTCATCCTCGTCCGGACTATCCGGCTTTTCATCTTCTTCGCCGGATTTTTCATCAGAAGTGAATAATATCTCATCGCAGAAGCCCAGTTTTAAGGCTTCCTTTGCGTCCAGCCATGTTTCGTTGGACATCAGCGATGAGATTTTGTTATGTGACAGTCCGGTCTTGGCGCTGTACGCATTGATGATGCTCTCTTTGACTGCGTCAAGTGTTTCGATTGCCTTCTCCATTTCCGCGCGGTTTCCCATAGCGACGGTTGCGGGGTCATGCACCATCATCATCGCGACAGGCGACATTAACACAACATCACCTGCCATTGCGACCACGGATGCCGCCGACGCGGCGACTGCGTCAATTTTGACGGTAACCTTGCCCTTGTAGTCGCGCAGCATTGTGTAAATCTCGGCGGCGGCACATACCGAGCCTCCGGGTGAATTTATCCAAACCGTAATGTCGCCCTCGCCGGATTCGAGTTCACTGCGAAACCATGCGGGAGTTACCGAATTGCCCCACATATCATCGGAATCTATGGGTCCTTCGAGACGCAGCGTTCTTTCTCCCGCGTCATTCGTTATCCAATTCCAAAATTTTCTCATTGTATATTTCTCCTTCCTTCACGCCTGTTCTCACTCGGCTGACTTTCCCTGTTCCCTTCGGATTCTTCCTCTTTTTCCGTGTTCACTCCGTAAGCGATGCCTGCCATCGAAAGCTTTGTATATGAGCCGTTCAAGTAGTAGTCGTCACCGCCGTCCTCTTTCGGAATGGGGTTAAGGTTTTCTAAGCGGCGTATTTCATTGGGCGACATAAAGCCGTTGGCGAACGCTACGGCGTAGCCGTTCATTCTGCTTTGGTAGTCGCCGCGAAGAAGCCCGTTCGCATTAAATTTGGGAAAATACACATCCTGTTCGTCCTCCAACAGAATATCCTTAACAATCACCTGCTCCCATCGAACAAGCCACGGCGTTACGGAATGCTGCACAAAGTCAATACCCTGATGTTCAATATTGCTGAACGTGGCGTGTTCCAAGTCCTGTACAAGGTGAGGCGGCACACGGAATATCCGACATATCTCCTCCACGCTGAATTTGCGCGTCTCCAAGAATTGACTGTCCTCCGGCGGAAGCGAAATGGCTGTATATTTCATACCCTCTTCTAAAATTGCCACACGGTGCGCGTTTGACGCTCCGCCATATACGCTTTCCCATGCGTCACGCACCTTTTCGGGATTTTTCAGCGTCCCCGGATGCTCCAAAACGCCGGAGGGCTGTGCGCCGTTTCGGAAGAATGATGAGCCGTACTTTTCCACGGCAATAGCGGAGCCTAAGGCATTCTTCATCATGCCGATGGGCGAGAAGCCGACCAACCCGTTAAATCCCAAGCCGGGGATATGGAGAACTTCTTCCCGCTTAAAGTAGTAGTCCTTGCCTGTTTCTCCCGCTTTGTCGTCCTCATAGGCGTGATAGATGTAATAGATGCTACCATGTTCGTCACGGTCAATCTCCACATTCTGCGGCATGAGAGGATACAGGCCGAGAATGTTGTTTTTGCCGTCACGAACAATCTGCGCGTATGCGTTGCCCCAAAGAAGCAAGTGCGTCATCAGGCATTCACGAAAGCTGAACGATGTCATCTCAGGATTCGGCTGCCGATAGAGAATTTTATATAACGGATGTTCGACCGCCTTTTCTTTGCCGTCGTTGTCAACATAGCGATAGAGGTGCAGCGGAAGTCCCGCCACAGTCTCAGCCAAAAGACGAACACAGGCATATACTGTCGCGATTTGCAGAGATGATTTCTCGTCAACACGTTCACCGCTGTCGGCTCTGCCGAAGGTAAATGTCTGACCGCTGTCACGCACACTGTTTTGAATATCGGGAATGTTCGCCGCCCCTCCTGGCGCGTCCCGCGTTTTTCCGCCAAAACCTAACCATTTAAAAAGTCCCATTATTTATCCTCCGATTCCATAAATTAAAGCGTGTGATGTTTCACGGCAACAGCATTTACTTTTTAGGTGAAAAGAGAATGTCCAACAGCACATTA
>JAJQCX010000070.1 GCA_021202495.1 Clostridia bacterium | reverse complement strand
TTCTATATTCATATCTCTATTATATCACTCATTTTTCCTTTTGTCACGCATTATATTGACAAATAATAATTTTTTTAAATTTACTATTGACAAATTCGATTTTCGGTGCTATTATTAACAAGTCAAGTGACTTGGCTCTATAGTCTAGCGGTCTAGGACGTCGCCCTCTCACGGCGAAGACCCGGGTTCGAGTCCCGGTAGGGTCACCAAATAAGAGACATTCTTTTAGAATTAGAATGTCTCTTTATATACGGGCTTGTAGCTCAGTTGGGAGAGCGTTCGGTTCGCATCCGAGAGGTCGAGGGTTCGAATCCCTTCAGGTCCACCACGAAAAACCATCCTGTATAAGGATGGTTTTTTATTATATAAATCCCCCGTCCACAGTCAAAACCTGCCCCGTCACAAACGACGCACTGTCCGACGCCAAAAAATATATCGCCTCCGCCGCCTCGCGCGGCGTGCCGATTCTTCCTAAGGGGGTTTCTTCCGCCAACTGCGCCAAATCCTCATTTGACAAATGCGCGTTCATTTTCGTATCTATCACGCCAGGCGCGACGCAATTCACTCTTATGTTCGACAAGCCGTATTCCTTCGCCAGCGCCTTTGTCAGCGCAATCACCGCGCCCTTTGCCGCGCTGTAATGCGCCTCGCACGACGCGCCCGTTATCCCCCACATTGAGCTCACGTTCACAATGCTGCCCGCCTTTTTGTCTATCATATCCCGCAGTGCGCACTGACATGTGTTAAAAACGCCCGTCACGTTCACGTCAAACATTCTGTTCCATTCCCACAGCGTAATATCGCAAAAAAGCTTCTGCTGCGCCGTCCCCGCGCTATTTATCAGCACATCGACCTCGCCAAGCGTCTGCGAAAAGCTCATGAACATCGCCTCAACCTCCCCGCGCGAAGCAACGTCACAGCGGAAAATTTCACATTCCGCGTCTTTCTCCGAAAGCTCCGCCTTAAGCCTTTTCGCCTCCCGCTCGCTTTCGTTGTACGCAATCCCCACCCGATACCCGTTCTCCGCGAAAATCCGCGCACATTCGCTCCCGATTCCTCCCGCGCCGCCCGTTATCAGCACATTCTTCTTCATTATTCTCACATTCCCTTTACATAAGCGACCACGTCGCCCAAATTTTTCACCGAAACTATTTCAATCTCATTTTTCTCAATCGACCCCAGCGCGTCAAACGGCATCATGCACTTGCCGAATCCCATCTTTGCCGCCTCCGTCAGCCGCCTTTGCGCCATCGTGACTGTGCGCACCTCGCCCGTCAATCCTACCTCACCGAAAAACGCCATGTCCTCCGGCAGCGGCTTTTCCAAGCAGCACGAAATTATCGCCGCCGCAATCGCCAAATCGCACGCGTTTTCGGGTATTCTTATCCCGCCCGTCACGTTTATGTAAACGTCGTTCTCGCTCATTCTGTATCCGAGCGCCTTTTCAATCACCGCGCAGAGCAGCGTCAGTCGGTTAAAATCAACTCCGTCCGCCGTCCTTCTCGGCATTGCGAACGACGTCTTGACGCACAGCGCCTGTATTTCCGACAAAATAGGTCTCGTTCCCTCAACAGCGCACACAACCGCGCTGCCCGGCACGTCGATAGGCCGCCCCGAAAGGAGCATCAACGACGGATTCGGCACATCAACAAGCCCCTTGTCCCTCATTTCAAAAACGCCGATCTCGTCCGTCGAACCGAAGCGGTTTTTAACCGCCCGCACAATTCTGTAGCTCTGGTGCCGCTCTCCTTCAAAATAGAGCACGCAGTCAACCATGTGCTCCAAAACTCGCGGTCCCGCGATCGCACCTTCCTTCGTCACATGACCGACAATGAAAAACGTTATCCCCTTTTCCTTCGCCACGCGCATAAAGCTTAGAGTGCATTCTCTCACCTGTCCCACGCTGCCCGGCGCGCTCGAAAGCTCCGATGAATATATCGTCTGTATCGAGTCGACTATCACCGTCTTTGCCCCCGAGGAGTCTATCGCGGCAAGTATGGCGTTAAGGTCGGTCTCATTTGCCGCAAGCATTTTCGACGTGCCCACTCCCAGCCGCTCCGCTCTTATTTTTATCTGCTTTTCCGACTCCTCGCCCGATATATATACAACCGTTTCACCTTCCGCGCAAAAGCTCGCGACTTGTAACAGCAGCGTCGATTTTCCAATCCCCGGCTCGCCTCCGCACAAAACAAGGCTCCCGCGCACAATGCCGCCGCCCAAAACTCTGTCAAGCTCGCGGCTGCCCGATGAGGTGCGCGTTTCGTCAACGCTCATGTCGATTGCATTAAGCGTCTTAAGCTCCGTCGCCTTTCCCGACGCAGCTTTTTTTTGCGGTTCCTCCGCCTTTTCCTCAATCATGCTCATATATGTTCCGCACGAGGGGCATTTTCCGAGCCACTTCACTGCCTCATATCCGCATTCCTTGCACACAAAAACAGTTTTCTGCTTCATTTCAATCTCCCACTCAATCAAATATAAATAATTTATCTAAAATCTTCCCGAAGATCGCAATCAGCGGCGCGTTCACAAGCGTTATCACAACCGTGCCGATCCCCACGCCCTGCAGCGACCTGTTTAACACCAACGCCAAAATAACCGACAGCGCCAAATATGACACATCGTTTACCATTTTCACCTTGTCACGGTTTAAATTATATCTTGCCGAAACCTCCGCCACAAGCAGCTCATAAACCTGCTGCGGCAAATTCGTTCTGAAATAAAATGCAATTGCCAGCGCCGTGAAAAGCTCGCCGAAGATAAAGAGCGCCACTCTCACAGCTATACTTTCCACAACCCCGTTTCCCCCAAAGAGCAAAAACCACCCGTCAAGCGCAAATCCCGAAATCACCGCCGTCACAAACGACAAAAGCCACCTCATGCGAAACGTGCGGCAAATTAAGCCTGTCACCACCAGCAAAATAAACTGAAACACATATTCCGACATGCCTTGCGTGTAAAACGAAAAATACCGGGACAGCTTAACATGTATTATGTAAGGCGGCGCGGCTATCATCGAAAGCCCCAGCCCCGCCTTGGTACAAAGCGCAATCCCCAGCGTGCAAAACAAAACGCCCAACACCCATGCCGGTTTTTTCATATGTGAAATTTTCTTCATCCTCTTATCTCTCCGATTCGTCATTTTTTATATTATTATACATCCCTCATTCACCCATTGTCAACCGTGAAAAAACGAGAGCCCGCAGGCTCCCGTTCCATCTTTATCCCTCATACACCGCAACATCACTCAACGGCACTTCATCATTCAATCCCTTCCAAACAAATGCCTTAAGTGTTTCGTTTTTCCCCGCAGAAAGACTCGTTTCAATCTCCGTCGTTGCCGTCATATCAATTTCCCCGATTTCCGTCAGCTTCACTTCAATCAAAATCCCGTCACGGTATTTTGCCGCCGCAAGAACTCCGCCCTCGTCACAGGGCATATTCTTCACCAGCTTGACAGTGCCGTTTTCCGAGATTGATTTAATTGTGTAATAGTATTCTCCCTCATACACATAATCGCACGGATAAATACTCGCATTCAAAAGAAAATAATTTCCCGAACCTATAGCAACGCTTTCCCATTCCTTTCCGCTCCCGCCGTAATATACATCATCAAGCTTAATACAGCGGTAAAACGCGCCGTCACAAATGCTCGTCACACTCGCCGGAATTGTCACGCTCTTTAAATTACTGTATTCAAACGCGTAATCGCATATCGTTTCCACCCCGTCGGGAACAACATAGCTTGACGCATCTTTCGCGTAAGACACAAGCTCCGTCCCGCTCTTGTCAAAAAGCACTCCTCCGGATGCACTGTAATACAAATTTTCCGCATCAACCTCAATTGCCAAGTCGCAGCCGATAAATACTTCAATTCCTATGCTCGTCACGCTTGACGGTATCGTTATTTCACGCAAGGAATAACAATAACCGAAAGCCGTACTTCCTATGCTTGTCAAATTACTCGAAAGTGAAATGTTTTCCAATGCCTCGCAGCTTTCAAACGCGCTATCGCCAATCTTTGTCACACTTGAAGGAATTGTTATACTCGTTAGGCTGTCGCAGCCATAGAACGCCATATCACCAATCTCAGTCACACTCGACGGTATTGTTATGCTCTCAAGCGCAAAGCATACGGCAAAAGCATAATCGCCGATTCTTTCCGCTCCGCTCTTTATCGTCGCGCTCGTCATTGCATAACAGCCGTAAAACACTTCATCGCCTATCGTTTTCACGCTTGACGGTATTATTATGCTTTCCAATGCATAACACTCGGCAAAAGCGGCATTTCCGATGCTTTCCGCTCCGCTTTTTATCGTCGCGCTCGTCATTGCGTAACAGCCGTAAAAAGCGTTATCGCCTATCGTTTTCACGCTTGACGGTATTGTGATGCTCTCCAACGCATAACACTCCGCAAAAGCACCGTCGCCGATGCTTGTCACGCCGCTCTTTATCGTCGCACTCGTCATTGCGTAACAACCGTAAAACGCTTCATTTCCTATTTTCTTTACACTTGACGGAATAGTTACACCGGTCATATCACATCCGCAAAGCGCACCGTCCGCAATCACAAGCGTTCCGCTTTTTATTGCGTAATCTCCCACGGAGAATCCCGCTATCAAATATTTTCCTATGTACAGCGCCCCGTCTTCGTCCCAATTATCATCATGGTCATAATAATACGTATCGTCAAACGCACCCTCACCGATGCTCGTAATAGTTGTGGGGAGCGTTATGCTCTCCAAACTCCAACAGCCGCAAAAAGCCCCGTCCCCTATACTTATCACACCCGAAGGCAGCGTTATGCTCATAAGGCTGTCGCAGTGAGCGAACGCCTCACTTCCTATCGAAGTCACTCCCGAAGGTATGCTCACCTCCTCCAAAACGTCGTTGCCGTAAAATGCGCTCTCCGCAATAACCTTCACACCCGAGGGAACGGAATATGAATTGCTCACGTTTTTCGCATATGCGATAAGCTCCGTTTCATCCTTATTGAAAAGCACCCCGTTTACCGATGTGTAATAGGGATTTTCGCCGTCAACCTTTATATACACCCCGTCACACGCGGCAAAAGCCATCTTTCCCACGCTTGTAATCCCCGCGGGAACAGTTATGAATTTTAAACTGTCGCACTTATAAAACGCGTAGCTACCTATGCTTGTCACGCCGTCGCCTATCACAGCCTCCGAAAACTCAAGACCGCACCAAGGCGGCGTACTCTTATAGTCATACATCCTCCCCGTGCCGCTGATAATAAGCTTCTCTCCCTCAAGCGCCCAAGTCAGATTGTCGCCGCAAACGCCCTCCGTTTCAGCCGCGCCCGCCGCCGGAACAAAGCACAGCAGCATCGCCGCGCACAAAATCAGCGCTACGGCTCTCTTCAATTTGTACATAACAGCCACTCTCCTTTTTATTAGAATTTCATGTAAATTATTATATCATTCCACAAAAAATTTGCAATCCCCTTGGCACGAAATGCACGAATTTGGCACGAACGGCAAAAAATTTTCTCCACCTGCCGATTTGAATAATATTATTTCAAAAAAACAGTAGCTTTTTTCGGAAATGTGGTATATAATAATCGCATTAATGCAATTATATCAAAAATCCTTCGGATGATATAATACATTCAATGTTTTTATCGGAGGTATAAATCATGCAGAAAGAAATTCTATCCATACTTGAAAACGATTCCCGAACAACAATACCGCAGCTCGCGCTCATGCTCAACGCAGACGAGAATGAAGTCGCCGCCGCCGTAAAGAAGCTTGAAGACGAAAAGATTATCTTGGGCTACCGCACACTCGTCAATTGGGAAAAGACCGACAAAAGCTGGATAAAAGCATATATAGAGCTCAAAATCACCCCTCAGCGCGGCGAAGGCTTTGACAAAATCGCCGAACGCATTTATAAATATCCGCAGGTCAAAAGCCTCACTCTCATGAGCGGCGCATATGACCTTTTGCTTGAGGTCGAGGACAAAACCCTTCAGGACGTCGCGCGCTTCGTTTCCGAAAAGCTCGCGCAGATGGATTCGGTCGTTTCCACGGCAACCCACTTTGTTTTGAAGACTTATAAGAAAGAAAACGTCCTCTTTGAAAATCAGGAGGAGGATATGCGGGAGGTAATCACCTTATGATTGATTACGAAAAGGCTCTCGCCAAAACCTCCGCATCAATTCCCCCTTCGGGCATACGCAAATTTTTCGACATCGTCAGCGAAATGAAGGACGCGATTTCCCTCGGTGTCGGAGAACCCGACTTTGTCACCCCGTGGACAATCCGCGAGGCAGGCATCTATTCGCTCGAAAAGGGCTTCACTCACTATACCTCAAATTCGGGTCTTGCTGAACTTCGCGAGGAAATTTCGCGCTATTTGGCGCGAAAATACAACCTCCAATACGACGCCTCAGATGAAATTGTCGTCACGGTCGGCGGCAGCGAGGCGATTGACATCACGCTCCGCGCCCTTTTGGAGCCGGGCGACGAGGTGCTCATTCCCGAGCCGAGCTTTGTCTGCTACAAGCCCTGCACTCTTTTAGCCGGCGGCACGCCCGTGCCGATTGTCACCGAGGAAAAGGACAATTTCAAGCTCACACCCGAAAAGCTTTCCGAAAAGCTGACAGACAAGACAAAGGTTCTCGTTCTTCCCTTCCCCAACAACCCCACCGGCGCAATTATGACAAAGGAAGACCTTGAAAAGATTGCCGACGTTCTCCGTCCCACGAACGTTATCGTTCTTTCGGACGAGATATATTCCGAACTTACTTATGGCAGAAAGCACGTTTCATTTGCCTCAATCGACGGTATGCGCGAGCGAACCGTCACCGTAAACGGCTTTTCCAAAGCCTTCGCCATGACAGGCTGGCGCTTGGGCTATGCCGCTTCCCCCGCTCCGCTTTCGGCGGTGATAAAAAAAATACATCAATACGCCATCATGTGCGCTCCCACAACGGGACAATACGCCGCCATCGAAGCGCTCAAAAACTGCGACGCCGACGTTGAACATATGTGCCGTGAATATAACTACCGCCGCCGCGTCATGGTAAACGGGTTCCGCAGCATGGGGCTGAGCTGCTTTGAGCCCGAAGGCGCGTTCTACGTTTTCCCCAGCATTTCCGAAACCGGCTTCACAAGCGAGGAATTTGCGCAAAAGCTGTTAGAGGAAGAAAAGGTGGCCGTAGTTCCCGGCACCGCCTTCGGCGCGTCCGGCGAAGGCTTCATCCGCTGCAGCTACGCCTACTCGATAAAAAACATCGAAGAAGCCTTAAACCGCATAGCAAAATTCGTCGAACGCCACAAGCGTTCCGCTTGACCTCTCCCGCCGCAAGCGTCCCGCTTGACCGCCCCCGCTATCGCGGCACTACCCTTACAAAATCCTGCTGTCTTGGTCGTAGGGCGGGGGCTTGCTCCCGCCGCGGTCTGCCGCCAAACCATAAATCAGCCATCTTTACGCGATTTTCTCGCGGTGTCGGTTGTAAGGGCGGGGCTTGCTCCGCCCGCCTGCGCCGCAGCGATCGAGTAGGAGGGATTTTCTCCCTCCTCTCACACCACCGTACATGCCGTT
>JAJQCX010000164.1 GCA_021202495.1 Clostridia bacterium | reverse complement strand
AGTGTAAACCATGTCCTCGGACATTTTGTAAACCATGTGCCCATACCAAACAGCTTGTCCTCGCCCGCGGTCTACCGCCGCACTTGAGTTACCCACGCTCTTTTCAGTAAACTTTTTTATGGAATTTCAGTATAAGTTTAAAAAAGAGCATATTGAAAATCCGTTAAAGATGTTTCAATATGCTCTTTTTCTATTACGCCGCCTTTATGCTCCATTTGTCAATATTAGCATACGGCGAATACGGGTACGGCGAAATTTCGCCCTCAACGGTTGACTGCGTTATAAGCGCGTTATCCGTAAATACAAGCCCCGCGAGCGGTTGGTCGGCTGTAAATACCGACTGAATTGCCGTAAATGCCGAGGTGAACGCCGTCTGTGTCACAGCCGCAGCCGCAGAATCGAGCGCCGCGTCCATTTCGGAGGAGGAATAGCCAAAGTAATTTACCTCGCCGCCCGAGCCTATCAGCTCTTCCAAATCGTAGGGCACTCCCTCAAAAACAGCGCCCAAAAACGCGTCGTAATCCCCGCTTTTAATGCGACTTTGATATTCCTCGCTGTCAAGCACCTCAACCGAGACCGTAAATCCCGCCTCTTCAAGTCCTTCCTTGACAATTCCTGCCGCCGCAATTCGTCCGTTGTCCGCATCCGACACAATCAGCGTAAACGCCAATTCTTTAACCTTCCCGTCTTCAGCCTTTTCCGGTTTTCCGTCGTAGTCGATGTCCGTCCACCCCGCGGAAAAAATTATTTCCTGCGCGTATTCGATGTTATAGATTGCCGTGTCATACGACGGCGAAAACGCCGCGCTCGATGTCATCACGGGGAAGCCCGAGCTTGTCGTCGCGCCGTAAACGTCGCGCAGAGCGCTGCGGTCAATCGCGTTTGCCGCCGCCACGCGTATCAGAGAATCCGCAAAAATTCCGCTCTCTGTGTTAAAGCCTAAAAATTCAAACACCCCGTTCGGGTACGCCGTCCTCACAACGCCCTCCTTGAGCGCGTAATTTTCCGAATCTATCATCTTTTCCGAAACGGCATGGAGCTTTCCCGTTGAAAATGCGTCCTGCGCCATTTTTGAGGTGCGCATGTATTGAATGTTTATCTTATCGGCGACGGCTCGCCCGCCGTGCCAGCCGTCAAAGCGTGTTAAAATCATCTGCTTGTCGTCGCGATCCTCGAGCCTGAACGCTCCCGTTCCCACAATCGCCTCCGACGCGTCAACCCCGTCGTTTTCAATCGGGAAATAAAGCGCGTACAAAAACTGTGAATACGGCTTTTTCAAGCGAAAAACAACCTCGCCGCTTCCCGCCGCCGCCACACTTTCAAGATTTTTTAAATTTTCGTAATACGACGATTCGGGGTTCGCCATTATCTTCTCCACGGTATAGACGACGTCCTTTGCGCTCAAAACCTCGCCGTTGTGCCACAGCACGTTGCTTTTGAGCTTCACCGTCAGCGTCATCGCGTCGGACGAAAACGTGTAGCTCTCCGCAAGCACATTTTCAATCCCGAAATTTTCCGTCACGTTAAAAAGCGGCTCGTAAACAATGAGCATTGCCTCTCTCACGCTCTCGCGCTCGGTCAAAAGCACGTCAAGCGTGTCGGGGATGCGCATTTGCAGCTGTATCACGCCCCCGCTCACGTCCTCCTCTTCCGGTTCGTCCTCCACCCTTGCGCAGCCGCACATCGTCAGCATTGCAATCAAAGTCAAAATTGCCGTCAATTTTTTCATCAGTCTCACTCCCGGCTTATTTCAATAAATCCTCCCAAAAGTCCGCTTCTTCCCCTTTGCGCGCGGTGCGAAAAAAAGCTTTCGTTTTCGCACGACGTGCATATTCCCGAATTTATCACGTTTTCCCGCGCCACGCCCGCTCTTTCAAGCTGCAGCGCGACGATTTTTTTCAAATCGAGCATGTATTTCCCGTCCGCCTTTTTTAAGACGCAGTCAGGGTAGTCGCCCGCAAAAACCTCGCCGACCTCGCCTGAGACCTCATAGCAGCACATTCCTATCGCGGGACCTATCAGCGCCGTCACAAATTCCGCCTTTCCGCCGCGCTCTTCCATCAGCCGCACCGCGTTTTGCGCAATGTTCCCCGCCGTTCCGCGCCACCCGCTGTGTACCGCGCCGATAAGCTTCCGCCTTTCCTCATATAAAAGTATCGGCACGCAGTCGGCGCAATAGCACATCAGCGGCACATTCACCGCGTCCGTCACAATGCCGTCCGTTCTCTCCGGCATTTCTTTGCCTATATTTTCACCCTCGACAAACGCCACATTGCTCGTGTGCGTCTGATATGTCCTCGTCAAATTTTCGTAGCTCAGCCCGAGCGCGTCGGACGCTGTCTTTATATTATCCTCCGCCTTTTTTACGTCGTCTCCGCGCCGCGTTCCGACGTTGAGCGAAGCAGAATCCCCCTCGCTCACCCCGCCGCAGCGCAGCGAAAAGCCGTTTATCACGCCCTTTTCCAAAAGAGCTTCGTCCGATAAAAATTTGCAGCCGCCCACTTTTATGATTTCCAAATCCGCTCCACTCTCCTTGCCATGCCGCTCTTTTCGTCAATATCCATCAAAACCGCGCAAAACCGCGCCTTTCCCTCGGCGGATTTAAACCGGTGCTTTTTCTCGGGCTCGACAAACCGCCCCACCGCCGCCTCAACGTCCATGCCCAGCACGGAATATTCCGCCCCCGTCATGCCGACGTCCGTCATATATGCCGTGCCCTTGGGGAGAATTTTCGCGTCCGCCGTCTGAATGTGCGTGTGCGTTCCCAAAACCGCGCTCACCTTTCCGTCAAGAAAGAAGCCCATCGCCTCCTTTTCGCTCGTCGCCTCCGCGTGAAAATCGAGCAGTATTATATTCGTATGCTCCTTCGCCTTCGAAACGAGCGCCTCCGCAGCTTTAAACGGATCGTCGGCGTTTTCCATAAACGCCCGCCCTATCAAATTTATCACCGCGATTTTCACGCCGCTTGACGCGCGGACAATTTCAAGCCCCTTTCCGGGAAGCGAAACGGGCAGCATATTCGCGGGTCTCACCAAGTTTTCACCCGCTTTAAAAAGCGCTTCCGCTTCGGCGGATTTTGAAAACGCGTGGTTTCCGAGCGTGAAAAACTCAACCCCCGCCCGCGTCATTTCCTCATATGTGCTGCGAGTTATTCCGAGCCCTCCCGCGCTGTTTTCGCCGTTAGCCACGGTAAAGTCGACGTCATATTCATATTTTACGTCCGGCAGATATTGAAAGAGCGCGTCTCTTCCGCTTCTGCCGCACACATCGCCTATAAAAAGTATATTCATGTTATCACCCAGATCTGCCAAATGATAAAAAAAGCGTCTCACTGTATTGAACATGAGACGCTTTTAAGAAAGCGCTTATCAATTTTGATACGATTTACTTAGCGTAAGCGACCGTTCTCGTTTCTCTTATAATATTTACCTTAATCTGACCGGGATATTCCATCTCGCTCTCAATCTTCTTCACAATTTCTCTTGCGACAAAGTCCATATCACCGTCGCCTATCTTTTCGGGCTTAACCATTATGCGCACCTCGCGGCCCGCCTGAATGGCATACGACTTGTCAACGCCGTCAAACGACGTCGCAATCTCTTCCAGCTTCTGAAGACGCTTGATATAGCTTTCGATGTTTTCTCTTCTCGCGCCGGGTCTCGCCGCGCTTATCGCGTCCGCCGCCTGCACAAGGCAAGCCACAATCGTCTGCGGCTCAACGTCGCCGTGATGCGCTTCGATCGCGTGTACAACAGCCGGGCTTTCCTTGTATTTTCTCGCCAAGTCAACGCCTATCGTAACGTGAGAGCCTTCAATTTCGTGGTCGACTGCCTTTCCTATGTCGTGCAAAAGTCCGGCACGCTTCGCAATCGTCACGTCAACTCCGAGCTCGCCCGCCATAACGCCCGCAACGTGCGCAACCTCAATCGAATGCTTCAAAACGTTCTGCCCGTAGCTTGTCCTGAATTTCAGTCTGCCCAAAAGCTTTATAAGCTCCGGATGCAAGCCGTGTACACCCGTGTCAAACGTCGCCTGCTCGCCCTCCTGCTTGATTGTCGCCTCAACCTCTTTCTTCGCGCGGTCAACCATTTCCTCGATTCTCGCCGGATGAATACGCCCGTCCATGATGAGCTTTTCAAGCGCAATTCTCGCAACCTCGCGTCTTATGGGGTCAAATCCCGAAATGATTACCGCCTCGGGCGTGTCGTCGATGATAAGCTCCACACCTGTCAGCGATTCTATCGTTCTTATGTTTCTGCCCTCACGACCGATAATTCTGCCCTTCATATCGTCGTTCGGCAGCGACACAACGGAAACCGTCGTCTCCGCGACATGATCCGCCGCATATTTTTGAATTGCCAGCCCGATAATGTTCTTTGCCTTTTTCTCCGCTTCCTCCTTAGCCTGCGTCTCAACGTCGCGAATTAAAATCGATGCCTCGTGTCGAACGTCGCTTTCCACGTTTTTAAGCAAAAACTGCTTTGCCTCCTCAACCGTGATGCCCGAAATTCTTTCAAGCTCCGCCAATTGACTTTGGTGAACCTGCTCCACCTTTTCCTTTTGAGCGTCAAGCTCTTTCATCTTGTCGTTGAGCTTTTCTTCCTTCTTTTCAACTGCCTCCGTTTTCTTGTCCAGTGTCTCCTCTTTTTGTTGAACTCTTCTTTCCTGTCTTGACATTTCGTTTCTGCGATCTTTTATTTCTTTATCCGCTTCGTTTCTGGCTTTATGTATTTCATCCTTTGCCTCAAGCAGGGCTTCCTTCTTTTTTGTCTGTGCCGCTTTGTTCGCGTTTTCGATAATACGCTTCGCTTCGTCCTCGGCGCTGCCAATGGCAGCCTCGGCAACCTGTCTGCGTCTCTCTTCGCCTTTTTCACAGCCTTTTTTATAAGCTGCAATTACAGCAATTACGGCAGCAGCCGCAATAACCGCGGCTATGATAAAGCCTATGAATTCCACCTGTTCGCTCCTCCTATTTATATTTAAAGTATTGTGCAAATGTCACACAATATCACTACTATATTATACATTGCTTTAACAATAATGTCAAGACTTGCGTTAGTCCAAGTTCACTTTTTTTCCGCAAAAATGTTCTGCCGCGCCCTTTCCCCCTCCGCGTCGGAAGCATTCACTTTTTGTTTAAACAAAACTCCCGATAGAACATCTTTCACCATATCGCGCCTCATTTTAAATTTTATATTCATGCAGCCCCCGCAATTACGCACTATCTTAGTCGTAGGGCGGGGCTTGCTCCGCCTGCCTGCGCCGCAGCGCGTATAATCAAATTCGGCTCCGCCGAATTTGTTCCTTCCACTGCCCGCTAATCACTAACCACCGACCACTTTATATTGTAAAGCATTAACCGAAGCTATCTGCCGTTTTTCTTTCCACTCCTTTCACAACCTTAAAATTTTAATTGCAATCCTTCCTGAAATGTGCTATCATTTTGTGCAGAAATTATTTCGGAGGTGTTTCCCATGTGGGCTTATGAAAGCGTATTTTATCAGATTTATCCTCTCGGCTTCTGCGGTGCGCCGTTTGAAAACGACGGCATTGCGCAAAACCGAATAAAAAAAGTCGCGGATTGGATTCCGCATATCAAAAGCTTGGGCGCGAACGCCGTCTATTTCTGCCCCATCTTCGAGTCCGATACTCACGGCTACAACACGCGGGACTTTTTCAAAACAGACTGCCGCTTGGGCGCGCTTGAGGATTTCAAAGCCGTTTTCGCCTCACTTCACGAAAACGGAATAAAGGTTGTCCTCGACGGCGTTTTCAACCACGTCGGACGCGGCTTTTGGGCATTCCGCGACGTTGTGAAAAAGCGCGAATCGTCACCGTATCTCAATTGGTTCAACATAAATCTCAGCGGCAATTCAAATTACAACGACAATCTTTGGTACGAGGGCTGGGAGGGCAATTACGACCTCGTGAAGCTCAACCTCAGAAATCCCGCCGTCCGAGAACACATTTTTTCTGCAATAAAATTCTGGATAGATGAGCTCGACATTGACGGGCTGCGCCTCGACGTGGCGTATCTTCTCCCGCACGACTTTCTGCGCGAGCTCAGAAGCCGCACAAGCGCGCTAAAAAATGACTTTTTCCTCTTGGGCGAGGTTCTTCACGCCTCAAATAACGACATTGTAAACGATTCTCATCTTCACTCAATCACAAATTACAGCTGCTACAAAGGGCTTTATTCGTCGTTTAACAGCATGAACATGTTTGAGATTATCCATTCCTTAACCCGCCTTTTCGGTCCCGAGCCGTGGTGTCAGTTCCGCGGAACGCATCTTCTCTCCTTTGTTGACAATCACGACGTTTCGCGCATTGCGTCGGTCATCTCAAACGAACATCATCTGCCGCTCGTCTATGCGCTCATGTTCGCAATGCCCGGCATCCCCTGCGTTTACTACGGCAGCGAATGGGGCGCCAAGGCTGACAAATCGCAGGGTGATCCCGCGCTTCGCCCCTCATTTGACGCGCCCGTCGAAAACTCGCTCACGGAATACATATCGCGTCTTTCCGACGCGAAAACGCACTCAGATGCGTTAAACTACGGCTCGTTCAAGAGCATTCTTCTCACAAACTCTCAGTGCATTTTCGAGCGCCGCACCGATTCCGAGCGCGTTCTCGTTGCGATAAACGCCGCCCCCACCCCCTACGAGGCACATTTTGACGCCCAAAGCGGCACCGCGATCGACCTTATCACAAACACCCTCCACGACTTCGGCGGCGGCAGCACCCTCCCGCCCTATTCCGCATTTTATTGGAAAACCGAACATGCTTGAGCCTCCTCACGCACCGACGGTGACTGCAAATAAAAAAATATCGGCAAAATTTTTTCGGCAAATGATATTGACTTTCTTATAGTATTGGTATATACTATGTATATACCAATGTTGGAGGTGTTCTATTGTGACAGCTGCTATTCAAAAATGGGGAAACAGTCAAGGCATCAGGATTCCAAAGGCTTTACTTGAAGCATTGCATTGGAGCGAAAGCGAACAGATTATATTGACTGCCGATAACGATAAAATCATTATCGAGAAAGCCGAACCCGGAAAAAATATCAAAGAGCTTTTTGCCGATTTTGACGGCGAATATACTCCCGTTGAAATCAATTGGGGCGAACCCGTAGGAGAAGAAATATGGTAAAACAGGGCGATATTATTAAGGTTAACTTTGACCCTCAAAAAGGGCATGAACAAGCAGGCTACCGTCCGGCTGTCGTTGTAAGTAACGACATATTTAATCAAAAGACAGCGCTTGCCCTGCTCTGTCCCATCACAAACACAAATAATTCTTTCCCTCTGCATATTCCGCTCGACAATCGGACGCGGACAACGGGTGTTATTTTATGTGAACACATAAAGGCTTTGGATCTGTCCGCAAGAGGATATTTATTTG
Source organism: Clostridia bacterium (assembly GCA_021202495.1). GTDB lineage: Bacteria > Bacillota > Clostridia > UMGS1883 > UMGS1883 > JAJQCX01. The sequence goes on along the minus strand of JAJQCX010000164.1, from coordinate 236 downwards.
TGGAAAAGCTCCCCGATGATCTTTTAAAAAAGCTTATCAACATTATTTTCGCCGAAATAGAGCAAATTTAATATTTTCAGTTAAAAAAACAGCCCTTCCTTTTAGCGAAGTGAAGGACTATTTTTTATGAAACATATTCCGCCATATTACGTTGTACGGGCGGGGCTTGTCCCCGCCCGCAGGCGATCGAGTAGGAGGGATTTTCTCCCTCCTCTCACACCACCGTACATGCCGTT
>JAJQCX010000025.1 GCA_021202495.1 Clostridia bacterium | reverse complement strand
TTTTTGAGGAGGCACTATTTATGAAGAAAATTCTCAGTTTGGCGCTTGCCGCTGTAATGTGCGTCATGGTTATGGCGGGCTGCGGCGGTACGACCACGGACACGGAAACGGCAACAGACGGCGGCGAAACGGCTGCGGGCGTATTTAAGATAGGCGGCATCGGACCGACAACGGGCGGCGCTGCGGTTTACGGTATTGCGACAATGAACGGCGCGCAGATCGCGATTGATGAAATCAACGCGGCGGGCGGCATCAACGGTTATCAGGTAGAGTTCCAGTTCCAGGACGACGTACACGACACAGAGAAGAGCGTTGCGGCTTACAACACTCTTAAAGACTGGGGCATGCAGCTTCTCTTGGGTACGGTTACTTCCGACCCCTGCATCGCGGTTGCCGCGGAAACGGTTGAGGACAACATGTTCCAGCTCACTCCTTCGGGCAGCGCTGTTGCGTGCGTAGCTAACGACAACGCATTCAGAGTTTGCTTCTCCGACCCCAACCAGGGTATCGCTTCTGCTGACTACATTGCAGACAACGCTCTTGCAACAAAGGTCGCTGTTATCTATGACCAGTCCGACGTTTATTCTTCGGGTATCTACAGCAAGTTTGCCGAAGAGGCTGAAGTAAAGGGTCTTGAAATTGTTGCGGCTGAAGCATTCACGGCTGACAGCAAAACTGACTTCTCCGTTCAGCTTCAGAAGGCTAAAGACGCCGGCGCAGACCTCGTATTCCTTCCCATCTACTACACGGAAGCTTCGCTCATACTTACACAGGCTAACACAATGGGCTACGATCCCATCTTCTTCGGATGCGACGGTCTTGACGGCATTTTGGACGTTGAGAACTTTGACACATCGCTTGCAGAGGGCGTAATACTTCTTACTCCTTTCGCGGCGGACGCTGACGACGAGGCTACACAGAGCTTTGTTGCTACATATGCAGAGAGATTCGACGGCGAAACTCCCAACCAGTTCGCAGCTGACGGCTACGACGGAATTTACATCATGAAGGCTGCTATGGAGCAGGCAAACGTTACTCCCGATATGTCTGTTTCCGAGATTTGCGAAGCTCTTAAGGTTGCTATGACCGAAATCTCCGTTGACGGCTTGACAGGCGAGGGCATCACCTGGACGGCTGACGGCGAGCCGAGCAAGTCCCCCAAGGCTGTTATCATCGAAAACGGTGCTTACACGGCTGCTGAGTAATATAACTATTAAAAAAAACAAGTTGCAGAATGAGCTGCCGTGCGAAATCCATGGCAGCTCATGTTTTTGAAAATTTGCCGGCGCGGGCGACACGCGCGTGCCATAGTTTAGGAGGCGGGGCAATATGAGCTTTTTGTCGTATTTGATAAACGGCGTAAGTTTGGGCAGTGTTTACGCGATAATCGCGCTCGGATACACGATGGTGTACGGCATCGCGAAAATGCTTAACTTCGCTCACGGCGACGTTATCATGGTGGGCGGTTACGTTGTTTACATAGCGATGAATACTTACGGATTGGGTGCAATTCCGTCGATAATTGTGTCGATGATTTTTTGCACGGTTCTCGGAGTGGTAATAGAGGGCGTAGCATATAAACCGCTGAGAGGGGCGTCAAGTTCGCTTGCGGTGCTGATAACGGCGATAGGCATGAGCTATTTTTTGCAGAACGCGGCACAGCTTATTTTCGGCGCGGAAACAAAGGCATTTTCGTCTGTTGTGAGCATACCGCCGCTTCACCTTGCGGACGGCAAGCTGACCATAACGGGCGAGGCAATTGTGACCGTTGCGGCGTGTATCGTCATAATGGCGGCACTGATGCTCTTTGTAAATAAGACAAAGCCGGGGCGCGCAATGCTCGCGGTTTCGGAGGACAAGGACACGGCAAGGCTGATGGGCGTCAATGTCAACGCGACAATTTCTCTGACGTTCGCAATCGGCGCGGCGCTCGCGGCAATCGCAGGAGCGCTGCTCTGCTCGTCTTACCCTTCCCTCACACCTACGACCGGCGCAATGCCCGGCATTAAGGCGTTTGTCGCGGCGGTGTTCGGCGGCATAGGCTCCATTCCCGGCGCAATGCTCGGCGGAATACTGCTTGGCATTATCGAAAACCTTGTTAAGGCATACATATCCACACAGGTCGCCGACGCTATCGTGTTCGGCGTGCTGATTGGCGTGCTTCTTGTCAAGCCCACGGGCATCTTCGGCAAGAAGGTTCACGAGAAAGTGTGAGGTGTGATTTATGAAATTGACCAAATCTACTAAAAACACCTTCGTCACCTGCGGCATGGTCGTTGCGGCATATCTCATTATGGAGCTTTTGATGAACGGCGGCGTTCTCACAAGCAGCCACATCAAGTCTCTTTTGGTGCCTATCTGCGTATATTCCATGCTTGCGGTTTCCCTCAATCTCACGGTCGGCATTTTGGGCGAGCTGAGCTTGGGTCACGCGGGGTTTGTGTGCGTCGGCGCGTTTTCGGGCGCAATGTTCACGCGCTGCCTTTCGGGCGTCATGCCGGGGTGGCTGTGCTTTTTGCTCGCGTTTGTCGTCGGAGCCATTGTTGCGGGAGTGTTCGGGCTTCTTATCGGCATACCGGTTCTGAGGCTTCGCGGCGACTATCTTGCGATTGTAACGCTTGCGTTCGGCGAAATAATAAAAAACATTGTAAACGTAATCTATGTCGGACGCGACAGCAGCGGCTTTACGATTGTTTTCAACAGCAACGCCGGTGTGTCGCTGGACTCTGACGGCGAATGGCTGATGAACGGCGCGCAGGGCGTGACGGGAATAACGAAATATTCTTCCTTCACGATTGGCGTAGTGCTTCTCCTGATTACTCTTGTCGTGGTGCTGAATTTCATCAATTCTCGCACCGGCAGAGCCGTTATGGCAATAAGAGACAACCGCATTGCGGCGGAAGCTACAGGCATAAACGTGACAAAATATAAATTGATGGCGTTCACCGTTTCGGCTGTGCTCGCGGGCATGGCGGGCGTGCTCTATGCGCATAATTACGTCATTTTGAAGGCAAAAACCTTTGACTATAACTTTTCTATATTGATTTTGGTGTTCGTCGTTTTGGGCGGCATCGGCTCAGTGCGCGGCAGCGTCATAGCAGCGACAATTCTCTACATTCTTCCCGAAATGCTCCGCGGCTTCAGCGAATACAGAATGTTGATTTACGCAATCGTTCTCATCATATGTATGCTCTTTAACTGGAGCCCGAGCGCGATTGAATGGCGCGAAAAGGTGAGAGCAAAGCTCTTTAAGAAACCCAAAGGAAAGGCGGAGATTGACAGTGACAATGCTTGAAATTAATAACCTCGGAATTTCTTTTGGCGGTCTGAGAGCCGTGGACAATCTCAATATGACAATTCAAAAGGACGAGCTCTACGGGCTGATAGGCCCTAACGGCGCGGGCAAAACGACGGCTTTTAATATGTTGACCGGCGTCTACAAGCCTACGGATGGGCAAATTCTGCTCGACGGAGTTGACATAACCGGTAAAAGCACGGTTGAAATAAACAAAATGGGCATAGCAAGGACGTTTCAGAACATTCGTCTCTTTAACAAAATGAGCGTTATCGACAACGTCAAGGCGGGGCTCCATAACGATTATAAATATTCCACATGGACGGCGATTTTCCGTCTGCCGAAATATTTTCGCACCGAAAGGGCAATGGACGAGCGCGCAACAGAGCTTCTCAAGGTTTTCGGACTTGATTTTTACCGCGATGCTCTCGCCTCAAACCTCCCCTACGGGCAGCAGCGCAAGCTTGAAATTGCGCGCGCATTGGCGACAAGCCCCAAGCTCTTGCTTCTTGACGAGCCTGCCGCCGGCATGAACCCAAACGAAACGCAGGAGCTTATGGACACGATAAAGCTTGTGAGAAAGAATTTCGACATGACAATTCTTTTGATTGAACACGACATGAAGCTTGTTTCGGGCATTTGCGAAAGGCTCACCGTTTTAAACTTCGGCAAGGTTTTAGCCGAGGGCGAAACGAGCGAGGTTTTGAACAATCCCGAGGTTATAGCGGCATATATCGGCGATTAAGGAGGAACAGTCATGGCTATGTTGGAAGTCAAAAATCTTGAAGTGAGCTACGGCATGATACGCGCACTTAAAGGGGTTTCCTTTGAAATAAACGAGGGCGAGATTATTGCCCTTATAGGCTCAAACGGCGCGGGAAAGACGACCACTCTTCAAACTATTTCGGGCATTTTAAAGCCCAAGGCAGGTGAGGTCATTTTTAAGGGCAAAGAGATTACCAAGGTTCCCGCACACAAAATCGTTGCCATGGGGCTGGCTCACGTCCCCGAAGGGCGTCGCGTTTTCTCCCAGCTTACGGTTTATCAAAATTTGCAGATGGGCGCATACACCCGCAAGAACAGCGCTGAAATCGCCGAAACATTAAGGGACGTTTACAGCCATTTTCCCCGCCTTGAAGAGCGTAAAAATCAAGACGCAGGCACGCTTTCGGGCGGCGAACAGCAAATGCTCGCAATGGGACGCGCAATGATGTCAAAGCCTGATTTGCTTTTGATGGACGAGCCGAGCATGGGGCTCTCCCCCATTCTCGTAAAGGAAATTTTCAGCATTATACAATCGCTGCACGATGCCGGAACAACCATTCTCTTGGTTGAGCAAAACGCAAAAATGGCGCTTTCGATTGCCGACCGTGCATATGTGCTCGAAACCGGCAGCATTGCAATGAGCGGAAATGCCCGCGACATGCTCGAAGACGAAAAAATAAAAACAGCCTATTTAGGACAATAAATATCAATTAGCAGTTAGCAATTGAGAAACAAAAACGCAAAGCGTTTTTGACAAAATCAAATTTTGCTCCGCAAAATTTGTACCATAATTGCTAATTGCTAATTTTAGCTTATCACAAGCGGACGCATCTTGCGTCCGTTTTTATTGTTGACTTTTTCCCCTCTCTGCGTTATAATAACACTGTGTTGCAAAAACAACTTTCCCATGCTTAAAATACACCACGGAGGAATAAATATATGAAAGAAAGCCGCCGCGTCACCATGACAAAAATGCTGCTCAAGGAGAGCCTTCTTGAGCTTATGGCGAAAAAGCCCATTTCCAAAATTACAATCAAGGAAATCTGCGACAGCGCCGACTTAAACCGCACCACTTTCTACAGCCACTACGCCGACCAATTCGCCCTTCTTGAAGAGATTGAAAACGACGCGATTGAAAAAACCGACGCCTTTCTCGCGCAAATCGGCGACAACGAAAACCGCCTCAGTATTTTTGAGGAATTTTTTACCTACATCAAATCCGACGTCAAGGTTTTCAGCGTCCTTCTGCGCACCGACATCGACAACACCTTCAAGCTGCGCTTTGTCGAGGTCTGCATAGCCCACCTTTCAAAATACGACTACCACGAAAATCTTTCCGACAATGACAAAGATTATATCTACCGCTTCATCTTCATGGGCGCCCTTTCCGTCCTCGAAAAGTGGATTGAAAACGACTTCGACAAATCCCCCCGCCAAATGTCCGAGCTCATCCTTGCCCTCATCCCCAGCATCACCGCCGTCAAACGCAAACAGCTCCACGTCGCGGATATATAAACGGGCAAAATACTGACCCATTTAATTTGCGTAGTCCTGTTTATTGGACACCCGCTCCTGTATAATACAATCAAAGAAATGAAAGGAGCGCTTGATTATGCAAAATACGAAAAACGAGGTTTTTGTTGTTACCGACGGTTATCTTCTTATCATGGAGGCAAAAAGACAGCGCGAAGAAGCAAAGAAATACATCTGGGACGTCGTCGACGACTCCTACTCATTTGAAGAAAACTAAAACTCGCACCATCCCCCACCCCGCTGCGGCATCACGCCGCAGCTCTTTTTTTGCAAGTGTCCCCGTAAGCGTCCCGCTTAAGCGTTCCCGCTATCGCAAGCGTCCCGCTTGACCGTCCCCGCTATCGCGGCTCTGTCGTTACAAAAACCGTTTCCGTAACATCTCCCGCTCTCTATCGTTTTCACCCACTCCGTAACGTCTCAATCGTAAGGGCGGGGCTTGCTCCGCCCGCATCCCTCACCTTATTATAAACCGCGACCACACAGCAAATTTTCCCGCCATACTACCCCCGCGAATATGCCTCAAGCGGCACGCTTGCAGGCGCACAAAATAAAAATTTTGCCCCGCAAAATTTTTTCCTCAACTCCACACTCCACACTTCAAACTCAACACTACTATGTATCTTTTTCCCCATTTCGCTAATAATATAAATATGAAAGGAGCGTCCGACCATGATAACCGACGGATTTATCTATATCGCCGCCCTCGTCTTCGCGGCAGCCTTGGCAGTCAATCTTCCCGCCTTATTTCACGGCAAATTCGCCGCTCGCTTTTTCCGCTTCGTTCCGCCCGTGGTGCTCATCTACCTCGGGCTCATGCTCCTGTGCTCTTTAAAGCTGTGGGATCTTTCAGCCACCTCCGACGCATATTCCGCAATTAAAAACCCGCTCTTGTACGCAATGCTCTTTCTCATGCTTCTGCGCTGCGACTTGCGCAAAATCGCCCGCCTCGGCGGTAAAATGCTTATCGGCTTTTTCTGCGCCACGGTCAGCATAGCCATAGGCTTCATCGTTTCCTACGCTGTCATGGCAAATTCCCTCGGCAACGACGCGTGGCGCTCCCTCGGCGCACTCTGCGGCAGCTGGATGGGAGGCGGCGGCAACATGCTCGCGGTGCAAGCCGCGCTCGACGTCGACGAAGCCGCCATGGCGTACCCTCTCGTCATGGATTCCGTCTGCGCCACAATCTATATCATGTTTCTCCTTTGGGCAATCGGCTTTGCCCCCGCGTTTAACAAATGGACAAAAGCCGACACACATTTAATTGACGAAATCGGCTCTTCCCTTCATGCCGAAACCGCTGCGGACACACGCCGCATCACATGGCAAAACATTCTTCTCCTGCTCGGTTTGGGGCTCATTGTCTCCTCCCTTTCACAGGAGGCGGGCGCTGTAATAAATACATACGCCCCCTTCTTCGACAAAGCGACTTGGACTGTCCTTGTTGTGACCCTGCTCGGCGTTATTTCCGCCATGACCCCCTTGGGCAAGATCAAAGGCGCGGACGAAATGTCAAACATCTTGCTCTATGTCGTTATCGCGCTGATTGCCTCCCGCGCCGACCTCACGAGCGTCGGCAACGCCCATCTTTGGCTTCTCTGCGGCTTTCTCATTCTTTTTATCCATGTTATCCTCATGCTTCTCTTTGCCAAGCTTTTCAAAATGGACGTCTTCACCTGCGCCGTCGCCTCCCTTGCCAACGTCGGCGGCACGGCCACCGCCCCCGTCCTCGCCGGAACGTATAACTCCGCTCTCGTCCCCGTCGGCATAATCATGGCTCTCTTAGGCTACGTAATAGGCAGCGGCGGCGGTCTCCTAACCGCCCACCTAATGAGCCAAGCGTCCCGCTTGACCGCCCCCGCTATCGCGGCTCTGTCCTTACAAAACCTGCTTCCGTAACATCTCCGCAAGCGTCCCGCTTGATCGTCCCCGCTATCGTAAGCGTCCCGCCTAAGCGTTCCCGCTATCGCGGCTCTGTCTTTACAAAGCCTGCCCCCGTAGCGTCTCCGTTGTAGTACCTAGTCTCAATTAAAACTTTACATTTCAATAACAGGATATAAGT
>JAJQCX010000108.1 GCA_021202495.1 Clostridia bacterium | reverse complement strand
CCCCCCCCCCCCCCCCCCCCCCCCCCCCCCCCCCCCCCCCCCCCCCCCCCCACCAAGAAGTATAATATAATTGTTTCGCATGGGAGAGATGTTTTGCAGACGGCGAAAAAATGAATTAAATCGGAGGGTACGGAAATGAAAAGGATTTTGAGTTTTGTTATTGCGGTGTGCTTGCTTGCGGCAATGCTTGGCACTGTGAGCGTTTCGGCGGAGGATGTACGAAGCGGAGAGTGCGGGGAAAATGTGACGTGGTCGCTTACACCTGACGGGGTGCTGACGATTTCGGGCGAAGGAAGAATGAGAGGTCGCTCAAACACCGTAAGCGGATTTAGCGAGATACCGTGGGAAATGTTCAGAGATGACATAAAAGATGTTGTGATAGAGGAAGGTGTGGAAAACATCGGAGCGTATATGTTTTACGGCTGCGCAAATCTCACGGAGGTTAAAATACCCGAAAGCGTGAAGGAAATCGGAGAAAGCGCTTTTGACAGCAGCGGTTTGAGGAGCGTTGAGATACCTTCATCGGTTGAGGAGATTGGCAAGGAAGCATTTTTATGGTGCCGAGCTTTGAAGGAAATAAATGTTGACGAAAAAAACGAGTTTTATTGCTCGGAGAACGGCGTGCTTTTTACGAAAGGCATGGAAAAGCTGCGCGTTTATCCGGCGGGGAAGGAAGACGCGGAATATGAAATCCCGAACGGCGTAACGATTATAGAGGATGAGGCTTTCGGGTTGGCTCGGCTTAAAAGCGTGACAATTCCCGCGGGCGTTAAGGAGATTGGCGAGCGAGCGTTTGAAATGAGCGATTTGACGGAAATATCAATTGCGGACACCGTTGAAAAAATAGGAAAATTTGCTTTTGATGCAACGGCATATCATGATGAAACCAATAATTGGGAGAATGAAACGCTATACATAGGCGCGTATTTAATAGAATCGTATGCTGAAAGCACCGAATATGTTGTGAAAGAGGGCACGGTGGGGATTGCGGACTATGCGTTTAACTATGCCGGCAAGTTTGAAAGCGTTAAGCTGCCGGAAGGGCTAAAATATATCGGCGACAGGGCGTTTCAATATGACACATTTGAGGAAATTGAGCTGCCGGACAGCTTGGCGAGAATAGGCGAGGAAGTTTTTTCCGGCTGCTTTAATCTGAAAGAGATAACGATACCGGCGAATGTGGAATATATAGGAGAAGCGGCGTTTACGGTGGGAAGGCAGTATTATGTACCGGGGGACAATTTTGCGGCGATAAATGTTTCGGCAGAAAATGAAAATTATGTCAGCTGTGACGGAGTGCTCTATACAAAGGACATGAGTGAGCTGCATACATACCCTTACGGAAAAAAGGATGCAAATTATGTTGTTTGCGAGGGTGTTCAAAAAATAGACAAAAGAGCATTTGAAGGGTGCAAAAGTCTGACGCAGGTCGAGCTGCCTGTCGGCGTGATTGAGATAGGCGAGAGAGCGTTTTCGGGATGCGACAGCTTGGAGGCTGTTTTTCTGCCGGAGGGACTTGAGGAGATTGGCTATGATGCGTTTGAAAGGTGCACCGCGCTGCATGATGTGACAATCCCCGGAAGTGTGAGCCGATTGGAATATGCTTTTGATGACTGCGGGTTAAGGAATGTGCTGATAAAAAACGGCGTGCGGGAAATGGGAAGATATGCACTGTGGCAGTGCGACGCCGAAAACGTTGTACTGCCGAAAAGCGTTGAGCTTATAGAGGAAAGCGCGTTTTCTTCCTTGCTGCTTCGCGACCTGTATTACCTTGGAAGTGAAGAGGATTGGGGAAAAATAAATATAGACGATTTTGACAACAAGTCGCTTCTTGACGCGGAAATTCATTATGACAGCTTTGCGGATAAAGGAGCGTCTGAGATAAGACTTGCCGTGGGGCAGGAGGTTATGACTGTCGACGGAAAAGAAATTGCGCTTGACGCGGCAGCGGAAACAGAAAACGGGCGCGTGATGGCTCCTGCGAAGGCGATTTTCGAGGCGTTGGGATATATTGTCGATTTTGACTACCTTGACGAGATAAAAGAAAAGCTCAGCAGCAATGTTACGGTTTCGGGCGATGAATATGTGGCGGTTTTGTCTGATGAGGTTATCGTAAGCATGACAATCGGAAAGGACGTTATGTATGTCAACGGAAAAGCCGTGACGCTTGACGCGGCGCCGCAGCGAAAGGACGAAAGCACGCTTGTACCCGTAAGAGCCGTAGCCGAGGCGCTGGGGTGTGAGGTTGAATGGGACAATGAGGTGAGAGAAGTCACTATTATAAAATTTCAACAATTGTGAAAAAAAGACTTGCAATTGAGGAAAAAGTGTGATAGTATAGGTGAGCATTAAGAAGCGGTCCTCTGCTATCCTTCGCATGAACGCTTTATAAAGAAAGGAAGCGGAAAAAATGGATGTTATTTCGGCTATTACACAAGAACAGCTGAGATCCGACCTTCCCGAGCTTAACATAGGCGACACTGTTAAGGTGTATGTTAAGGTTAAAGAAGGCAGCAAAGAGAGAGTTCAGATGTTCGAGGGAACAATCATCTCGAAGAAGCATGGCGGTATTCAGGAATCGTTTACGGTGAGAAGAGTGTCTTACGGCGTAGGCGTGGAAAGAACATTCCCGGTAAATTCACCGTTGATTGACCACATTGAGAAGGTCAGAGGCGGTAAGGTTCGCCGTGCTAAGCTTTACTATCTGCGCGACAGAGTCGGTAAGGCGGCAAAGGTTAAGGAGAAATTGTAATTTTTGGGGCGGCAGGGTTTGTCCCTGCCGCCGATTTAACCTTTTGTTTTTGGCGCAGAATTTAATTTAATATTCTTCGGGGCGGGGTGAAATTCCCCACCGGCGGTATAGTCCGCGAGCCTTGGGGCGTTAAGCTTTGAGGTTGATATGGTGAAATTCCGTAACCGACGGTATAGTCCGGATGAGAGAAGAGAGGTGTTTTTTGTGAGAGATATTTCTTAGCTCCGTGTTGTTTTGACACGGAATTTTTTATTATATGAAAGGATTTGATTTTTTATGAGAAACACGAATGTGAGAAAAATTGTTGTGACGGCAATGCTGAGCGCGGTGGCGGCGATATTGATGTTTATCGACTTTTCGGTGCCGTTTATGCCGAGCTTTATTAAGCTTGATATTTCGGAAACTCCGGCGCTTATAGGGTCGTTTGCGATGGGACCGGCGTGGGGTGCGGCGGTGTGTTTGGTGAAAAATTTGATAAACCTGACGCGCACGTCAACCGGTGGCGTGGGAGAACTCTGCAACTTTTTGCTCGGCGCGGCGTTTGTGGTGCCGGCGGGATTTATTTATAAATACAACAAAAGCCGCAAGGGGGCGCTGATTGCCTCGCTTGCGGGTGCGCTCTGCATGGCGGTTTTGAGCCTTCCGATAAATTATTTTATTACATACCCGATGTACACAAATTTCATGCCGCTGGAGACGATTGTAGGAATGTATCAGGCGATATTCCCCGCGGTTGACGGGCTTTTGAGCTGTCTTGTGATATTCAATATGCCGTTCACGTTCATTAAGGGAATTTTGTGCGCGGCGGTGACGTTTGTGATTTATAAGAGAATTTCGGGCGTGATAAAGGGAAAGTAATGTTTTAGTGTGAAGTTTTGAGAGTGGAGTGTGGAGTTGCGGAAAAAAATTTTGCGCCTGCCAATCGGCAGACGCAAAATTTTTATTGAATCGCCTGCGGGCGCAGGGGGGACGATAAAATCTAGCGATGCTGTGTCAGATAAATGTTAGATATGTTAGATAAATGTCAGATAGATGTTAGATAAGCTGCCAAATGGTGAGTTGATTTTCCGTTCGTCTCAGATTTTGAGGCGGACGGAGAATTTTTGCATCCAATAGTTTATTTGGAGGAGGTAGGCGATTGTTTGCGGGGTGGTCATGAGCTGACCGTACCAGGGGGTGGAGGTTTCTGTGCTGATTAGAGTTTGAGCGGTGGACTGGTTTACGATTTGCCACAGTGGGGCGGAGGGGTCATGCAGAAGGTCGGAGAGGAGAGAACGCAGTGCGTCAAGATAGGCGGGGTGGTGCGTTTTGGGGTATGGACTTTTTTTGCGCCACGCGACCTCGGGAGGTAACATATCCTCGCAGGCGAGGCGCAAAAGTCCTTTTTCGCGGTCTTCGTAGTCCTTATATTCCCACGGCGTGGAATAGAGATATTCCGTGATACGCTTGTCGCAGAAAGGAACGCGCACTTCGAGTGAGGAATACATACTGCAGACGTCTTTTCGAGTGAGAAGGGTTTGCATGAACCAATCGAGATTGAGGGTCATCATTTCACGCATACGGTTTTCGAGCGGGGAAAGGTCGGGCAGACGGTCGGAGAGGGCTTTGGCGGCGTGGTATTTTTGCATGACATATTCTTCGGGATTTATCATATCGGAAAGCTCGGGGGCGATGAAGCCTTTGCGGTAGGCTGTGCTTTGCGCCCAGGGGAAGCCCTCCTTTTCGCGGATGTCCTTATCGCGATACCACGGATAGCCGCCGAAAATTTCGTCGGCGCATTCGCCGGAGAGGGCGACGGTGACGCTCTTTTTTATCTCGCGGCAGAGAAGAAGCATCGACGAATCGACGTCAGCCATGCCGGGATAGCAGCGGGCGTCGACCGCGTCGAAAAGCGCGGAGACAAGTTCGGGAGTGTCGAGGACTATCTCATGATGGTTGCTGCCGATATGTTTTACCATGAGGTCGATATAGTAGTCGTCGCTGTTGGGCTGAAAGTGGGAGGGCTTGAAATATTTTTCGTTTTCGCGGTAGAAAACTGAGAAGGTGTCGAGCGTTTTGCCCATTTTTTTCATTTCGTCGGCGGCGATGGCGGAAATGATGCTCGAATCGAGCCCGCCCGAGAGAAATGTGCCCACGGGAACGTCGCTGACAAGCTGGCGGCGTATCGCATCGGTAACAAGAAAGCGTACTTTTTCAACTGTTTCGGGGAAGGAATCCGTGTGAGGGCGATCCTTTAAAAAGAAATATTGAGAAATTTTGAGTCCGGATGGGGAATATGTGCCGCAAAAGCCGCGCGGGAGGGAGGAAATGTCGCAGAAGATGCCGTAGCCCGGAGTGACGCCGGGACCTATGAGCATTATTTCGGCGACGGAACCTATATCAATATCGGAGGAAACATAAGGATGCTTTAAAAGCGCGGCGGGGGACGAGGCAAAGAGGAACGCGCCGCGAGCAGCGCTGAAATAAAAGGGTTTTACGCCCATCATGTCGCGGGCAAAGAAAAGCTCTTGGGTTCCTTCGCGCCAGATTGCGAAGGCAAAAATGCCGTTAAAGCGGTTGAGTGCGGCATCTCCCCACTCAATATAAGCGCGGAGAACAACCTCGGTGTCGCCGCGCGTGGCAAAAGTGTGTCCGAGGGAAATAAGCTCATTTTTAATTTCATCGGTATTATAGAGCTCGCCGTTATAGACGATTGTGTAGGTGTCGCCTTTTGCGCATACGCTCATTGGCTGGCGCGAATTTTCGACGTCGATGACGGCGAGGCGGCGGTGAATGAGGCAGGCGGCGGAGTTAAAATACATTCCGTCCTGGTCGGGACCGCGGTCGCGTAGGGTGCGCGACATTTCGTCAAAATATTTTTCGCCCCTGCAGGGATGAGAGTTGTAGTCGATTATGCCGGCAATTCCGCACATATAAAACACTTCCTTTACAGCTTATTTTATGCCGAAAAGGAAAAAATGTTGCACGTAGTAGGATATGATGATATAATTGAGCGTGGGGAGGAATGGATAATGAGCGGCGAATATAAATTTTTTTCACATAAAAAGTGCGAGTTTTTCCCGTGCCACAGGGGCGCGGACGAGGAAAATTTCAACTGCATTTTTTGCTATTGTCCGTTATACGCGTTGGGGGATAAATGCGGCGGGAATTTCGCATATTTGGAAAACGGAGTTAAGGACTGCAGCGGGTGCTTGTATCCGCACAGGAGAGAAAACTATGATGAAATAATCGGGAGATTGGCGGAGCGGAAAGTGTGAAATATTTCAGCAACAAAAAAACCGTCGGGGTTGACCGACGGCGCTTTTTGACATAACCTCTAAGAGAAGGAGATTATCTGTTTTTTGCAAAGCATTCGCTGCAATAAATAGGTCTGTCATTCTTGGGAATGAACGGAACCTTTGCTTCCTTACCGCAAGCTGCGCAAACCGCTGTGTACATCTCTCTGTTTTCCTTGAGAGACTGCTTCTTTGCAATTCTGCACTCTTTGCATCTCTGCGGCTCATTCTGGAAGCCTTTCTCTGCATAGAATTCCTGCTCGCCCGCTGTGAAAACGAACTCTTTGCCGCAATCCTTGCAGACTAATGTCTTGTCTTCGTACATGTTTGATCTCCTCACTTAGATAAAAATAAATATTTTACTCCTATCGGTCATACCCGACTTGGAGCATATAACGTGTGGAGCGGGTGACGGGAATCGAACCCGCGTAGCCTGCTTGGGAAGCAGGAACTCTGCCATTGAGCTACACCCGCAGAGTCAGTTGAACGCATCGGAGAATTTTTCAAACTTTTTTTTAATTCTCTGGAGGGCGTTGTCAATTGATTTCGGCTCTTTGCCTAAATTGGCTGCGATTTCGCTGTAGTATTTGCCGGTGAGGTAGAGGGAGAGGACTTTATTTTCAAAGTCCGAAAGAAGCTCTTCCATTTTGACCTCGACAAGCTCCATTTTTTCGCGGTCGATAATAATGTCCTCGGGGTTTGAGCATTCGCCGCCCGCGATAATATCCATGAGGCTGTGCTCGTAATCGTCGTCGCCGACGGGCTTGTCCAGCGAAACGTAGGAATTGAGCGGGGCGTGCTTTAGACGTGAGGCGCTTTTGACGGCGCTGATGATTTGCCTTGTTATGCAAAGCTCCGCAAACGTGGGAAAAGCGGCGTCGCGGTCGGCGCGGTAATCGCGCACGGCTTTGAAAAGCCCGATCATCCCCTCTTGAATGAGATCATCGCGGTCGGCACCCGCCAAAAAATACGAGCCTGCGCGGCGAACCACGGCGGGACGAAATTTTTTGAGCAGATAATCGAAAGCCTCGGCGGAACCCTCCTGCGCGATGAGGACAACGTCTTCGTCACTCATATTGTCGAAGGAATTATTTTGAGCCATAGCCTTGCCTCCGCTGATGATGGTGTGTAGAGTACAATTCAAGATTATATCTATAATACAATAAATTTTATGAAAAGTCAACCTTTAAAAGAAAATTTGTGGTGAAAAATTTGTGCGGAACTGTTACATGCGGCATGATCGATGCTCCGTTAAATTAAAGCTTAATTCTAAATATTACTTTCTGAATACAAACAGATATTCATGAGCGATCAACAAAAAATTATATTTAAGACTGTTCGTTTTCCAATATCCGGTTGCTTTACAATTGTGCTGTTCTTTAATGATTAAGTCTTTTAATTTAAATCCGGAGTCTTGAAATATTTTCATTACATCAAATGACATCGGTATCATATAACCTTTTTGCCTTGTGTCACCCATGAGAACAGCACAAAATTTATCTTTCTTGATTATTCGATAGCTTTCTTTTGCCACTTTTTTCATTTCTTCGAGAAATTCCTTTATTTTAAGGCATGATAAATCACCTTCTATACCCTCACTGTATTTGATTATATCGGCATATGGAGGATGTGTACATATT
>JAJQCX010000071.1:14384-36468 GCA_021202495.1 Clostridia bacterium | reverse complement strand
AACATATAGAACTATCGAACAGCAAAAAATTCAGAAAAGGGGAAAATAATATGAAACATAAACGATTTTTAAGTATTCTAATCGTGCTTGCGATGTACGTGGGTCTGCTGCCTACAACAGCGTTTGCGTATGTATACTATGGCGGCACAATCAGTTCTGATGTTGAGGAAAGCCAAGATACCATCTTGTTGAATGCCGATACAACGATAGCGGAAAGCGTAACTTTTGCATTAGTAGCTTCATATTATCAGTATATAAAATTAAACTATCATACTTTAACAAACTATGGAACGATAACAACAGCTAATTCAAGCAATGAGTTTGACGGAGGCACATTTTATAATTACGGCGTATGTGAAATCACAGGTTTTTATAATGTTGCCGTATACGACCTGACGCTAAGCTCTATTACTCTGTCCTCCGGCACGCTCTCGTCAAGCTTCGCGGCGGGAACGCGGGAGTACGCGGTGACAGTAGACAACAGCGTGACAAGCATTGATATTACGCCGACGTTGAACACAGGAACAGGCGTGAAATCTATGACGGTGAACGGCACAACGGCAACAAGCGGAGCTGCGTCAACCGTCAGCTTGAGCGTTGGTGAAAATTCCATTCCTATCGTCATAACAGCTAATGATGGGAGCGATACAACCAACACTTACACTCTGACGGTGACGAGACAATCCGTATCATGTTCTCATTCAAGCTACACCAACGGCTTTTGTGACGACTGCGGCGCATACGAACCCGCAACTCAGAACTCCGACGGCGTATATGAAATCGCCAACGCCGGACAATTATTCTGGTTCGCGTCCCTCGTAAACGGCGATACGACGCAGGAGGGCATAACGACGGCGGTTGCCGACGCAAACGCGGTATTGACGGCGAACATCGACCTTGAAAGTAAGTCGTGGACGCCTATCGGAACATCCTCTTCTTATCCGTTCAAAGGAACATTTGACGGAAAAGACTATACAGTTTCGGGGCTGTACATCAACGGCTCAAGCAGCTATATTGGGTTATTTGGGTATGTAGGAAGTGGTACAGTACAGAATGTTACCGTCAGCGGAACTGCGACCGGATACAGTAACGTAGGCGGCGTGGTCGGTGTGAACGCCGGCACTGTAACAAATTGCACTAACTGTGCTGCAGTCAGTGCTACCACCAATGTCGGCGGTGTGGTCGGTTTTAACAGCGATAGCGGCACCGTAACATACTGTTATAACAGCGGTTCAATCACAGGCACCGGCAATTTAGGTGGTGTGGTCGGTTACAATAGCAACGGAACTGTGACAAACTGCATCAACAGTGGTACAGTGACCAGTACTTCAACCGGTTATGACTATGTAGGCGGTGTTGTAGGTTATACTGGCGGTGGTACTGTAAAAAACTGCTACAACAGCGGTACAGTCAGCGGCCATAAGTACGTTGGCGGTGCGGTCGGTTATAATAGTGCCAGTGTAAGCTATTGCTATAACTCCGGGACGGTCAGCTGCACTGGAGATACTGCAGGCGGCGTGGTTGGTTACAACTATTCCAGCGGCAGCACATCAAATTGCTACTACCTTACAGGCACGGCAACTGCGGGAATTGGTTCGGACAGTGGGTCAACAAGCGTTGCGGCAAAAACAACCACTCAGTTCGCTTCCGGCGAAGTAACGTGGCTGCTGACGGGCGGCGTAACGGACGGCACACAGGTGTGGTATCAGACGCTCGGCACGGACAGCTACCCCGTTTTGGACAGCACTCACGGCACGGTGTACTATACTTCTGCGATATGCGACGGCAGTTCAGCTTCTTACAGCACTTACAGCAATAGTTCTGCAATTCATGTGGGTTACGATGAAAACGGCTTCTGCACCGGCTGCGGCGGCTATCAGCCTGCAACACTTAACAGCGAGGGCGTATATGAAATCTCCAACGCGGGACAGCTGTTTTGGTTCGCGTCCCTCGTAAACGGCGACTCATCGCAGGAGGGCATATCGGCGGCGAATACAAGCGCAAACGCGATATTGACGGCGGATATTGATTTAAGTGTGACAACCTCAACACACACAAGCACCGAGTGGACACCTATCGGAGATTACGGCAGCTCAACAGAGCTTTATTACTCCGGAACATTCGACGGAAAAGGTTATACCGTTTCGGGACTTTACATCAACAGTACAAACAACCGTCAGGGGCTGTTTGGGTATGTGAACGACGGTACGGTGCAGAATGTCAATATCAGCGGCAGCGTGACGGCGACGGGAAACCGGGCAGGCATTGCAGTCGGGCATAATACCGGCACGGTAAAGAATATCACCGTCAGTGCTGTGATGACAGTCGGCGGCTATGCAGGCGGCGCGGTCGGTTATAATAACGGCACGGTGCAGGAGGTCAGTGTCAGCGGCACGGTAACAAGCGACAATAACCGTATAGGCGGCGTAGTCGGCTTTAATGACGGCGGCAGTGTAGAAAGCTGTTACAGCAGTGCCACAGTCAGCAGCAGCTACATGAATGTGGGCGGCGTGGTCGGCTATAATAACGGCATTGTAACAAACTGTTATAACAGCGGCGAGGTCAGCGGCAGATACGTGGGCGGCGTAGTCGGATGGAACAACTCCGGCAGCGTAAGCAATTGCTATAGCTCCGGAAATGTCAGCGGCAGCAGCAATGTAGGCGGCGTGATAGGACTGAACAACGACGGCAGTGGCGGCACTTTCACAAACTGCTACTACTTGGAAGGTACGGCGGATCTGACAATCGGCGATGACCCCGACACAGCCGCAGATGATGCGGTAAAAACCACAGCGGAATTTGCAAGCGGTGAAGTGACATGGCTTTTGAACAGCGGTACAACTGACGGCGCACAGGCGTGGTATCAAAACATTGACAACGGCAATACTGCGGACAGCTTCCCCGTATTGGACAGCACACACGGTACAGTTTATTATTCTTCGGAATGTGCGGTGAGTGCATCGTCATTGTTATACAGTAACAGCAACAGCTTTACTGTCAGCCATGCGGAATTTGACGAGTACGGCTTCTGTACCATATGCGGCGGCTATCAGCCGGCGACCATAAACAGCGACGGTGTATATGAAATATCAAACGCCGGACAACTATTCTGGTTCGCGTCCCTCGTAAATGGCGATACGACGCAGGAGGGCATAACGGCAGCGAACACAAGCGCAAACGCGGTATTGACGGCGGATATTGATTTAAATGTGACAACATCAACCCACACAAGCACCGAGTGGACACCCATCGGCACAAAGTCCGCGCCGTACAAGGGTACCTTCGACGGCGGCAGCTATACGGTGTCGGGATTGTCTGTCACAACTGCGACAAACACGACAGAGGCAGTTTATGTCGGATTGTTCGGCTATATAAATGCGGGTACGGTTAAAGACCTGACTGTATCGGGCAAGATTGATGTCAGCGGCAGCACAATCTACGCGGGCGGCATAGTCGGCACGGTGCATAACAGCGTTTTGTCAAATCTGACATCAAACGTAGACGTAACGGCAGAGGCAACTGTAAAAGGTACATTCGGCGGCGTTGCGGCATCGGTTGAAGGCACGGGCGACGGCTCGGCACATTCGACAATGGAGCGCTGCGTGAATTACGGTACGGTTACCGCAAAAGGCGTTCTCGACTGCGTGGGCGGTTTGACCGGATTTATGAACTCGGCGACGATAACCAACTCTATAAACTACGGCAAGGTTGACACAAGCGGCGGCACAGCGGCGGCATCGGCGGGCATTTACACCGGCGGTATCGTGAGCTATATCAACAACGCAAACGCGATTGTGACCAACTGCGTCAATGTCGGCGAAATATCGGGCGTGGACAGCAGCTCCATTGTCAGCTACACAGGTGCAATAGTCGGCAGAATCAACGCAAACGTGGGCGAAGTCTCGAATTGCTATTACTTAGACACAACCGCAAGCACAGGCGTTGGCGGCAACGGCAACAGCAGCGCAACGGTAGAAACAACCGCGCAAACCGCGGCGGAATTTGCCACAGGCGCGGCGGCATGGAGCTTGCAGGACGCGAACACCGATTATGTATGGGGACAGGATTTAACCTCGGACGCATATCCGGTGCTTACAAGCGCGGACAGCAAAAAGGTTGTAAAGGTAACATTCTATAAATCAACGACCGGAATAGTGCTAATGGAGAGCTACACAAACGCAGACGGTACTCTTTCAAGCTATCTGACAGGCAGTGATTATACCTTCTACTCCGACTATGATTTAACAAAAGAAATCAGCAACATCGGCACTCTTACCTTTGACACCGACACGGATATATATGTCGTAACAGCCCACGACCTAATCATACGGGAAACGAACGGCGGCACAATACTTGAGGGTACGAATTATACATATGACGATAACCTCCTCACGGTGCTTACAGGCGGCAACTATACGATAAGCGGCACATCGGCGACCGATACAATTAAGGTTACGGCAAGTGACGATGTGGCAATCACGCTTTACGGCGTGAATATTACAAGCGGCAGCAAGCCGCCTATGGAGATAGACGGCACAGGCACGGTTGCCGTGAAGCTTTCCGACGAGAATACGCTTGAATCGACGAATGGCGCAAATGCCGGATTGCAGCTTTCAAATGCGAATCTTATAATCACAAGCGCGGACGGCGACGGCAAAACTACAGGCAGCTTAGATGCAACCGGCGGCACTTGGTCTGCGGGTATCGGCAGCTGTAGAGAAACCGATATGAGCGGCAGTATAACAATAAACGGCGGCACAGTGTCCGGTACTTCACCGAATAATGGTGCGGGAATCGGCAGCGGCGACAAAGCCGATATGAGCGGCAGCATAACAATTAACGGAGGCACAGTGTCCGGTACTTCGATATACGGTGCGGGAATCGGCGGCGGTGAGCAAGGTAATATGAGCGGCAGCATAACGATAAACGGAGGCACAGTGTCCGGTACTTCTTCAACCTCCGGCGCGGGAATTGGCAGCGGACATGGTGTTATGGACCTATACGATAACAAATTAAATCAGCTATCCGGTAGCATAACGATAAACGGAGGCACGGTGTCCGGAACTTCCTCAGACAGCGGTGCTGGAATCGGCTGTGGTGAGAACACCGACATGACCGGCATTATCAGTATAAGCGGCGGCTATATCACAGCCGAATCTGCGAATAGCGATGCCATAACCAAAACAAACGTAAACATAACCGGCGGCTATTTCGCCGACAACGGCTACACGGCAAGCACGGTTTACAGTAACAGCGTTGCAAGCGGCTACGCGGCATACGCAAATGTAGAGGACACAAAGGGCGATTATCCCGCGCGCGTTTTGCCGACAGCATGGACAGCGGCGGTAACCTACGCTACGGGCGGCGCAGACGGCACAACTCCGAGCGACGATACAGACTACGGCTACGGCGACAAGGTTACGGTTGACGCAACACTCCCGCTTAAAAAGGACGGCTACGCTCAAACAGGCTGGTCGCTTTCAAGCACCGACACGACAGCGGTAACAACCTTTAACATAAGCGGCGACACGACGCTCTACCCCGTATTTGCGCGGCAGTTTACGGATTCGGGCGCGTCCGACATAAGCCTCACCTACGGCGAGGCAATCACGGCAATTGATTTAAGTGATTATATTGAATTTGTCGATGATACGACATTTACAAGCACGAACGGCGAGTTTACATTCGCATTGGCAAGCGGAAGCGAGCTTCCCGCAGGATTGACGCTTAACGAGGGAATTATCACAGGCACACCGACTGCGGCGGCAGAGGCGCAAAGCGTAAGCTTTACCGTAACGGATAAAACGCCGTATATAATGCTTGCGTCGCTCGACAGCACTCCGGCAACCGTTTCGGCAACGCTGACGCTTGTCTTCACGGTGGCAAAGGCGGCATCAAGCGTTGACACCGCACCGACGGCGGCAACGGGACTTACCTATAACGGCAGTGCGCAGGAGCTTGTATCGGCGGGAACAGCAACCGGCGGCGAAATGCAGTACAGCCTGAGCGAAAGCGGTACATATTCGGCGGATATTCCGACGGCAACGAACGCGGGAACATACACCGTATATTATAAGGCAGTCGGCGACAGTAACCACAGCGACACATCGGCGGAAAGTGTATCGGTGACGATTGCAGAACTCCCGATTGAGCTTACTTGGGATTACACGAGCTTCGTCTATGACGGCAAGGAAAAGACCGTAACAGCGACAATAACCAATGCCGTGGGCGACGATGTGGTAAATCCGACTTACAGCGGCACAACATCGGCAACCGAAGTCGGCAGCTATACCGCAGAGGTATCAGCGGTCAGCAACACGAATTACACGCTGACAGGCGCGACTGGATTGACGCTTAATTGGAGTATAGTTCAATCCACCACAGGCGGCACGGTAAGCACCTATAACGGCGGCACAGCGACAGACGCTTTCACCTACGGCGATACCATAACCGTAAAGGCAACGCTTGAAGCGACAGGCACAGCAAGCGGATTAACCATTTCGGCATTTACGCCGATTAGCACTGCAACAGCAGCGATATTCAACGGTGAAACGCAGATAAGCGACGCGGTTGCGGTAACGAACGGCACGGAAACAACACTCACGGTTGATACAACCGACCTCGGCGCAAGCGATAGTGCATATACTCTGACGCTGAAATACTACGGCGACGATAATATGGCGGCAACCGAGCTTAACTTTAATGTGACAGTTGCAAAGGCAACTCCGACGTATACCGTGCCGACAGGCTTAACAGCAACCTACGGTGATACTCTCGCCGATGTTGCACTCACAAGCGGTTGGTCATGGGACGATGATACGTCAACAAGCGTGGGCAACGCAGGAACGCATGAATTTGCGGCGACATACACGCCCAGTGATACTGCGAATTACAACACCGTAACAGAAACCCTGACTGTAACAGTTGGCAAGGCAGCACAAGCCGCACCGGGCGGTTTGACCGTAACGGAGCCAAGCATGGCAGGCGGAACAGGTACGATTTCAGGCTTAACAACGGCTATGGAATACAGCACGGACGACGGAGTAAACTGGACGGCTGTAACCTCAGACACTCTTACGGTTGATGATGGTATTACGGTGTACATACGCTATGCCGAAACCGCGAATTACTACGCAAGTGACGCGGAGGAAATAGAGATTTCCACAACCGTTCCGTCGTATGTAATACCGACAGGAATTACAGCGACCTACGGCGACACGCTTGCAAGCGTAACACTCCCGACGGCGACTAACGGCACTTGGACATGGGACGATGATACACAAAGCGTCGGCAGCGTCGGTACAAATGAATTTACGGCGGTATTTAAGCCGACAGACAGCAACTATAATACAGTTACGACCATTGTAGATGTTACGGTTGCAGCGCGTCCGATTACGGTTGAATGGAGCAGCGCAAGCTTCGTTTATGACGGAAACGCTAAGAGCGTAACAGCGACAATAACCAATATTGTAGACAGTGATGAGGTAAACCTCACATATAACGGCACAACATCGGCAACAGATGTCGGCAGCTATACCGCAGAGGTATCAGCAATTAGCAACGCGAATTACACGCTGACAGGCGCAACGGGACTTACAAATAATTGGAGTATGGTGCAGTCCACCACAGACGGTGCGGTTAGCACATACAACGGTGATACGCTAACAAACGCGTATACGTATGGCGATACGATAACCGTAAAAGCAACACTTGACGCAACAGGCGAAGCTGCCACGGTGAATAATTTACTATCCCTTGCATACAGCGGCTTTGTTTCCGGCACAGCGGCGGTATTCAACGGTGATGTACAGATAAGCGACGCTGTAACGATTGTGCGAGGCGCGGAAACAACGCTCACGGTTGACACAACCGACCTCGGCGCAAGCGACAGCGCATATACGCTGACATTGAAATACTACGGTGATGATAATATGGCGGCAACCACACTTGACTTTAATGTAACGGTTGCAAAGGCAACTCCGACGTATACCGCGCCGACAGGATTGACCGCGACCTATGGCGATACGCTTTCAAGTGTAACACTTCCCGATAATTGGGCATGGGTTGACGGAAACATGAGCGTCGGTGATGTTGGCACACACGAATTTGAGGCTACGTTCTCGCCCGACGATACGGATAATTATGAAACGGTGACTGTAAATCTTGCTGTAACGGTTGGTATGGCAGAGCCTTCATATGAAGTGCCGAGCGGCTTAACAGCAGTTTACGGCGACACTCTCGCAAGCGTAGAACTTCCCGACAATTGGTCATGGGTTGACAGCTCACTGAGTGTGGGCAATGTGGGAACGAATACATTCTCTGCAACGTATACGCCGACCGATACGACTAATTACGAATCGGTTACGGTGAATGTCAGCGTAACGGTTGAAAAAGCAACGCCGGATTACACCGTACCGACAGGATTAACCGCCGTCTACGGTGATACGCTTTCGACGGTAACACTTCCCGACAACTGGGCGTGGGAAACCCCGACCGCAAGTGTAGGCGACGCGGGCGACAATACATTCACAGCGGTATACACGCCGGAGGACAGCACGAATTACAACACGGCAACGGAAACCTTGACCGTAAGCGTAGCAAAGGCAGAGCAATCCGCGCCCACAGGCTTGACTGTAACACAGCCCGATGAGCAGACCTCGACAGGAATAATCACCGGCGTAACAGCGGATATGGAATATAGTCTCGACGGCGGCGATACGTGGGAGGACATCACGGACGATACGCTCATAATCGACCCCGGCACGGTGCTGATACGCTATGCCGAAACCGAAAATTACAACGCAAGCGCGGCGGTTGAAATTACGATAGACGCGTCAAATCCGTCGTACACGACACCGACCGATTTAACTGCAGTCTACGGCGATACACTCGCAGATGTGGAGTTGCCCAATGCGGACAACGGCGTTTGGACGTGGGTTGACGAAGACACGAGCGTTGGCAATGCGGGAACAAATACGTTCACGGCGGTATTCACACCGGACGATGATAATTACAACACGGTTTATGTTGAAATAAGCGTAACAGTTGAAAAGGCAACTCCGGATTACACCGAGCCGACAGGCTTAACCGCGACCTACGGCGATACACTTGCGACTGTAACACTTCCCGACGGTTGGTCATGGGCAGACGCGACAGCAAATGTAGGAAATGCGGGAACGAATACGTTCACGGCGATATTCACACCGGAGGACAGCACGAATTATGAAACCGTAACGGCAGAGGTTGATGTGACGGTAGGAAAAGCAACACCGACATATGATTTACCAACAGGCTTAACGGCAACCTATGGCGATACGCTTGCAAGCGTTGAATTGCCCGATGGTTGGACTTGGGTTGATGATACGCAAAGTGTGGGTGACGCGGGAACGCATGAATTTGCGGCGGTATATACGCCCGACGATACCGATAATTACGAAACTGTAACAGCAGAGATTTCGGTAACGGTCAGCTCAACAGCTCTTACGGTAGCGGAAACACCGACAGCAGCGCGAGTAAAGCGCGGCAATACGCTTTCAAAATCGACTTTGAGCGGCGGCAGCGTAACCACGGCTGACGGCACGGAGGTAAGCGGTACATGGGTGTGGTCGGACGGAACGGAAACGATGTCTAAGACAGGTACATACGAGCGCACAGCGGTATTCACCGCCGACGATGAAACATACGGAACGGTTGAAGCGACAGTAACAGTCACCGTTTACACAAGCAGCAGCGGCGGTTCGTCGGGCGGCTCATCAAGCGGCACAACCACATATGCAGTAACCTCCGAGGAGTTTGAAAACGGCGATGTTTCATTCAACAGCTCAAACGCACAATCGGGCGCGACCGTAACAATTACGGTAACGCCGGACGACGGATATGAAACGGAAAGCATTACCGTAACCGACGCAAGCGGCAATGACATTGAGGTAACGGCGAACGACGACGGTACATATTCGTTCACTATGCCATCATCAAAGGTAAGCGTAAGTGCCGAGTTCAAAGAGATTGATACCGACACAGAGCCTACAACCGAACCGACAGAAGATGATACACACGATTGTCCGAGCGAGAAATTCACGGACGTTGACACCTCGCTTTGGTATCACGAGTATATCGACTACGTTCTTGAAAACGGCTTGATGAACGGCACAGGCGATACGACCTTTGAGCCGAACACAACGACAACACGCGCTATGATAGTGACTGTGCTTTACCGACTTGAAGGTGAGCCGACAAGCGGAACATCGCAGTTTGCCGACGTAGCAAGTGGCGACTGGTACGCAAACGCGGTAGCATGGGCGGCTGAAAACGGCATAGTTCTCGGCTGCGGCGACGGAACCTTTGGCGCAAATGATGTTATCACACGCGAGCAGACAGCGACGATACTCTACCGCTACGCGGACTACAAGGGCGCAGACACAAGTGTCGGCGAGGATACGAATATCCTTTCCTACACCGATGCCGACGAGATTAGCGAGTATGCAATACCCGCAATGCAGTGGGCGGTTGGCACAGGTCTTGTAAACGGCAAGGGCGATAACGTCCTTGACCCGCAGGGCGGTGCGACAAGAGCTGAAACAGCAGCAATGCTGATGAGATTTATTGAAGCGGAATAAGTGAATTAAGACAACGGGCGGGGAAACCTGCCCGTTGTTATTGAGAATGAGGAAACAAGATGCAGAATAAAATGCTTTTGATATTAAAATACCTATGGGACAATACAGATGAGGAACACACCGCGTCAATCGCGGATTTGATGCAGTATCTCGTCGAAAACAATTCATCTACGAACAGAAAAACGGTTTCAAAATATATAGATACACTCATAGATTTTGGAATAGATATTATCAAGATACGTAAAACACAAAACCAATATTTCATAGGTACACGCCATTTTGAGGCACCGGAGGTTAAGCTCCTTATTGACGCAGTTCAATCCTCCCGCTTCATCACGAAACAAAAAAGTAAGGAACTGATAAATAAGCTCGCGGTATTTACCGCACCCAACAGAACGGACGTGCTGAAAAGACATTTGTATGTCGATTCAAGAAACAAGACGAACAACGAGGAAATATATATAATATCCGATAAAATTCAAACGGCTGTAATCGAGAAGAAAAAAGTATGCTTTCAATATTTCGACTACGGAGTTGACGGCAAAAAGGCTGTACGGCATAACGGAGAGCAATACATTGTATCTCCGTTCGATTTGATATGGAGTAATGATACATATTACCTTGCGGGACTTCACGAGACAAAGGGTATTGTGGCAAAATTCCGAGTTGACAGAATGAAAGGTCTTGAAATAACCGATGAAAACGCATTGCCTAAGCCGAAAGGATATTCTGTTGCTAAATTCTTCTCACAGGAATTTTCAATGCTCGGCGGTGAACCGTGCGAGGTTACGCTGCTATGTGAAAACGAACTGATGAACAGTATCGTAGACCGTTTCGGAAGAAAAGTAAAAACAGCTATTGTTGACGATGAACATTTTACCGTAACAGTACCTGTGGATTTAAGCGGCATATTCTACGGTTGGGTATTTGCGTCCTGCGGCAAAATGAAAATCCTATCCCCTGCCCAAGCGGTGGACGGATTTAATGAAATCGTTGAGAGATACAGCTCCGGCAATACACAACGTCAAATTATACAAAAACAAGGCTAAAAATAAGTATTATGCTGTGCAAAACATAGAAAACTCAAAAAATGGCTTTAAGGTGGGTAAATAAATGCCCACCTTCTTTTTGACCTATTGACATTTCTTTGTAACAATGATATAATGCTTTTGTAACAAGAACAGATGTTCCATATAGGAGGTTGAGTGAAATGAGAAGCAAAAATCCGGAGCTTATGAACGATATTAAACAGTTCATTAACGATTATTATGAAACAAATCACAGAACACCGACGGTACGCGAGATAGCGGCAAAAATGGGTGTTGCTCCGTCATGCGTCCAGCGGTATCTTGTAGAAATGAACGAGCGCGGTATGGTTTCATACGTAAACGGCAGGCTGTCAACGGATAGAATTGATAAATTAAATACCCAAACAAACAGTACTCCCGTAGTTGGTACCATTCCCTGCGGTACTCCGCTTCTTGAGGAGGAATACATTGAGGATTATCTTCCTCTTCCTGTATCCATCTTCGGCAGCGACGATTTGTACATTCTTCGCGCAAGCGGTAATTCTATGA
The DNA here is from genome assembly GCA_021202495.1 of Clostridia bacterium. Lineage (GTDB taxonomy): Bacteria > Bacillota > Clostridia > UMGS1883 > UMGS1883 > JAJQCX01. The sequence continues at coordinate 24,275 of JAJQCX010000071.1, read as the reverse complement.
TAGGCGTAGGCATAGACGACGGTGACCTTGTTGTTATCAAAAAACAAAATCACGCCCAACCCGGTGATATAGTGGTCGCGCTTGATGAGTACAACCAAAATACACTAAAAACGTTGAGCTATGATGTGTGCAGGCACTGCTATTATCTTCGCCCCGAAAACAGTTCATACAGGAGTATTTATGTTAAAGAGCTTGTCATTCAAGGAGTGGCACAGCACGTCATTAAAAGGCTGTAATGCACTGCGGCAAAAATTTAGGAGGTGAGCTTGTTGATTTTTAATGAAAGAGAGGTAAACAGAAATGAAATGGTTATCGAATACATCTATTGATGAGCTTGGCAACAGCTTAATAAAAGATTACATGAGTAAAGCAAAAGGTAAAGGCTGCGCTGTAGACATAGAAGGGTTTGCCGCAAATTATTTGATGCTGCCGATAGAATATCGGTCGTTTGCGGAAAAGGATATGTCAAAGCTCGGATATATATCCGACGGCATTACACCGCTGAATATATCTGTAAACGGTAAGATAAAATCCGTTATTTTCCCGAAAGGCACAATCGTTATCGAAAGCTGTTTGAGATGCAAAGCCGAAAACGGCAGACGCAGATTTACGATTGCACACGAAAGTGCGCATTACATCGTTGATAAAAGCCTTGCCGCTGCAAACTATCACAGAGAGTTTGATTGTGAGTACAGCTATTCCATAAGCGATATGAAAAGGATGTTCAACATAAATGAAGCGTATGTAGACCGTCTTGCCGCCGCCATTCTGATGCCGGAATTTATGGTACGCAAGTATTTAAAAAGCAAAAGGCGTGACGGTATAACGATTTACGATAATGATTTTATCAGACCGGAGGATAATGTTTTTCTTCAGCGAATGGCTGCCGATATGGGAACATCGCTTACAGCTATGTATATACGCGTAAGACAGCTTGGATTGTATACAAGAAAGCCCATGAATGAATATTTATCGGAGCTTGACTTGGGAAAGGAAAAAATCAAATGAACAATGTTCGACATATACGAAATGCAGCGGCTCTAAATCCTGACGTTGCCGAAAAACTTGCGAAATCACAGGAAGAAACACGGGAGCTTACTTTGCGGGACATACGTTGTCCGTATTGCGGTTTTTTGGTTGACCGAGTATATTCGGATGCTGCGGGACATAAGGAAATGCTTTGCAAGAAATGCAAGATTGAATACACCGTTAATCTCGGATACTTCCGCAGACAAAAAAGACAGAAGTATTTCAAGATAACATTTCCGGACAACACGCGCCGGAGGCAGATAAGATAACAATTTAATAATATGCTTTTAATCGAGCAAGCGGGGAGAATTTGAGTTTACTCAAAGGAGACCACCAAGCGCCGTACAAAGTTTAAAGCTAAACAGAGCTATTCTGTTATGCTTTACTTGTGCGGCGCTTTTTTATTTGCCCGATTAGCTTTGTACTGCGTTAAAGGTTACATCCTCCTCTTGCTCAAGGGGAGGTTTTTTAATGCGTGAAGCGTGGCTGTGCTACATAGCGAAATATCCGTAATCCTCAATTTTGGAAATTTAGCAGGTTTAAAAATTCATGATTGAAAGGATTACGAAAAATGGACGATTATAGGAAATCAAATTATGCGATAAATAAGGCTCTTAAAGGAATTGTATACAGAAATAATGATGGCAGCATTCTCGAGGTTACATTTGAGAAGATAGCTGCGGAAAATCCGAGCTTTACAGCTGAGGATTTTAAAAAGCTGAAAGAGCTTTCGGATGAATTGTATCACGAGGAGGCTAAGAACGACTGTAATTATCATTATCACATTACAAGTGATTTGAATGAAAATTTCGATAGCGAATGGCTCGCTACATTGGCGTTAGAGGACGAATTGATGGAAACTGAAGCTAAGAAGCAGTTTAGAATAAAACTGCAAAATGCTATGGACACTGTACTTACGCCGGTACAAAAACGCAGATTCATAATGTATTTCATTGAGGGAATGACATTAAAAGAGATTGCTGCGAAAGAAAAGTGTAGTTTAAATGTTGTTTGGAAAAGCATATGTATTGCGCGGGAAGAAATTGTGAACTTTTTGTGAACAATTTCAAAAATGGGGTGAAAAATGGGGCTCGAAATCACATTAGGTGAGAGGATGAATTTCAAAGACCTGAACAGGTCACCGAAAATGAATTGACTATCCTCGACTGAAATATATTGAACCTTGAAAATTGAATATATCATTCATCAGGTACGTTACCGATTGAGGGAGCTGTGCAGACCGAGCGCGACGATACTTTATATAAAGCGAGCGACAACTCGGCACTGTAAACTTTGGAATTGCTGCCAAAGCGCGACGAGAGCAATCGGGGATAATGATACTTCTGTAATTCGCAGCCCGGTCATAAAGAAGACGGGGAGGTTAGAATCCTATGGAGCAGCCTTGCAAGCTGCCGCCTGATGTTTCCCTGTCCGGGGGCGTCGAGGACAAATACGGACAATACATAGTTTAAAGAATTTAATAATTAAAAAATCATAAAGAAAAGAGGAATTGAAATGTTAAGAGAAGATTGGATTTTTAAAAGGGGCGATGTTTACTTAGCCGAATTGGACGCGAGAATCGGTTTTGTGCAGGGCGGCAAGCGTCCCGTGATTGTTCTTCAGAACAACTGCGGTAACTTCTACGCACCCACATTGATTGTCGCACCACTCACGTCAAATGTTTACAAAAAGCGTAATTTCCCAACACACTATTATCTTGACAACGATGCTGTTCTGTATCCGTCAATCGTTATGTTGGAGCAAATTACAACTATCGACAAGCGTCAGGTACAGAAATACGTCGGAAAGGTCAGCCGCCGTGAGATGGAGGAGATAAACGAATGTATCGAAAAGAGCCTGGGAATATACATACCCGAGGAAATGGAAGCACCGTGAGGAGGTAGGGTTATGTACAGAGGATTGAAATATAACAGTTCGGGATATTTAGATAAGACGGCATATTGCGCGATTATCAATGTCTTAACCGAAGAAAAAGCAAAGAAAACTCACGGAGAGAACATAAGCAAGTCAAGTAAGGAGGATAATCATTATGAATATTTGCAAAATGAAGCAAACGGATATACGCACGGTAAATCCCAACACACTGGTCGAAAGAAACGACATAGCTTTCAGCAATAACGCGCCGAGAGAACAGCGCATAGCGGAGTATGTCACAAAGCTGAAAAATCCGTACTGCTATAAGATTGACGGAACCGTGGTCAAGGTCACGTTTGCCGATTGTTCCGAAACCATCGACGACAGGCTTGAAGCATATGCGCGGAGTATGTATAACAGATAATTGTACCGCTCTTTCAGGTGTTTGTCAACGCCCTCGACCAATGAAAATTTATACGTTAAAATGTACCCAACGGCTGTAAATTTGCAAAGTGATTTTGTTATTCAACTTCAAGAAATGCAAATACAAGCCAAATATAAAGAATGGAGTGAAAAGTTATGGCTGATAAGCTATGGAATGTTGCGCTGTATGCCCGTCTGTCAAGCGAGGACGGCGACAAAGCGGAAAGCAATTCAATCGTAAGTCAAAAGGAAATGATACGCGACTTTGTTTCAAAGCACGATGATATGGCAATCATTCGCGAATACGCGGACGACGGATATTCAGGCGTGAATTTTGACCGCCCCGCTTTCAAGAATATGATGGAGGACATCAAAAAGAAAAAGGTCAATTGTATCATTTGCAAGGACTTATCCCGTTTCGGCAGAAACTATGTCGATGCGGGACGTTATCTTGAAAAGATTTTTCCGTTTTTGGGTGTACGGTTTATCGCAATCAATGATAACTACGATTCCAACGGTGAAAAATCTCAGCAGGATACGCTGATTGTTCCGTTTAAGAACCTAATCAACGATGCGTATTGCAGGGATATATCCGTCAAGATACGAAGTCAGCTTGACATCAAGCGCAAGATGGGCGATTTCATAGGCGCGTTTACAACCTATGGGTACAAGAAAGATAGCGGCAATAAGAATAAACTTATTATTGACGAGGAAGCGGCGCGGATTGTGGAGTTTATTTTCACAAAACGTATCGGAGGTATGTGCAACTCCAAAATAGCCGAAAAGCTAAACGGTTTGGGTGTTCCGTGTCCTATGGAATACAAAATATCTAATGGCATGAATTACCGCACAGGTTTTCGCACGAATGAGCGAGCATATTGGACACCAACAAGTGTTATGCGTATTCTCACGAACGAGGTATACATCGGAACACTTTGTCAGCACAAGCGAGGAACACCCAACCATAAGATAAAGCACATACTCGATTACGACAGAAGCGATTGGATAATCGTTGAGAACAACCACGAGCCGATAATCGACAAGCGGGATTTTGAAACGGTGCAGCTATTGCTTCAGCGTGATGTGAGGACTGCACCGAAAAATGAAAACGTACCCCTGTTTTCGGGATTTGTATTCTGCGGCGGCTGCGGATGCAATATGATACGCAAAACCGTGCCGTCCGGTAAGAAAAAGTATCACTATCTTGTATGCTCCAAAAACAAATCAAAGAAAGGCTGCACACCGCACTCTTTCAGTGAAGCGAAGCTTACAAAGATAGTATTTAGGATTGTCACCGACCATATAGAGAACATCAGTCATATCGATGAGGTTCTTAAATATATAAGCAAGCTCCCCGAACATCAGCGAGCGGTTTTTAACTACGAAGCTCAAATTAAAAAGATAGAGAACGAAATCGGGCGGTTTAAGGATTTGAAGCTAAACCTGTACAGCGATATGGCAGACGGTGTTATCACACGCGAGGAATACACAGAGTTCAGCGAGGGCTACAGCAGAAAAATATCCGAACGTCAGCGGTCGCTTGCCGTTCTAAAGGATGAGCGGCAGCAGACTGTTGACGCGGGCAGTTCGCAGAATGATTGGATAAACGCGTTTAAGCAATATGAAAACATCACGGAGCTTCAAAGAAGCGTTATCGTGAATTTGATTGAGAAAATAATCATCTATGACAATGAACATATAGAGGTTAATTTCAGATACCAAGACCGTTTTGATACGGCTGTGGAATACATAAAGAGCTTTGAGGAGGCGCAATTATGGGCAGACAAAGAAAAAGTGAAAACACCTGCATAAGCAATGTTATAACAACGTGGGAAACGGCAATATACGCTCGGCTTTCCATAGAAAACAGCGGCAAAGACGACAACGGCGAATCCATTGACGGACAGGTCGGCATTTGTGAGGAATACATAGAGGAACACCCGTTTTTAAATCTTGTCGATACATACATAGACAACGGTTGGACAGGCACCAACGAGAACAGACCCGAATTTCAGCGTTTGCTTAATGATATTAAGCAAGGCAGAATAAAGGCATTGGTTGTTAAGGACTTTTCGAGATTTTCCCGAAACTATATTGAAGCGGGCAACTTGCTTGAAAACATATTCCCCGCGATGGGTGTGCGGTTTATCTCTGTTGCCGACAGATACGACAGCTACGAAACTGACGGCAGTGCCGAGAGTTTGCTTATACCGCTGAAAAACATAATCAACAGCTATTATTCAAAGGACATATCAAAAAAGGTATCAACGGCTGTACATACCAAACAGCTTGCGGGAGAGTATATCGCAGGTATGATACCATACGGATATATGAAATCAAAAGATAAAGCATACAGGCTTGATATTGACCCCGATACCGCGCCTATTGTTAAACGTATCTTTGCCGAGAAATTAAACGGCAAAGGCTACAGTGCGATAGTAAAGGGACTTAATGCCGACAACATTCCCTCGCCCGGAAAGCTGCGGTATATACGGAAACAGAACGCAAAAGAAATGTATGCCGACAGCATTTGGACTACGGCTACCGTAAAGCATATATTGCGTAATCCCACATATCTCGGAAATCTTGTGTTCGGACGCAGGACGAAAGCACTCTATCTCGGACAACCTGAGGCAAAGAAAGAGCTTGATGAAAGCAAATGGCGCGTTCTTCCCGATATGCACCCCGCCTTGATTGACAGAGAAAGCTTTGAAAAAATAAAGGCTGAAATGGATAAGGCAAGCAATGATTATGCGAACCGGCTTGACGCTTCAAGAAAATACAGAGAGAAGCATCAGCCGATATTCACCAATATATGCTGCGGTGACTGCGGCTCGAATATGGGATACAACCGAAAGTATCCCAACATATCGGGTTCTTCTGCGCGGTACGGCTGTCTCAATCCTTGGTATAACCGATGTAAATCATATCACTACATTCGCGAGGATAAGCTCGTTAAAATAGTCGGGCAGCTCTTATCAGACCAAATAGCCTTATTTGCTGATATAAATGCGGCAATCGAAAAGATGAAGAACACGGGGTATATGACCGCAAAGCAGAAATCACTTGAAAAGGAAATAACCGAAATTGTGGCTCGGCTTCAAAGGCTGCAAAGAAACAGAGAGGTATTGTATGAGGATTATGCGGACGGCATACGCAGCGCGGAGGACTATATCTATCACAAGCAAAAGTATGATGATGAGTGCAAGGAATTAAGTACTCGCTTAAACGCCCTTGAAGTAAACCGCAGAAAGCTTAATAAAACGCTCTCAACAGATAACAAGTGGCTAAAGAACATCAAGGAGCTTTTAAAGACAAGGAAAATAACCCGCGAGATAGCGGATGCCTTTGTTGAAAAAATCACTGTGTACGACGATAACGGTATTCGCGTTGAGATAAAACTAAAATATGCCGATGAGCTTGAAACACTTGTCGAAGCGATAAAAGAACAGGAGGGAACACAATGACAATATTTCTGTACATAAGGCTTTCATCGGCGGACGATGATTTAAAGTTTAAATCCGAGAGTGAAAGCATATCAAATCAGAGAAAGCTTTTGCATAAATACATAACCGACCATCCCGACCTTGCGGGTGCTGTCGTCGAGGAATTTGTCGATGATGGATATTCGGGGACTAACGGTGACAGACCGGCGTTTGAACATATGATAGAGCGCGTTAAAAATAGCGAAGCCGATGTTATCATCTGCAAGGATTTCAGCCGCTTCTTTCGTGATTACGTCGAGATTGGCGATTATCTTGAAAGAATTTTCCCCTTTCTCGGAGTTCGGTTTATATCCGTAAATGACGGTTACGACAGCGATGATTACAAAGGCACTACAGCGGGTATGGAGGTTGTTATGAAGTATATTGTTTATTCCTCATACAGCCGTGACCTTTCACAAAAGGTGCGGACGGTGTTTTGTGCAAAAAAGAACAAGGGGCAGTGGATAGGCTCCGAAGCTCCGTATGGTTATATGAAAGACCCGAATAACAAGAATAAGCTTGTTATCAATCCCGATACCGCGCCTGTCGTAAGGCTGATATTTGACCTTGCTCTTGCGGGAAAGAAAACGTTGGAGATAGCTAAGATATTGAATAACGATGGTATTGAAACTCCCGCTAAGCACTACAAGAGGACACATCCCGACAGTACAAAATTCGCTAATGCTTCAAGCCATTCCTGTTGGGGCACTCCAAGTATTCGCCGAATATTGCAGACAAAGATATATACGGGCGCTATGGTTTCCAACACAAAGAAGTGGAAGTCAATCTACAATAAGCACACTGTAAAAAACGATGAGAGCGAATGGATTGTTGTTCCGAACTGCCACGAAGCGATTGTGACAAACGAGGAATTTGAAAAAGCCAAAAGCACGATAAGAAAAATCACCGAGGAGCGCGTTTGCGCACCGGTGGAGTATTTACTTCGTTCTCTTGTTATATGCGGTATATGCGGACGAGCGATGGCACGGTATCCGTACAGTAAAAGGATATATTATCTATGCACGAGGTCAGCCGCCAACGAGAGTACGGATTGCCCCGTGGGTGAGAAATTCTATGAGGACGATATAGAAAATGCGGTTGTGACGGATTTAAGAGAAAAGCTGCAAACGTTTGTTGATAACCAAAGGCAGCTAATGAACGCGGAAGCCGCAACGCACGGAACAGAAAGCAATATCCGAGCCTGTATTGCTCAAACAGAGCGACAGCTTAAACAGAAATCATATGAGCGCAAATCCGCATACGAAAAATATGTGGATGACTTGATTTCAAGAGATGATTACATTACGATTAAGGCCAAGCTGTTTGATGAGGAAGAAAAGCTAAAGGATGAACTGGCTCAATATGAAAATGAGCTTAACACCGTTTTAAGTCAAAAAAATAACAGCAGTGTAAAACTTGCTGAAAAAGCCGAGGATGTTCTTTCAAAGGAAAGCTTCACAAACGAGATGCTTTTGTACTTCATAGATAAGGTCAAGGTATATTCCGGCAACAGGATTGAAATTGTATACAGATTTCAGGATGTTTTTGAGAATGTGCCGGCAGTTAAATAATATATGCGATAAAGATGATGTATTTCCCAATCGGGTGGTATTAACACGCGACATTGCCTGTTGGGAGATGCATTATTTTTTAGTCTTTGTCTAACAGCGGGAGATCCTTGTTACACTGTCGGGGATTGTCACACTCGTTAATGAAGTGCAGCCTGAAAACGCATACTCATAGATACTCGTTATGCTGTCGGGGATTGTCACACCAGTTAATGCTGTACAATTGCGAAACGCATAACTGCCAATGCTTGTTGCTCCATAGTCTATTACGACTGCCGTAATATTTGTGATGTAATCCTTCCACGGAACTTGCCTGCCGTATAGCGGGTAATTATTCATATTTCCCGTTCCGCTTATTGTCATCACGCCGGTGTTTATATTAAGACTCCATGTTAAATTGTCTCCGCAGGTGCCGGAGTATTCCTCAGCGCTTGCGCCTATTGCCGGAATTAATAATGTTGCCATTACCATGCAAAAAAGCGCGGCTAAAATAAGTTTTGTTTTTTTCATTGGTGAATCCCTCCAAAATTTTATTTTTCGGTATTTAAAAAAGTGCGCCCGCAACAAAAGCGAACGCACCGAAAAACGCTGCTCTTATTGCTGCGACGCATTTTCCTATACAACCCACATAAAAGTATACGAAAAGAGCTTACGTTTTTACCGAACAGTAAAAACGTATATCTTTATGAGGGTTTGTTATTAAAATACGTCGCAAAAGTATCCTACCATATATTGATAGAAAATGCAATACTTTTTTCGGTAAAATAAAAAGTGCGCCGCATTGAAGCCGACGCACCGAAAAACGCACTGCTCCAACTGCTGCGACGCATTTTTTCTCTCAACAAAGTATGCCAAAAGAGAGCCTGCGTTTTTACCATAACAGTAAAAACACATACTTTAAAGAGAGAAATATTAAAATACGTCGCAAAATCATCTTAGCATATCCCGATGAAAAATGCAACATTTTTTTATCTGGATTTACCGCACCCGCAAACAAATCCGCAAAAAATCTTGCAATTCGACAAAAATTGATTTATAATGAAAATTGTCGGTAACTCCGACAAGGCAAGACACAACGGCTTTTTTTAAACCGGGCGGTTATGCCGTCGCACTCCATTCACCTTTTGGTCTCTGCGCGAAATCCAAAACGGAAAGGAGGTGATGGCTTTATGACAGTAGAAAGCATGATACTTGTATTGATTGTCATACTTTTCACATTATACGTCATAAAAAAATAACGCCCACCGCTGCTAAAAGTTGGCGTTATTTTTTTAAACGTTAACACGGCATAACCGTTTGAGGTCTTGCCTTTTTCATATTTATAATATCATTTTTTCTCCCGCTTGTCAACCGTTATTTAATATCTGATTACAACATTTTCCTCACAAAAGTTGCGGTTCACCCGCAAATAAATCCGCAAAAAATCTTGCAATTCGACAAAAACTGATTTATAATAAAAATTGTCGGTAACTCCGACAAGGCAAGACACAACGGCTTTTTTTAAACCGGGC
>JAJQCX010000071.1:0-14374 GCA_021202495.1 Clostridia bacterium | reverse complement strand
AAAATTGTCGGTAACTCCGACAAGGCAAGACACAACGGCTTTTTTTAAACCGGGCGGTTATGCCGTCGCACTCCATTCACCTTTTGGTCTCTGCGCGAAATCCAAAACGGAAAGGAGGTGATGGCTTTATGACAGTAGAAAGCATGATACTTGTATTGATTGTCATACTTTTCACATTATACGTCATAAAAAAATAACGCCCACCGTGCCAAGTGATAGCGTTATTTTTTAAACGTTTACACGGCATAACCGTTTAAGGTCTTGCCTTTTTCATTTTTATAATATCATTTTTTCTCCCGCTTGTCAACCGTTATTTCACATCTGTTCGCCCACAAAATAAGCTCGGCAAAAGCCGAGCCTATTTCATTTCAATATTTTATTCTTCCGCGTATTTCAGAACGCCCTCGGGCGCATCCGCCTTCGGCATACTGATTATAATGACAATCTCAACGTCAAACTTTTTCGCAATCTTGTCGAGCCTGTCAAGGCAGTTCGCCAAATCATCCATGTTATCGCCCGCGATTTTCGTCACGCTGTCGATAAAGATGTTCTTAATGTCGTAATTCTGCGAAATCATGCCGCAAACGAGACCGTAGAGCGAGGCATATGTAGCCACGTCAAATTCCTTCGTGTCCACAAGACGAATGCGGTACGACACATCGAAAATGTGTCTGTCGCCCTTATTTATGAAAACAACCGAACCGTTCGTCTGCTCCTCTGCCTGATGAACAAGGTCAATGAGCTTTTTTGTCTTTCCCGTGCCTTTTTCGCCGATAATAACTTTGAGCATTGTAAAAATCCTCCTTTGATTTTATCAGTATTAAATCTTCTGTTTTCGCCGCATCATCCACAGCGATAATATATAGATATATTATACTACAGCTTAACCCCAATTGCAAGAGTTATTTCTCCAGTCTCGCCAAAAGCTCAGCCTGTGCCGCCTCGTATCCGGGCTTGCCCAAAAGCGCGAACATGTTTTTCTTATACGCCTCAACGCCCGGCTGGTTGAACGGATTTACCCCGTTCATATAGCCCGAAATTCCGCACGCCTTTTCAAAGAAATAAATCATGTTGCCAAGGCAGTATTCGTCCATCTTTTCAACCTTCAAAATGAGATTTGGCACATTGCCGTCCGTGTGAGCCAAAAGCGTTCCGTTAAACGCCTGCTCGTTCACATAGCTCAAATTCTTTCCCGCAAGGAAGTTCAAGCCGTCAACATTGTCCGCATCCGTTCCGATAACAATGTCGCGTCTCGCGTTTTCAAAGAACACAACCGTCTCAAACATAATGCGCAGTCCGTCCTGAATATATTGCCCCATCGAGTGCAAATCGGACGAAAAGTCCGCCGCCGCCGGGAAAATGCCCTTGTTGTCCTTGCCCTCGCTCTCGCCGAAAAGCTGCTTCCACCACTCGGCAAAATAGTGCACGTTGGGCTCATAGTTGATGAGCATTTCGACGCTCTTGCCCTTCCTGTAAAGCGCCGTTCTGCAAGCCGCATACTTGTAGCACTCGTTCTTGTCAAGATCGGGATTTGAATATTCCTCCATCGCGTCTCTCGCACCCTGCATAAGAGCGTCGATGTCGCAGCCGCTCGCCGCAATCGGCAAAAGACCTACCGCCGTCAAAACGCTGTAACGTCCGCCGACGTCATCCGGTACAACGAATGTTTCATAACCTTCCTTGTCAGCAAGCGACTTGAGTGCGCCCTTCGCCTTGTCGGTCGTCGCGTAAATGCGTCCCTTCGCGCCCTCTTTGCCGTACTTTTCAACAAGCATGTCGCGGAACACTCTGAACGCAATCGCGGGCTCCGTCGTCGTGCCGCTCTTTGAAATTATGTTCACCGAAAAATCCTTGTCCTTAACCGCGTCAATGAGCTCCGCCAAATATGTCGAGCTTATCGAATTTCCCGCGTAGAATATCTGCGGCGCACCTTTGCGCGCATCCTTTGAAACGTTATAGAAGTTGTTGTTTAACATTTCTATAACCATTCTCGCGCCGAGGTAGCTTCCGCCTATGCCTATCACAATCAAAGCCTCGGAATCGGACTTAATCTTCTCCGCCGCCTTCTTAATGCGGGCAAATTCCTCCTTGTCGTAATCCTCCGGCAGTCTCACCCAGCCCAGGAAATCGCTTCCCGCGCCTGTGCCGTTGTGCAGCGTGTCATGCGCAAGCGCAACCTGCGGCTTCAACGCCTCAAGCTCGCCCTCGTTTATAAACTGCGCCGCCTTTGAGCAATCAAATTTAATCTTTACCATTTCAATCTTCTCCCTTCAAATTTAATCCAGCTTCGGCTCGGCTTTGAGTGAAGCCTCATCCTTCGCCTTGCCGTCCGTTTCAAAAATTACAATCTCATTGTGTCCCTTCTTCAAAAGCGGAGCGGGAATGTAGAGCCTCTTTTGCGGGCCTATCTCCCAAAAACGCCCGATGTTGAACCCATTTACAAATACAACGCCCTTTCCGAAGCCCTCAGGCTCGATAAACGTGTCGCCCAATTCATCCGCCTCAAAGCCGAATTTGTAGAACGCGGGCGTATTTTCCTCATATCCCTTGGAAAAGTCAACCTTGTCAATGTTGTCAAGCGGAAGCGGGTACGAATCCCATCCGTAGTGGAAATGTCCGTTCACCAGAACGCCGTTCGTAATGCCCTTCTGCTGCTTTTCAATCTTCCAGCTGTAGTTTACTCTGCCCATGTTTTCCATAAGTATTCCAAGCTTTTGCGCGCTCTTGTTAATTTTTTTCTCCGCCAAGAGCTCTCTGTCGTAGATTGTCGTTTCAATCTCGTCGTCGAGCATTACGACCGCGCGGTCGTTTGCGTCCGCCAAATACAGCCTCTCAAGCCACTTGTCCTTTCCGAAATCCGTCTCGTAATATGTATATCCGTAGCACTGGTCGAGCTTTTCCATCGCGATTGTCGAATGCGCGTGTACGGGCTTTGAAATGTCGGCAATAACATTCTTGAGGCTTACCTTGCCCTCACAGCGAAGCGTGCCGTAATCCTTCTTTAAAATTTTCGTCGAAAGCGGAACTTCCGGCACATCGGCATATTTTGCGACTATCTCGCGGAACGCCTCATATTTCGGCGTTATCTCTCCGTCCTCCGACAAAACCGCGTCATAGTCGTAGCTCGTAACGTCAGGCGAGAGCTCGTCGTAATAGTTCGACCCGTTCATAAAGCCGAAATTCGTGCCCCCGTGGAACATATAGATGTTGACATTTCCGAGCTTAATCGCGTCCTCAAAATCGAGCTTGTTCTGCTCCAAGTTAGACGTATTGTGCTTTCCGCAGCCCCAGTTGTCAAACCAGCCGACCCAAAATTCCATTACCATCACAGGCCCGCCGTCGGTATACTTTCTCAAAGCGTCAAACTGTCCCTTGACGTTCGAGCCGAAGTTACCTGTCGGCAGCGCACCCGGGCACTTTCCGCTTTCAATCGCATCGCCCCACGGCCCGTCCGACGTCACAAAGGGCACCTCCGCGCCGTTTTCAATCATCAAATCCTTCATCGCCTTAAGATATTCGGTGTCGTCGCCGTAATAGCCGTACTCATTCTCAATCTGAAACATAATTATCGGACCGCCCCGCGTTATCTGCAGCGGCGCCAATATTTCAAACAGCTTTTCATAATAACGCTTCACATATGTCATGTACGGCTCGTAAAGCCCGCGCAGCTTTATCCCGTCGTGCTTCAAAAGCCACGCCGGAAGCCCGCCGAATTCCCACTCCGCGCAGATGTACGGCGACGGACGGACGATAACATAAAGCCCCAGCTCCTGCGCCGTCTCGATAAACTTTTTCAAGTCGCAAATCCCGTCAAATACAAATTCGCCCTCCTTCGGCTCATGCATATTCCACGCGACATACGTTTCAACGGTGTTGCAGCCCATAGCCTTGAGCTTTTCAAGCCTGTCTCTCCAATATTCGGGCACCACTCTGAAATAGTGCATCCCGCCCGAGATTATTCTAAACGGCTCTCCGTTTAAGTAAAATTGATCCTTAACCTCAAACTTACCCATAAGAAACCCTCCGTTTCATGTTTAGTCTGTATTAACATCATAATTATATAATGCAATTTCATGATTGTAAACAACTTTTTTGTGAATTTTCCCCAAAATTTATAATAACGAACATAATAACGGGGCGGCGTTCCGCAGAACTCCCGCCCCATAGATATTTATCTCGCCTTTGTCTCGATTTCCTCTTGTATCATGGAAATAAAGTCGTCCACGCTCATAGCGCCCTTTTCGCCGTCCTTGCGGCTTCTCACGCTCACGGTGCCCGCTTCGACTTCCTTGTCGCCCACAAGCAGCATATACGGCACCTTTTCAAGCTGTGCCTCGCGAATCTTATAGCCGATCTTTTCGCTTCTGTCGTCGTATTCGCTTCTGATGCCAAGGTTCATAAACTTCTTGTTGAGCTCCGCCGCGTAGTCGAGATGTCTCTCGCTTATCGGCAAAATCTTCACCTGAATCGGTGCAAGCCATGTCGGGAACGCGCCCGCGTATTTTTCAATAAGCAGCGCCAGCGTTCTCTCATAGCATCCGATGCTCGTTCTGTGGATAATATACGGATTTTTCTTCTGTCCGTCCTTGTCCGTATATACCATGTCAAACTGCTTTGCGAGCATTTGGTCAATCTGAATTGTTATCAGCGTGTCTTCCTTGCCGTAAACATTCTTTATCTGAATGTCAAACTTAGGACCGTAGAACGCCGCCTCGCCCACACCAATCTTATACGGAATTTCAAGATGGTCAAGTATCTTCTTCATGGCGCCCTGCGCCTCATCCCACTGCTCCGGCGTTCCGATGTATTTCTCACGGTCGTTGGGATCCCACTGCGAGAATCTGTACGACACATCCTCATAAAGTCCGACCGTCTGCAGCATGTAAATTGCAAGCTCAAGACAAGACTTAAATTCACCCTCCAACTGATCGGGCGTACACATCAAATGTCCTTCCGAAATTGTGAACTGACGCACTCTGATAAGTCCGTGCATTTCGCCCGACGCCTCGTTTCTGAAAAGCGTCGATGTTTCGTTATATCTCAGCGGCAAATCGCGGTACGAACGCGCGCGGTTCAAATACGCCTGATACTGGAACGGGCATGTCATCGGGCGCAGCGCATACACTTCCTTGTCCTTTTCCTCGTCGCCCAAAACGAACATTCCGTCCTTGTAATGATCCCAGTGCCCCGAAATCTTGTACAAATCGCTCTTTGCCATAAACGGCGTCTTTGTCAAAAGCCAGCCGCGTCTTTGCTCCTCGTCCTCAACAAAGCGCTGCAAAACCTGTATAACTCTCGCGCCCTTCGGCAGAAGAATCGGCAGACCCTGTCCTATAACCTCGCTTGTCGTGAAAAGCTCCAGCTCACGACCCAATTTATTGTGATCGCGCTTCTTTGCTGCCTCTACTTGTGCGAGATACTCCTCCATCTCCGCCTTTTTCGTGAATGCCGTCGCGTAAATTCTCGTCAGCATCTTGTTCTTTTCACTGCCGCGCCAATATGCGCCCGCGGTGCTCGTTATCTTAAACGCCTTCACCGCGCCCGTCGAGGGTACGTGCGGTCCCGCGCAAAGGTCAACAAATTCGCCCTGACGATAGAACGAAATAGCCGCGTCCTCCGGCAAATCATTTATCAGCTCAACCTTGTAGCTCTCGCCCTTTTCCTCCATGAACTTCACTGCCTCTTCTCTCGGCAGCTCAAAACGCTCTATTTTAAGATTTTCCTTGACAATCTTCTTCATTTCGGCTTCAATCGCGGTCAAATCCTCCTGCGTAAAGCCCTTGTCAAGGTCAAAATCATAGTAAAATCCGTTTTCAATCGCAGGTCCTATCGCAAGCTTTGCCTGCGGAAAGAGCCTCTTTACGGCCTGCGCCATAACATGGCTTGCGCTGTGGCGAAGCGTGTGCTTACCTTCGGTGGACTCAAACCCCTTGAATTCTACAACGGCGTCATGGTCAAGTGTTTGATACAAGTCGTGCGTCTCGCCGTCCGCGACCGCGCACAGCGTAGTTCGCGCCAACCCCTCCGATATGCTCTTCGCAATATCCATAAAGGTGACCGGCGAATCGAATTCCTTGACGGAATCTCTCAGTGTTACCTTAATCGACATATTTTTTTCACAGCCTTTCTTTAAATAATTATTTTATACGGTAAACCCTTCGGGGGTTTCCTTCAACAAATTATTGTACAACCTTTAGTCTAAATTGTCAATATGTATTTTCCGCAAATTTTAACTCCCGTCAAATTGTCGTCCCACTTTATTTTAAACGGAATGTTTTTCTCGGCAAAATATTCGGCGTTGCACCTTTTTTGCCCCAAAACGACGCTCGCAAGCCGTCTCGGCGCTTCAATTTCCGCGCTGTCCGCCCTCTCAGCCGCCCGCCTCACAACGCGCGATTTCACCAATTCCCCCATCGCGTCGTGATACGCGCCGCCGATTGCCGCCCTTTTCAGCTTTTCCGAATTTTGCAGCCCCACCCGCAAAATCTTAACGTTGTTTTCAAAAAAGACCTCCCAACACGCGGCCGCCTTTTCCACCGCCTCATCCAAGCTGTCCGGCACAAAGCTCTTTTCACGGTACATTTGCGCCAATTTGGTGCCCTCGATTATAACCGTGGGGTAAATTCTTGTCTCTTTCGCCCCCAAGCGCACAAATTCCCGCGCGGTATAAAGCGATGTTTCCATGGTATCTCCCGGCAGCGACGTCATCATCTGCAGCCCCAGCGTATACCCCCTCTTATTGATGAGTTCCGCCGCGCGCCGCACAGCCTCGGCGTCATGCCCGCGGTTCACTCTTTTTAAAACCTCATCGTCCATCGACTGCGCCCCAAGCTCAATATTTGTCACAGAGTACTTGCCCAATATGTCAAGTATCTTTTCGTCGATATAATCCGGACGCGTTGAAATCCTTATCCCACATGCCCGTCCCTCATCGACATATTTCTGTGCAATCGACAAATACCCTTGCATCAATTCCACGCCTATCCCCGTGAAGCTGCCGCCGAAAAAGGCAATCCGCGGAATTTCCTTCATTGTCGACAAACTTTCCTCGATTATCCCTTCGGTTTCGACAAAAGAAGGCGCTTTCGTCTCGCCCGTAATAGAGCGCTGATCGCAGAACGCACAGTCGTGCCCACACCCCGAATGAGGAATAAAAACAGCTATATTCGCCATTCATTTTCACCCTTTAACAATTTCTAACGCCGCCTTCGCCGCCTGCTGCTGCGCCTCCTGCTTCGATTTTCCGCTTCCGCGTCCAAGCAATTTTCCGCCCGCCGAAACGATCGTCGTAAACGTCTTATCGTGCGCGGGTCCCACCTCGTCAACAACCGTGTATTCGGGCTTTTCGCCCTCCGCCTGCAGCTTTTCCTGCAGCTGCGTCTTGTAGTCCGTGTTGAGCTTTCCCTGCGCCGCCGCCTCAATAATGTGCCCGTAGGCGTCGAAAATGATGTTTTCCGCCTTTTCAATTCCGGCATCGAGATACACCGCCGCCAAAACAGCCTCAACCATGTCGGCAAGTATGCTCGGCCGCTGTCTGCCGCCGGTCATTTCCTCGCCGCGTCCCAAACGCGCCGCCTTGTCAATTCCTATCTTTTCCGCAATCCTGCACAGCGTTTCCTCACACACAATATTCGCCCGCAGTCTCGACATTTTCCCCTCCGGAAAATCGGGATAATTTTTATAAATATATTTACTCGTCAGCATCTGCAAAACGGCGTCGCCCAAAAATTCAAGCCGCTCATAGCTCACACATCTGTTTTCGTTCGCGTAGGATGTGTGCGTCAGCGCCGTCAGACAAAGCTCCTTGTTTTTAAATTTGTAACCCAGTCGCTTTTCAAACTCCTCAATGTCCTTGTCCACTTAAACGTCATTTCCTTTCGTTTCTCTTATGAAACCCTCCGATTATCTATTTTATACTCTTTTCTCCAAAAGTCAAGAATTCATCAAAAACGCAGCCCGATTTTTATTTTTCGCTATTATTATGTAAACTGATTTACATTTTTTATTTCCCTCCGATTGTGGAAAGTTTCAACTTTCCACACCTCTCAAAGCGTTGATTTCACGGTTTTTCACATGGTTTTCCACAACTTCCACAGGTTTTTCACTATTTTTATGTGGAAAACCTTGAAAACATCAAGCCCTTGAAAACCCCCTTTTTATTGGTTTACATAAGAAATTCACAAATTATCATACACCCTCTTTACAAAAAGAAGATATGCATCTTAACACAAAATGCATATCTTATCTCGTTTAATATTTACCCCACACGGTTTTTAATGTAATTACGAAACAAGATTTTGAATATCGTCCTCACAAGCGGCTGAATGAAAAAGAGCTGCGTAAAGAACGCAAACGGGAAGTTGAAGCACACGAGCTTGAGCCAATTTGCGAGCATTGTCCAAATGTTGAAGCCCGCATAGTAGGGATAATAGAAAAGCGTCGCCAAAAAGCTCATCGCGGGGCACATGAGCCCCACCGTCGCGCAGATAATCGCGCTTTCAAAAATCACCGGGTGCGTCGTTTTCGGGTCGAATATCTTCGCCGCAAGCTTAAACGAGCACGGACTTCCCATCACGCACTCAAGCGCATAGGCAAAGCAAAATTCGATAAGAATTATCGCCCAAATCGGAAGCATCCTCCCGAACATATACACACCGCCCTGCGCGTTTATCGCGCGAATTACGCTTGTCTCGCCCGTCAAAGCCATAAACGTAGAGCCGTTTACGACGTACAGGCTGTAAAACACATAGGCGTGTACTGTGATGATTACCGTAATTAAGGCAAACATCATTCTTTGAAACTGATTTCTCGGCATAAAAATCTCCATTCCGCCGCCCTGCGTCGGCAAAAATATTTTTATTGAATTTTCTCTTATCAGCAGGGCAAGGAATGATAAGAGATTTTTGTGCGCATTGCCGTTTTCGAGAAATCTTTGATTTCTCAAAAAATTCGGCGCGCATAAAATCCGCCGGAGGCTTAACGTGAAAGGAACTTTCACGTTGATTTCTCCTTTTTCACATAAAAAGACACACGCAGTCTTTGCCGCAAAACCGATTACCTCCACATATTTCCCGTAATCAGATTTACACGCAAAGCGCCACTTGTGTCGTTTATGTTTTTTTATGTAATTTTTAATTCCCTAAGATTTTAACATATCAACTCCGCAAATGTCAAGCCTTTTTTCAAGCGTCCCGCTTGAGCGTCCCCGCTATCGCGGCACTGTCCTTACAAATCCCACTCCGCCGTAATCACCGTTTCCTGCGCCACAGTGCGTATAATCAAATTTTGCAAAGCAAAATTTGCTCCTTCATTATACATTCTACATTGTACATTATACATTCAAAAAGGCGGCGCACCGCGCCGCCTTTTAAATCAGTGTTTATAATCCTTCACGCATAAAATTTCTTCGGCTCTCGCCTTTTGCTCCGCCGAAGGCGGTCTTACCCCTTCGAGCGAATACGGAATACCGAGGTTTTCCCACTTGAATATGCCGAGCGTGTGATAGGGCAAAACTTCTACCTTTTTCACCGTTTTGAGACTTTTTATGAAGTCGTTCATCGCGGCAAGCCCTTCCTCATCGTCCGTCAAGCCGGGCACGAGGACGTGCCTTATCCACATGTCCTTTCCGTGTTCGGAAAGCCACTTTGCCATTTTCAAGATGTTTTCGTTCGTATGCCCCGTGAGAGAAACGTGCTTTTCATTGTCAAACTCCTTCAAATCGAGAATGACCAAATCCGTAACATTCATCAGCTTTTCAAACCGCGCCATCCAGTCGGGGTCGTCGTTAAAGACCGCCCCCGACGTGTCAAGCGCCGTGTCAACCCGCCTCGTTTTAAGCAGGGTAAAAAGCTCTGTCACAAAATCAATCTGCATCAGCGGCTCGCCGCCCGAAACGGTAACGCCGCCGTTATTTCTCCAATAGGGCTTGTAGTGCAGAAGAAACTTAAAAACCTCGTCAGCCGTTTTTTCCTCTCCCGTGTGTACATCCCACGTTTCGGGATTGTGGCAAAAGCGGCAGCGCATCGGGCAGCCCTGCATAAAGACCACCGAGCGCACCCCCGGACCGTCAACCAAGCCGAAGGTTTCAAACGAATGAATTTTGCCTGTAACCATTATTACATTCTGTCGTGGCACGTTCTTGCGATAACGTCCATCTGCTGCTCCTTTGTAAGGTCGATAAACTTAACCGCATAGCCCGAAACACGGATTGTAAAGTTCTGATATTCCTCTTTCTCCGGATGCTCCATAGCGTCGATAAGCTTTTCCGTACCGAACACGTTTACGTTGAGGTGATGAGCGCCCTGATCGAAGTAGCCGTCCATAACCTGAACGAGGTTGTTTACGCGCTCTTCGTCCTCGTTGCCGAGTGCGGAGGGATTAATCGTCTGCGTGTTGGAGATACCGTCAAGCGCCCATGTGTAGGGAAGCTTTGCAACGGAGTTGAGCGATGCGATAAGACCGTTCTTCTCTGCGCCGTAGCTGGGATTAGCGCCGGGCGAAAGCGGAGCGCCTGCCTTACGTCCGTCGGGCATTGAACCTGTAGCCTTGCCGTATACAACGTTCGATGTAATCGTAAGAATACTTGTTGTAGGCTCGGAGTTACGATATGTGTGATGCTTCTTAACCTTATCAAGGAATGTCTTAAGGAGCCATACCGCGATCTCATCTGCACGGTCGTCGTCGTTGCCGTAGCGCGGGAAGTCGCCGTCAGCCTTGTAGTCAACAGCAATACCCGTTTCGTCACGGATAACGTGAACCGTGGAATACTTAATTGCCGAAAGAGAATCGACAACGTGTGAGAAGCCCGCGATACCTGTTGCGAACGTTCTGCGAACGTCGGTATCGATAAGCGCCATCTCGGCAGCTTCATAGTAATACTTATCATGCATGTACTGGATAAGGTTGAGGGTATTTACATAAAGACCTGCCAACCAATCCATCATATCCATGTACTTTGCGATAACCTCATCATAATCGAGGATTTCGGATGTAATCGGCTTGTATGCCGGGCCAACCTGCTCGCGTGTCTTAACGTCAACGCCGCCGTTGATAGCGTAAAGCAAGCACTTTGCAAGGTTTGCGCGAGCGCCGAAGAACTGCATTTCCTTACCGGTCTGAGTTGCGGATACGCAGCAGCAGATCGAATAGTCGTCGCCCCAAACAGGCTTCATAACGTCGTCGTTCTCATACTGAACCGAGCTTGTTTCAACTGAAACGAGCGCAGCGTAGCGCTTAAAGTTCTCGGGAAGCGCCGAAGAATAGAGCACCGTAAGGTTCGGCTCGGGAGCGGGTCCCATGTTCTCCAAGGTGTGGAGGAAACGATAGTCGTTCTTTGTTACCATCGAACGTCCGTCGCAGCCTATGCCGCCAACCTCAAGCGTAGCCCATACCGGGTCGCCGGAGAAGAGCTGATTATAGGAAGGAATACGAGCAAACTTAACCATGCGGCACTTCATAACAAAGTGGTCGATGAGCTCCTGCGCATCTTTCTCCGTGAGCTTGCCGCTTTCAAGGTCGCGCTGAATGTAAATGTCAAGGAATGTAGAAACGCGTCCGACGCTCATCGCTGCGCCGTTCTGCGTCTTAATAGCAGCCAAATAGCCGAAATACAGCCACTGAACAGCCTCGCGGGCATCCTTTGCGGGCGCCGAGATGTCGAAGCCGTAGCTTGCAGCCATCGTCTTCATGTCCTTAAGAGCCTTAATCTGAAGAGCAAGCTCTTCTCTCTGGCGGATAATGTCGTCGGTCATTGTGCCGTCGCCGCAGTTCGCCAAATCTTCCTGCTTGCACTTGATGAGGAAATCGATACCGTAAAGAGCAACTCTTCTGTAGTCGCCTACGATACGTCCGCGACCGTAAGTATCCGGAAGACCGGTAATAATCTTGTTGTGTCTTACTGCCTTCATTTCGGGAGTATAAGCATCGAACACACCGTCGTTATGTGTACGAGCATACGTGAAAATCTTGTGCAGCTCGGGCGAGGGCTCGTAGCCGTTTGTCAGGCAAGCCTGCTCCGCCATCTTAATGCCGCCGAACGGCATAAACGCACGCTTCAAAGGCTTATCTGTCTGCAATCCTACAACCTTTTCAAGAGTCTTATCCTCCTCGCAAAGGTAGCCGGGAGCATGAGAGGTGAGTGTCGAAACAATCTCGGTATCCATGTCGAGAATACCGCCCTTTGCGCGCTCCTCCTTCTGCAGCTCCTGGAGCATTCCCCAAAGCTTGTTGGTAGCGTCTGTCGGACCTTCCAAGAACGACTGGTCGCCGTCATAGGGAGTATAGTTCTTCTGGATGAAGTCGCGGGTGTTGACTTCCTCCTTCCAGAGACGGCCTTCAAAACCGCTCCACTGTTCAAAATCAATCATTTTATTTACCCCTTTCCATATTAATTATAAATTATATTTATATATGGTTGATTTTCGGGAAAGCCTCCCCAAAGAGGTTCATCTTTCCCAAGGAGCACGCCCTCCGCAGTGTTCCGTGTTCCTTTTGTTACCTACATTATAACATGTAATTTTAAAAATGCAAGTCATTATCATTAAAAAATCACGTAAAATTTATGAACAACGTGACTTTGTCACCAACACGGCTCAAAGCCGCCGAACGCTCTTACTCAACAACTCTCGTCCAGCCGAACGTATCTTCCACAACACCCGACTGAATGCCGGTAATCGTGTCGTAAAGCATCTGCGATACTTCGCCAATCTCACCGTTATTGATAATCATTTTCTTTCCCTTGTGACAGAGCTCGCCGACAGGTGAAATCACCGCCGCCGTACCCGTGCCGAATACCTCCTCAAGCGTTCCGTTGTCGTAAGCCTCGATAACCTCATCGATGGAAATTCTGCGCTCCGTTACCGGAATGCCCTTGGATTTCAAAACCTTTATAACGCTGTCGCGCGTAATGCCCGAAAGAATGCTGCCGTTGAGCGCCGGAGTTATAACCTCGCCCGCAATCTTAAAGCAAACGTTCATCGTGCCGACTTCTTCGACATATTTGCGCTCCACGCCGTCGAGCCAAAGAACCTGCGAATATCCCTTTTCCTCCGCAACCTCCTGCGCCTTGAGCGACGCCGCGTAGTTGCCGAGCGTTTTCGCAAAGCCCATGCCGCCGCGCACCGCTCTTACGTATTCATCCTCAACGTAAATCTTTACGGGGTCAAGTCCTTCCTTATAATAAGAGCCTACCGGCGAAAGAATAACCATAAACTTATATGTAGCCGACGGATGTACACCCAAGAACACATCGGTTGAGAAAATGAACGGACGAACATAAAGCGACGTGCCGGGAGCCTTCGGAATCCAGTCGCGCTCAACGTCGACAAGCTTCATCATCGCCTTCATAAACTCTTCCTCATCAATCGGAGGAATGCAAAGACGCTCGTTTGAAACGTTTATTCTGTGCATATTCGCGTCGGGTCTGAACATACGCACCTTTCCGTCGGGGCAGTTGTACGCCTTAAGCCCCTCGAAAATAGCCTGCCCGTAATGCAGCACCGTCGTCGCCGGATCCATCTCAAGCGGTCCGTAGGGCACAATTCTCGCATCGTGCCAACCGATGCCTTCGGTATAGTCGATGATGAGCATATGATCCGTAAACGTGCGCCCAAACACCAGCTTTGATTCGTCCTCGGGTTTTGCTTTCGGCGAAGTCGTTTTTGTAATTGTCAAGTCCATTGAAAACATCTCCTGTAAGTAATATCGCGGCAGCCTCAACGCCGCCCAATTTATCTAAGCTTATTATGCAACACATTTACAAAAAAATCAAGAGGAAATTACGTTAAATCGCACAAATCAATTCCGATTTTCACACGCAAATTATACACACTGCCTATATGAGGAAATTTTTACAATCCCGCACTTATCAAAATCTTGCTACAAATTCCGCCGGAGTTATAGCCGGAACCGCCGCTCTTGTAAAATCCTTTATATTTCTTGTGACGATATATTCCACACCATTCCTATACGCCGTTTCCGCCAAAATCGCATCTTCAAAATCCGAAATGGGCGACGTGAACGCATTTCTGCAGTCCATAGCCGTCGTGTCCAAAATTCCGAAAGACATAAAGAGCTTTTTTAAAAGACACCGCGTCTTGGCATCATCATGAAGGCTGCGGTGCATAATATAATAAATATCAGCCACGGATTTTGCGGGAATAAATCCCACAATCTCCTCCCTTGCAACAGCAAGGCAAATTTCTTGTGCCTCTTGTGCGAAAGGCTCCCGCTGCTGCAACGCGTCAATAATAACGCATGTATCTACTATAATATTCATATCCTGCCGAGCCTCTCCTCCCTCGCCTCCTCCACCGTTATATCGGCGGGAATGCAGCCAAACAGCGACTGCATGGCTTTAACACGGTCTTGATTGTTA
>JAJQCX010000132.1 GCA_021202495.1 Clostridia bacterium | reverse complement strand
TATTTGAATTATATTGCCGTTTTGGAGTTTACACAAAATGCGGGACATACCCTAAAAAACCGCGGTTTTCCAAAGCTTAATGCTGGTTATACTTATGATGGCTGATGAATTTATAGTTATAGCAACGCCTGTTTTTAATATGTCGATAGAACCGGAATTGCTCTCGGAGCAGCAGTCATTTGTGTTGACAATCACAAGTCGATTGTTGTTATTGATAGAAATTATGTGTATAACGAGATTTTATGGCGGAAAGCAAGGCTTACAAAGAAGTGTTTCATATGCAATCATGCTTATTCCGTTTATTTCAATATTGATAATTATATTATTATTCCCGCTGAACGCAGGAGGGCTGCCTGTCATTGTGGGACTGATAGCGCTGTTGAATTTGCTCCTTTTTACCGTCGATCAGAAAATATTTCGCAATGAGATGGAAAATGACGCTTTGAAGGAATTTGTTGAAAAAGAAAAAATAATGTATGAGGAATATACTCTTTTAAATGAACAGTATGAACAAATGAGAGCCTTTCGCCATGATATAAAGGAACATTTGGGTGTTTTAAATTCTTTGATTGATGAAAATTCGCAGGAGGCAAAAGAATATATTCGAGATATATGCGAAACAGAGGGATCGATTCCGTTTTCAAAGTTTTCCAACAATAAAATACTGAATATATTGCTGTCAAAAAAGAAGAATGAATGTAAGCTCAAAGGTATTGACTTCTATATTGACCCGATAAGAGCTGATTTGAGTTTTTTGCAGGACATGGATGTAGTCACTGTTTTTTCAAATCTTATCAATAATACGTTGGACAGCTGTGAAAAAAGCGTTGAAAAGAAAATATTTTTAAACATAAGCACAACAAATGAATGCTTTACAGTAATAAAAATTGAAAATTCTTGTGACATAAAACCGATTGTTATAAATGCCAAATTGAAAACAACCAAAGCGGACGAAAGTATGCACGGAATAGGAATGAATAATATAAGGAAAGCCTTGAAAAAATACAACGGCTTGCTGCAATGGGATTATTCGGAAGAGCGAAAGATATTTTCGGTTACAATACTTATAAACAGATTAAAGATTTAAAGAACAGAACGCCTGCCCCGAAGGTCGGGAACAGGCGCTCTGTTCTTTATAAGGAGTTTATAGGAGTGAGCGGAGTTATGGAGCTTTTCCACAAAAGCACTTTGACGGTTTCGCCGTCGGAAAGGGTGAGCGGCTCGCTTACTGCGATTGTTTCGTTTTCGTTAATTGACACATCTTTGTATATCAGCTGTGTGAGAATACTATCGGCAGAGTAGACCGCAATGTAAATTTTTGCGTCAAGGGAGGCGGAGCCGATAAGATTAAAGCTTATTTTGCCGCCATCTGTTGATAAATCCGATATTTCGGCGGCGTAAAGCACGATAACACGCTGTTTTACATAGGGTGTGCCGCTGTAATAGAGATTATCGGGTAAAACGACGCGCCCTGTGACGATGTAAATACCTTCAAGAGAAGTATCTACGGCGTCGGCGTTGAGCCATGTGACGGGAAGTGAATACTCTTCACCGTCGGAGGTTGTGACAATCGCTGTTTCGGGAAGATTGAGACTTTCACCGACAAGGACGGTGAGCGCTGCGGGAGACTCGATTGATGTAATTTCTGCTGCTTCCTCATCGGCGAGCTCGTAGAGTTCAAAATCGCCGAGGCACAGGTATTGCGCCATTTGGAGCCAGTAGGCGTTGAAGAAGAAATAGTCGCCATTATCGCCGGTATCAATTACGGCGGTATATGTCGTCCATGAGCCGCCGACGTTTTGAACCTCGCCGTTGTTGCAGTTGACATATCCGCTGCCGCAAAAGCTTAGTCCTTCGTTTCTTGAATATTTTTCGGGAACGTAGGAATCCATATTTATTGCGCCGTAGCGGATTGATGCTTTGCCCGAAACGCTGTATGCCTGAAATTTGAAGTAATATTTTGTATTCGATTTGACGGGGATATAGGCTAAGAGCGATTGACTGCCGTTCCAGGCGCAGTTTGTCCAATCGTCGTCAATATGCTCGACGAGATATTTTCTCGTGCCGTCGTTTCCGTAGTAGAAAGTATTGTTGTTGTCAATCTCGTAGCCGCCGGTTGTGAGAAGCCCGCTTTCGGTCAGCGGAACAAGGTTTTGGAGTGTGCCGTCGGAATTTATCTTCGGGATTTGATAGCTTGAAGAAGAGGGGTGCCCGTCAGAATTGACGCCGACATACCATTCGTCCATGTTATCTCCGCTTGTGTCAGTAAAGTCGCCGTTGGAGAAGAGATTTTCGCCTATGAGCTTGTATATGCTGCCGTTATAGGAAACGTATTCGTCAGAGGAGGTTTCGGTGTCGGTAAAATCGCCCTCTGTCGCTTCGGAAAATTCGGCATAGATTGTCGTGTCGCCTTCGATTGTTATCTCAACCGTGTAGAGATTGCCGTCTTGGGTGGAAAGAAGTGACGTGTAATCCTCGCCGTTTACACTGAGCTTTTCAATGCCGCCGTCGGGAAGAAGGGAAAGCGTTACGGTTTCGCCGTCTTGGGCGGTGTTTTTGCTGCAATAGACATAGCCGTTTTTGGTGGAGGAGATGTCTATTTTATATTCTCGGTCCGTGATTTCGGCATCGACAGACGCGGGGGTGATGATGAATTTGTCAAAATTCGGCGTGTAATTCACAAGCACGTTTGTGCCGGGCTCGGAGGTGGAGCCGCCCCAAAGAACATAGCAGCTGTCGTCGTTGTAGACGCGGATTGTGTTTTCACCTTCATTGAGCGAAAGAGTGATTGTGCGCTCTAAAAATGTGTCATCGGAGAAGGTGTTGGGGAAGAAGTACCGCCTGGCGTTTTCCTCGTCGCCGTTTATCACAAAGACGGCGTCGCGGTCGATTATCTTTATGTTGTAGGAATGTGTGCCGCAGAGGTCGTTGTTTGATTGGAATACCTGCATTTTATATGCTCCGTCTTCGGGAACCGTGACGGTAAATTCAAGATACTGTTCGGTGTTGAGCATTTCTTTGACATAGGTATTTTCGCCCGATACGGCGGTTTCAAAGCTGCCCGAGGCGTCTTCGGCTTCGATTGTTTGCGAATAATCGATATTTGCGTATATTACGTCCATGTAGTCTATCGCGGCGTCGCAGTCGCAGTCAATGTCGATTACGTTTATGCCTTGACGCAGATATATTGTTACGTGTCCTTCGCTCCATGTGTTGCATGAGGATATATCAAGCGCGGCTGCCAAATTATCAAACGTGAGATTTGTGTTATCGAGATAGACGCGGATTTGTCCGCCGCTTTCCGAGAGATAACCAAAATTCAAATGATAGAGCCCGCTGTCCTCAACATCGACAATCCATCTTATGCCGCCGCCGTTTTCGACGGGGGAGGAATTGAGCCCGATGACATAGCCGTTGCCGCTGCTATCCGAAAGAGAGCTTTCGGTTCTGACAGTCGTTTCAGTGGTAGAACCTAAGGTGTTAAAATCGGCGTCTTCCGCCTCGTAACGCTTGTCAAATGCGGGGCGCTCTTCGCCGTAGCTTCCGGCGTAGGAGACGACGAGCATGTCGTGGAATCCGCCGTCGTCGCCGTTATACATAAGAGCTACAGTGTGATGACCTTTGGTGAGGTTTACATATTTTTCAACGCTGCCCTCCATGGAGTAAAAGAGGGTGTTTGGAAGCTCGATTACACTTTCCTCCCCGTCAACCACAAGCTTTTGCGTGATATTGAGCGGGCAGTGCGTTTCGGCGTTGTTTCGCGTGGAGCCTGTGCCGTTGCCGTAAATGAAGCTGAGAGAGTATAATCCGTCGGTCGGAACGTCGATAGAGTAGAGAATGCCTTCGCCCTCGCTGTCGATGCCGCCGACGCGCTTTCCGCCGGAGCAAAAATAGCGCGGAGTTTCAAGCGGACTGTTTTGAAGGTCGATTGTGAGATCACCGTAATGCGCGGCGTCCTCCGCTTCGTATTCGGCGCGGAAGCTTGCAACGGAAGGCTCCGCAATTTCGGACGAGCTTTCGGTGATTGTTATATTATATGCCGTGGAGAAGAGCATGTCGTCAAGCGTAATCGTGACGCTGCCGTCCTCCGCAATGGGGAATGTGCCGTCAAGTATCGTTTCGGGCTCGTAGGAAGCGCCGTGATAGCCCGTGAAATATGTGGCTTCGACCTTTACATGTACTCTGTCGCTTTCGGAAAATACGCTTGTGTCGGTGACGTTTTCGAGAATAATGTCGGCGCTGTCATCACATCCGCCCAAAAGCACGGAGGCTTTGCGCTTGTTTTCGTCAATTGTGGCAAGTCCGTACAAGGCGTCGTAGGTGGTGTTTTCGGTTTGAACGTCAAGAGTTTGCCCGCTCATGTCGCCGTACCATTTATACACCCACCACGCGCCGTTGCCCTGATTGGCGTTTGCGGCAAGGTCGTTCAAATTGTTTGCCTGATGCCAAAAGGGGAGACAGCCGTAAACCTGATTGTCCTCAAGGTGGGCAATCCAATTGACGAGACGCCCGGGAACGCCGCAGTCGGAAAAATCGGCATATTCGTTTATGACAATCTGCTTTTCCTCGATGCCCAAATCGCTGCATATTTTGCGGTAGTCGGCAATATGGGAGGACATTGTGTTAAGGCAGCTCACCTGCAGTTCGTGCCATGTCACGATGTCGGGCAGGCAGTCGTTGTCGCGGCAGAAGGTGAGAAATGAGCGCATATTTGCGTAGGAATCGCCGTAGGTCGCGTTGTTGGGACCGGCAATGACGGCGTTTTCATCGACTGCCTTGATGGCGTCGTAATAAACCTTCCACGAATTCATGATTGTGCTTTCACCGCCGTTGTAGTTTCGCGGAGTGCCTTCGTTGATGGGAATGTAGACAATTCTTTGGTCGATGTCGGGATATTTTTCACGCATGGTGTCCTTCCATTCGGCAACCGCGGGGGCGATTGTGTTTTGGAGAACGTCGGCATAGTCATAAGCGTCGGCTGTCACGCCGAAAACGCCGTAATAGTTGGAGCAATACATCTGCACCTGTTCGCCGCCCGCTTCAAAAAATTCATCCGCGACATCCAACGCGTCGCCGTAGGGGTGTTCGGTGCCCAAAGCGCCCTTTGTCGCCAATACCTTGGGTTTGAGCGGCGTGAGGGTGTTGACATCGGGAACGCCCTCATTGCTTATTCCGTAGAGAAAGCCTGCGCTGCCGTGGAGAATTTCGTGGTCTTCGGCGCTCATGTCAACGCGAAGCGTCGGTACGCTGTCGGCAGCTTCACTCGGAATTGCCGTGAAAAGTCTGCCCGGCATAAATGAAAGTCTCATTAAAAAAGCTGTGAGCGCGGCGATGAATTTGGTGCGTGTCATTTTGTTTCCCTCCGTGAGATAGAAATTGATATAAAAATATTGATATTTTTCTTTGAAGATGATACAATATTTTTGTATCTTAATTTTAACTGATTATTCTTTTTAAGTCTACAAATATATTGGCGAAAATTATAAATATATTGACAAAAGAGGCGATTTAGGTGTTGATGTATGAGGACGTGCCCCACGGGAGTGCGGATTTTCCGATTGGGGTTCATACGACGGTCTGCGAGAGGGGGTTCGCGCTTTATCCGCATACGCACAGGGAATTTGAATTTTTGATGCTCAAAAGCGGGAGCGGGATAATGAATATTGACGGATGCGAGTATAAGCTAAAGGCGGGGGAGGGCGTGTTTGTAAATTCAAACAGTCTGCATTTTGGCGAAAGGGAGACAAACGAAAGATGCGTTTTCTTTGCGATTGTGTTTTCACCTGAGATTTTCGGAAGCTTCGGCAGCGATTTGATAATGAATAAATACGTTTCGCCGCTTTTAGAGAAGAAGATGGATTTTCCGGCGCATTATACGGAAAAATGCGAGTGGCAAAGGGAAGTGCTGGAGGGAGCGGAGGAGGTTTATAATCTTGCGGAGGAGAGAAAAAGCGGATTTGAGCTTTCAGTTAAGGCTATTCTTATGAATATGTGGCGGCTTTGTTTTGAACACGGCACGCCGGCAAGCGCTTCATCGGGGGACATTTTGGAGAGAATGAAGGCGGCGATGGAATTTATGCACAGGGAATACGCGTCGCCGCTCACGCTGGCGGACATTGCTTCCGAAACCAACATGAGTCGTGAATATTTTTGCCGAAGCTTTTCAAAAACGATACATATGACGCCGTACAAATATCTTAACAGAATAAGAATTGACAACAGCTGCGCCATGATTCAAACAACGAATTTACCGATAGGCGAAATAGCGCAGAGGTGCGGGTTTAATTCGTTCAGCTATTTTTCAAAGAGGTTTAAGGAATATATCGGCTGCACGCCGACGGAATATGTGAAAAAATATCGCGAATAGAAAAAATTAAAAAATCTCTCATATTTAAGTAAATATGAGAGATTAATACTATTATTCGGCCCAAAATCCTGATTTTCTCACTGTCTTATTCAACGCCGCTGCCACCGCATCTTGTGCATGTAATTTTTCCGCTGCCGTGGCACTTGTAACACGTTTCCTTTGATTCTGCCGACGTTTTGCTGTGCCCGGAATAATTCGGCGTTGAAACGTATTTTATTTTATATCCTTTTCCGTCGCAGTTTGTGCAAGTAATTTCCTTTTCACCGTGGCATTTTGTACATTTTACTGTAACGCCGCTTTTTGTGTTGCTGCCTCCGCTGTTATAATCTCTAACGCTGATTTCGCCGCCATCGTCACCGCCGCCGCTTCCGGCAGGTCGATAGTAGTCCAGCAGATCCGGTGAATAATACACTTCTATTACTTGCCAGCCGTATGAATCGCTTGTAAACCCTTCAATTGCCAATTGACAGTTTTCTCCACGGTGTGACTGCGTTGCCAACGAATCATCGCTGTAATCCAAATAATATGTATAAAAGACCGAGCCGGAACCTCCGGTGAAATTCGTCTGAGTATATCCGTAATCTTCAAGCAGCTCTATATACGACTCGATCGTTTCAATAAGCTGCGCCGTATTTTCACAGCCTTCATACTTGATATATTCGTTGCCGTCGTCGTCGAACAGGTTAGTCTCGCTTTCATAAACATATGAAAATACGTCGTCAAGCGCCGGCGGAAGATTGATATCCGTCTTTTTCACCGCCTCCTCGGTTTTCTGCGCCTCTATCGCATCCGACTCAACCGCAAGTGTGGTGCCTTCGTTCCGGTCGTAGATTTCTGCCGGAGCAATTTCAAAATTGGTCCGATTATGAATTTTAACCTCAACAACATAAGCATCGCTATATGAGGAATAATCATCTCCATAATTCGTAACATAAATATCGTAATAGCCACTCTTGTGCAGATACGTTTTCCCGCCGTTATAGGCAAACCAATACTTGGCATCGTCGTCATAATCGCTCTTGTGTCCCAGTCGAAATGGGTATGCCGTTGATGCCAGCAAATCGGCATATGCTTGCACCGCATCCGAGGGATCTTCGTAGAAATCAAACCTGTATGTGACTGTTCTGCCGGATTTATCAATATCGGCGCTCGTGCCAAAGAAAGTTTCCGGATTCGGAACCGACGCCACTGTTCGATAAGTGATAAACAAGCGATATATAAGAAACACCAGTGCGGCGATTGCAAGTACACAGAGAGAGTAACGCAATATTCTTTTCACTCGGGAAGCCGGTTTCTTATCATTTTGTTCGATTTGGTCATTCACGGCATCTTTAATTATCATGTTTTTTCTTAGTTTCATCTTTCTCCCTCTCATAC
>JAJQCX010000005.1 GCA_021202495.1 Clostridia bacterium | reverse complement strand
TTTAACCCCGATCTGTTAACACACCGCAGATTCTTTCCGAATATAATGTGGGGAGAAATCCGTAACTTGATCCCCCCCCCCAAAGAAGTCATTTAAATTATGTCTCCGTTTGTTACGGTTCAGCCATGAAAAGAGGTTTACGGAGACAAGCTCCGTTTTTGAGTTTCCACAAAATGCGGAACATCCCCGCCGATTTTCTCAAAGCCGATGAAGAATCAACACCTCTTCATTCAAGTTTCCTCCTACGAGTACTTTTATCATGTTCCCTGTTGTCTCATATGCCAATATTTTATCACTCACCTGAGTTCCGCACAGATATTCCTGATTTTTATCATATACCCGGACAATTCCGTTTTTATAATCCACCAGCCAAAGCAAGTCCGCTTTTTGTTGTATTGATGCACATTTCTTTTCCTTCAGCAACACACAATAATCTCGCTCCGCGGCAATTCTGTTGTTAAGTCCGCATACATGCTTCATAACGCGCTCAAAACAAACATACACTGAATCAAACAATTTATCCTTAATTTTCTTTCGTTGAGGCTGAATCGTCGTATCAATCAGAGGCTGCGGCTGCCATCTGCTTATCATATTCTTGTATTTCTCATTAAGCGCGTCAAAAATCTCATTGTCTTCAAATGACTTCCAATCCTTCCGAATTGTCCATTTATCGGTCTTAATATTATAAATATGGGCAACTCCCCCCGACATAAGAACCAATTCTTTTCCGTCCCCGGAAGAATAAAACGGTTCCGACAACGAATCCTTTTGACAAATAGGATGCGTCAAAAATGTCCTCAGCAACTGCCTTGTATCATAAGTAAACAGCCGCACAATACTTTCTCCGGCATATCTGTAATAAACCGCAATCCAATTTTCCTTTGAAGAAAAAGCCGCAAACATAGGTTCTCGCGTCCCGTTAACCTGTCCGAATTTTTCCACAGGATAATCTCCCTTATGCGGCAGTGAAATTGCGGAAAACATAATAGACATCCCGTCCGCGTTATTTATAATATCCCATATATAATTCCATATTTTCTTGTCCGCATAGGTTCCCCGCATCGGTTCTTCTTTTCCCTGAATGGGCGCCAACGCGACCTTCCCGTCCGGTGTAATCAATAATATTTCCTTTCCGCTTTCCGAAAAACGCATATTCTCAATCATCAAGAAATCATATTTAAGCAAACACAATTTTCTTTCCAAATCGTAAACTGTCAATTCAACACCGTCCTCTGCAACGGCAAGTATGGAATTGTAATTTTTCATCAATAAATGGCGGCGTATGTTTAAAGGCGGGGCAACCACATGTTTTATTTTTGTACCGTCAAAATAATGCAGCTGCTTTTCATAAAGATTCGGTTCGCAAAAATATTTAACCTCGTCCCAATCGGCGCCCTTTAATTTTTTATCACATCTCGCCAAAAGTGTCTGCGAGACGCAGTCCTCACGGGATATTTCCCTCAGCTGTTTTCCTCCGAAAAGATACCGTATCCGTACATATTCGCCCCTGAAAGTCAACAAATTCCCCTTCCAATAAAGAGTCCCCATATCCGATCCCACATGACAAAAAATATCGAGCGCAATATGCTTTCGCATGTCATAAAGCCAAATCGTTCCTCCGGTTAAAACAGCCAAAATACCCTCGTCGTTGACGGCGAACTCCGCACCGGGAATTGACATTGTAAAAACATTGTCCGCTGATATATTTGTTTCAAAAAAGTATTTCCCTCCTATTTTTTCCAATATACGTGCATCTTCGATTCCCGCTTCTGCCGCAAGCTGCATATAGCAATCGCAAAAGGTTTGGATGAAAATACTTTTCTGACACAGCAGCGCCCATATTTTCTCTATCTTATCGGAAACGGGAACAAAATCAAATAATTGCGCAACAACATCGGCATACATGCCAAGCCTGATACTGCAATCTGCATACATAGGATTTTCCAACAAATTTTTTAATCCCTTTTCATCTTGCAGCAAATAATTCAAATTGTAAAGCTCTCGAACTTTTCGCAAATTTGCCTGTATTTCACCATCCGAATTTGTATGGTACCATTCATTACCCTCAAAATAAGAACGCATGTGCAGCAGGATTTTTTCTTTTTCTTCTTCAGTCAGCATAAAACAAACTTGTTCCGAAAAAGCGCTGTGACGAAAGTTTATCAAAAGATTTTCCCGTTGGAATATTTCAGTTATGTTTTCTTTTATTTCATAGTACACGTTTGCCCATAAAACCGGCGGAATACTGACTCTCCGATCCCATTGCCAGTTGACGCGGCTTGTTTTTGTTGTTTCATCTATAATTTCCGACACTACCTCTTTATCACGGGTCAATAAATCGAGAATTTCGTTTTCCGTCAATCCGTCTTTCGAAAAAGCAAGATATGCTAATGTATTACGGTGTAAAAGCGGGTATTTGCGAGCGCCAAACTGCGAAAGCCATGCGCGGATAACGGAATCTTGCGAAGCAAGTGTTTCTTCCGCAAGAATCGGCATATAATCATCTTCACTCGTCCACTTTTCGCAATATCTCGACAAAATTTGCAAATACAGCCTTGTGCAGGATGAGGGCAAAAAATCATACAATCTTGTCCATTGAGTATCTGTTAATAAACGTCCTTTTCCAAGCAGCTTTTGCCGCAGAATTTCCACGGAATCCTCGCGTTTTATCGGACTTATAACAAACGACTTGCCGACAAATTTATTATCCGGTCCCAGCGACTTTCTGCCGCGGCAGCAGATAATTACCGTCACATTGCCCGGCAACGGCAATTCATTGAAAATATTGAACGGAAGTTTCGCCCAATCGGAAATATCCTCAACGCAATCAATGACAAAAACAACTTCCTTATCTTTTTGTATTTGTCCGAAATATTTTATCAGCCGATCCCGGCTCTCTTTATAGCCGGGCAAGCATTCCGGATCATCTCCGTCCTCCAAAACAAGGATTCCGTTTTTCCGGAGGCATTTAAAGCAAAACCCGAAAGCATTCAGTATGCTGCGGGTATACGGATATATATCCGTAAAGAATGCCGCAGCCCGATTTATATGATTTTTATACCAGTATTTCAAAAAGTAACTTTTCCCTACTCCCGACTTTCCTTCACATAATACAACTCTGCCGTTATTTTCGGCAAGAAAACCGTCAAATTCCGAGAGCAATTCATCGTCGCTCAAATAGTTTTTTTCAACAGTTTCCAATTCTCCTTCCAGAACAGACAAAGCCTCTTCCCATTGTTCCAATCTGTTGAGATTTAAAATTTCTTTATCAATAACCTGTTCAAGAAATTCCAACACCTTTTGTTCATAGCCGACTTCCCCCGATATATATTCATAAATATTTTCGGGCGCCAATCCGCTTGTTCTAATCTTATCCTTTAACCTTTCGGAAGCTTCCAAATCACTTCGGCTGTCATTTCCCAAGTAGGGATGCTCTTTGTCATAATTCTTAAACAAGACCAAGGCATGCTCTTTGGCATCCGACGGATCCAACAATCCTTTATAAATTTCCAACTCTGTGGCGGATGCCCCATACTTATGCAATCTTACGTCATTTTTATCTAATTTTTCTTTAGCTGATTTAAACAAATATGAACTTAGCTTACTTTCCTCCGCACTCCATTTTTCAGGTGCTAAATAGTCTCCGGTTCTCGGCTGCAATATGTATAAAGGATTTTTCGCGTTATTATCAAGCCGATACCAACGCTCCGACAAATTTCGTTCTTCGGCGGACGCGTTTTCCGTAATTAATTCATATTCTTCTTTTTCGATATGCGACGGCAACGGTCTCCAACCGTAACGATTTCCGTACATTACAATAAAATTAGGACGCGGAGAAAGCTCCCGGCACCTTTCGATTTCTTTAAGACAAATATCGACAGTCCTGTTATCAAGACCGTCTTTTTCGGATATGCCCCAACGCAAATCAATCAATTGAAACGAAAATCCTCTTTCATTGCAATATTTTTTAATACGAGGAAATATATTTAAGGTCAAATTATTCCGCTCGTCCTCAAATTCCATAAAAACCGAGCTTAAAAACACCCTGATAATCCGTTTCCTCATTTTTTGTCCCCCTCATCGCGCAAAGGCTTGTACAGCTTCCGTTTCATATATAAAAACATTATGACTTTGGTTGGCACAAATGACAATATGAAGATGATTAACACCTTGGGGAGAAGAGCAGCCTCTTCGACAAGAGAAAAATCCAAGTTTTCACGAAAAAACAAAACATCGATGATTACGCCTGTCAAAGCAAACCCGAAAAAAATAACTGCTCTCAGCAATCGCCGCTTTGCCCCAAACGACAATGGTAAAATGAAATTTCCAAAAAACTTGTCCATACATTTTCCCTCCGCACCACATGATAATCTTTTTTGCAATTGCCTCACAATCACACGTCATAACGACAATTTTACTCCTATATTCCTTAAATAAATTATACACTTCCGTATTAATTTTGTCAATCTCATCCGACAATTCACGGCGTTTTTCAACAGCTTCACAAATTCCCTTGCATTGTCAAATCAAATGCAAAATTAAATCGCAAAAGGGTTTGCTCATATAATACTGTTATTCAGCCAAAAAACCTGTTTTTTTTGCCGACTTGGTTGCAGCGCGCATCTTGCTCCGCCCTTTCCGCACGAGCTGCGCGTCAATTCAAATTTTGCGCAGCAAAATTTATTCATTCTCGTTTAGGTTATCCGGTCCTTTTCAGCAAGCATTTTGATAGAATTTTAGTATAAAAAGCAAATTCGGAGATTTTTTGTTCTCCGAATTTGCTTTCCTCAATTTTCAATATACGACGTCAACCCTCCGCCGTCCTCGTCAATCACAATCGTCTCTCCTTCGCTCACCTTGCCCTCGAGAATAATTCTTGCCGCCATCGTTTCCACGTTCTTCTGCAAATATCTTCTCAGCGGACGCGCACCGTAAACGGGGTCGTAGCCGTTTTCGGCAATGAAGTCCTTTGCTTCCTCCGTCAGCCTTACCGCAATTTCCCTGTCGGCAAGCCGCTTATTTATATCCTCGACCATCAAATCCGTTATGTGCCCGATGTCGCCCTTCGTCAACGGCTTAAACATTATCGTTTCGTCCAAGCGGTTCAAAAATTCGGGTCTGAACTGCGCACGCAGTTCATTTTGCACCGCCTCCGCCGCCTCGGGGCGAATTGCTCCGTCCTCGTCAATCCCTTCAAGCAGATACTGCGAGCCGATGTTTGACGTCATGATCAGAATCGTGTTCTTGAAATCGACCGTTCTCCCCGCGGAATCGGTTATCCGCCCGTCGTCCAAAACCTGTAACAAAACATTGAAAACGTCAGGGTGCGCCTTTTCCGCCTCGTCAAACAGCACGACGCTGTACGGCTTGCGGCGCACAGCCTCGGTCAGCTGTCCGCCCTCGTCGTAGCCCACATATCCCGGAGGTGCGCCTATCAGCCTTGAAACAGAGTGCTTTTCCATGTATTCGCTCATATCGATGCGTACCATGTTGTTCTCATCGTCAAAAAGCGCTTCCGCCAAAGCCTTCGCAAGCTCCGTCTTGCCCACGCCCGTAGGGCCTAAAAAGAGGAACGAACCTATCGGCTTTGTCGGGTCTTTTATCCCCGCCTTCGAGCGCAATATTGCCTCCGTCACCTTTTCCACTGCCTCGTCCTGCCCAACAACTCTCTTGTGGAGCGTATCCGCCAGCGACAAAATCTTGCTTTTCTCGCTCTCGTTTAGCTTGCTCACCGGAATGCCCGTCCACCGAGAGACAATCCGCGCGATTTCCTCATCCGTCACGCTCTCGTGTACAAGGCTGAAATCGCGGCTTCTAACCTTTTCTTCTTCCTCTGTAAGCTCCTTTTGCAGCTGCGGCAGCCTGCCGTACTGCAGCTCCGCCGCCTTGTTCAAGTCATATCTCTGCTGTGCGCTCTCAATGTCGCGGTTCACCTGCTCAATTTCCTCACGCAGCGCCGAAAGTTTGTCCGCCGCGGTCTTTTCATTTTCCCACTGCGCCTTTTTCGCCGCAAATTCGTCATGCAGCTCCGCTAAGTTTTTCCGCAAATCCTCAAGTCGCTCTTGGCTCAGCCGGTCGGTTTCCTTCTTTAACGCCGTCTCCTCAATCTCCATCTGCATAATTCTGCGCGAGAGTTCGTCCATTTCCGCCGGCATGGAATCCATTTCCGTCTTTATCAGCGCGCATGCTTCGTCAACGAGGTCAATCGCCTTGTCGGGCAAAAATCTGTCGGAAATATATCTGTCCGACAAAACAGCCGCCGCAACGAGCGCCGAGTCGTTTATCTTCACCCCGTGGAATACCTCGTAACGTTCCTTAATTCCGCGCAAAATCGAGATTGTGTCCTCCACCGTCGGCTGGTCTACCGTCACCGGCTGAAAACGCCTCTCCAGCGCCGCGTCCTTTTCGATGTATTTTCTGTATTCGTCGAGCGTCGTCGCGCCTATGCAGTGCAGCTCGCCGCGCGCCAGCATCGGCTTTAATATGTTGCCCGCGTCGGTTGAGCCCTCCGTTTTTCCCGCACCGACAATCGTATGCAGCTCGTCGATAAAAAGAATTATCTGCCCTTCGCTCTTTTTAACCTCTTCAAGCACAGCCTTCAATCTTTCCTCAAATTCGCCTCTGTATTTCGCGCCCGCAATAAGAGCGCTCATGTCGAGCGAAAAGAGCTTCCTTCCCTTGAGGCTCTCCGGCACGTCTCCGCGCACAATTCTCTGCGCCAACCCCTCGACGACCGCCGTTTTGCCGACGCCCGGCTCGCCGATAAGACACGGATTGTTTTTCGTCTTTCGCGAGAGTATTCTTATCACGTTTCTTATCTCGCTGTCGCGCCCTATCACAGGGTCAAGCTTCTGCGCCTTTGCCATCTCCGTCAAGTCCTGCCCGTATTTTTCGAGCGTGTCATACGTCGCCTCCGGATTGTCGGACACAACTCTCTGATTTCCGCGCACACTCGACAGCGCCTGCAAAAACGAATTTCTGTTAATGTCGTATTTTTTAAAAAGCTCCTTCATCTTACTGTCGGCGTATTTTATCATCGCCAAAAAGATGTGCTCCACCGAGACGTATTCGTCGCCCATCGCCTTCGATTCGTCCTCCGCGTTGATCAACACCTTGTTCAAATCGTTTCCGACATAAACCTGACTTCCGCCGCTCACCTTTGGCAGCGCCGCAACGCTTTTTTCCGCATCGCTCAGCAGCGCGTCCCTGTCCGCGCCCATCTTGGTTAAGAGCTTTAAAATCAAGCTGTCCTCAATCGAAAGCAGACTGTAAAACAAATGCGCCTGTTCAAGCTGCTGATTTCCGTATTCATACCCCAGCTTTTCGCACTGCTGCACAGCCTCAATCGACTTTTGCGTAAATTTATTTATGTTCATATACAAACCCCCATTCCTCAAAGTATATCCTTTCCTTTAACGTACAGCCTAATTATAGCACGTATTATCAGCACTGTCAACCCCTGAGTGCTAATTTTAACAAATTTCTCCTATATCCTTAACATCCTAAATAAAATGTCTAACATTGCGGTCAAATCGCCTGTATTTACTTTGGCAATTCACGTGAAGTAACAGTTCAGCCGCTCCGCGGCTGAACAAGGGAACAAACTCCGCTTTTCCCCAAGGGTTGAGGGAGCCGTTCCCAACGCGCTTTAAGCCGTCCACGGCTCCGCCTCTCTTCGTTGTCGCCGTTTGATATACATAAAGTATTATCTGCACGGCGTCGCCGCTGCCCGGCAAAGCCGTGGATGGCTTAAAGTCCT
>JAJQCX010000165.1 GCA_021202495.1 Clostridia bacterium | reverse complement strand
TCTCATAGAAAATTTTATATTATTTCATTGTCCTCTTGACGGGATGCAGTTCATTCACACATGTGCGCCCCTTTTTTAATATACTTAATCTTCCTCTTTCGCGTCTATCACAACTTCTGCGCCTATAAGCCCCACGGCTTCCGCCTTAAAGCGCACCTCACCCGCATTGTCCGCCTGGATTATCGCCATGCAGCTTCCGTTAAAGGCTCTCCTCTTTTGCGCCTTGTCGCTTTCGTGGCTTGACGGATCGCCGTTTCCGACGCCGATTATCCTCGCGCCTTCCGCCGCAAAATTGACCTCGTTATCGGCGCAGGGCACTCTGTTTCCGTCCTCGTCCTCGATGTGCGCGTATATCACAACCGCGTCGCACCCGTCGGGCTTCATCGCCGTTCTGTCAGGCTCCAAAACCACCCTATACGCACCCTTAGTCGTTCTGCGTACCATCTCGCACACCTTTTCGCCGTCTATCTTGCCGATAGCCTTTATCTCGCCCTTTTCATACGGAATGTCAAAATCGACGTGTGCATACTTAATCATTTGCTTTTCGCCCATGGATTTGCCGTTTAAAACAATTTCCACGCTGTCGCAGTTTGTGAAAACTCTCACGCAAACGTTTTCGCCCTCGTTTTTCAAATCCCAGTGCGGCAGAAAATGAATCATCGGCTCATCCGTCCACACGGATTTGTAGTAATAATACGCATCCTTCGGCAGTCCGCATGTGTCCATAATTCCGAAATGCGAATTTATGCACGGCCACGCATACGGCGTCGGCTCTCCGCGATAGTCAAACCCCGTCCATACAAATATGCCCGTAAGCTGCGGATGCGACTTATAGTCCATCCACGATTTTTCGTGCGTGCAGCACCATGACGCAAGGTGCGTCTCATACGACGAGCAATAACCGCGCACCTCGTCCTCCGCATAAACTCCGCGCGTCGTCGTGCTCGACGTGCTCTCCGTGCATATCGTCAGCCGCTCCGGGTAATTTTCCAAATCCTTAAAATATTGATCGTTTCGCTGCCCGTAATTGTAGCCCGTTATGTCCATGCATTCGTTGTAATTATTTTCGTTATATCCGCGGTTCATCGCAACCGTCGTCGGGCGCGTCGGGTCAAGCTTGTGCGCAATCGCCCGCTGGCGCGTTTCAATGCGCTTTCCCGTAAGCGAGCCCAAAATGACCTCCTCGTTATCGAGACACCAGATAACAACGCTCGGGTGGTTGCGGTCGCGCAGTATCAGCGCCTTCAAATCGCTCACTCCGCGCTCGGTGCAGTCGAGCTTTCTGTTCTCGTCCATCACGAGCATACCCAGCCTGTCGCACGCGTCAAGCAGCTCCGGCGTCGGCGGATGGTGAGAGCAGCGATATGCGTTTGAACCCATCTCCTTGAGCTTTCTTATCTTAAACTCGTTTATGCTGTCGGGCAGCGCCACGCCCACGCCCGCAAAATCCTGATGGTTGCACGTTCCCTTTATGTCAACGTGCCGCCCGTTCAAGAAAAAGCCCTCTTTCGTAAATTCCGCGCTTCTTATGCCGAACGTCGTCGTGTATGTGTCGATAACCTCGCCGTTTTCCATGATTATCGTCTCCGCCGTGTAAAGCTTGGGG
This sequence comes from Clostridia bacterium, assembly GCA_021202495.1. GTDB lineage: Bacteria > Bacillota > Clostridia > UMGS1883 > UMGS1883 > JAJQCX01. Next base: position 6,248 of record JAJQCX010000165.1, on the reverse strand, counting down.
CTGTCGATGTCCCAAAGCTCGGGCTTTTTCACCGTCAATCGCTGCGTTATCTTTTTCTCGTCTATCGCCTCAACGTCAAATTCCTCCGAAACCTGCGCCGCTTCAACGCCGTCGGGAGTAAAAATCGTCGTCTCGATAACGGCTCTCTTTGCCTCCTCATAATCGTTCACAATCTCGGTCTCAATCTTAATTTCCGCCTCGTCTTGGGTAATAAACGGCGTTGTGACAAACGTGCCCCACTTTTTGACCGCCAGCTTGTCCGTCACGGTCAAATATGTATGCCTGTAAATGCCCGCGCCTTCGTACCACCAGCCCTCGTAAACATCGGCTCTCACCTTTACGAAAATGCAATTTGTCCCCTCGTCGCCGTATTTTAAATATTCCGAAATGTCATACGAAAACGACGTATAGCCCGAAAAATGCTCGCCTATCAAATGCCCGTTCACCCAAACGGTAGAATTGCGCGACACACCGTCAAATTCAATCGAAACTCTTTTCCCGCGGTACTCCTCGGGAACGTCAAATTCCTTTCTGTAACAGCCCACGCCGGTCGGCAAATAACCCTGCGCGTCCCACTCCTTTTTCGCAAAGTCTCCGCCGACAATCCAGTCGTGCGGAAGATTTACCTCACGCACAAGCCGCCTGTCAAGCTTTACCTCAACCTCACGGTCATTATACGCAATCTCAGTCCATTCGCCGTTTTTGCGCTTGTCGCACACGGTCAGCCCGCCTGTGCAGCCCGCCTTTATCGCATACTGAACAGGCGCGTCTCCCGCGTAAAACATCCAACCCCTATCAACATTCAGCTCTAATCTCTCCATACCAAACCTCCTGATAATTTAAAAGGCAGTTTTTTTCAAAACTGCCCGTTAATTTTAAAACAAAGCTATTTATTCGGCTTCCTCAAAATTCGACTCAACAAGAGCTTCAAGCGCCGCAATCGCGTCCGATTCGTCGTCGCCTTCCGCACTGAGAGTGATTTCCGTACCTCTTGCCACACCGAGCGACAGCACACCCAAAAGGCTCTTTGCGTTTACCTTCCTGTTGTCTTTTTCAATCCAAATGCTGCTCTTAAATTCATTCGCCTTCTGAATAAAAAACGTCACCGGACGAGCATGAAGTCCGACCTGGTTTTGCACAAGTACCTGCTTAACAACCATTATCTCTGCGCTCCTAACAGTAAAAGATTTTCACATTTTCTTAACAATTGTTTATATTTTAATACAAGCTTTTATTTATGTCAAGCAAAAGCGCAAAAATAATTCACCGTTACTTTTGAAAAATATTTTGTGTTTTTGTGTCCTTTTTTGTGCAAAATGACGATTATTCTTTCATCGGAACCTTCTCCTTCGACCCGGCAGCAAATTTTTTCAGCTCCGCCTGCGCCTTTGGTATCGAGATGTTCGTTCCCGCGCCGGCAACGCAGCCGCCCGGACAGCCCATGCCCTCTATCAAATAGCCGTTCATCTTCCCCGCCTTTGCCATCATCAGCATCTTGCGGCACTCCGCCAAGCCCTCACAGTGGGCAATTTTAACCTCGGTTCCCGGGTAATGTTCCTTTATGCATTCCTCAATCGCGCCCGCAACGCCGCCCGCAACGCCGTAGCCGCGTCCCGCTGCCGTCGCGTCCTCGCCCAAATCGTCCTCCGGCAAAAGCGAAAAATCAATCCCTTTCGCCAAAAACATAGCGTCAAGCTCCTCAAATGTTATTACAAAATCAACGTCACTTCGCACAGTTCGCCTCGACGCTTCAAGCTTCTTTGCCGCACACGGACCCACAAACACAATCTTCGCCTCGGGGTTTTCCTTTTTCACAATCCTCGCCGTGCCGACCATCGGCGTCAGCTCGTTTGAAATGCTCCCAATCATCTGCGGGAACTGCTTTTTCGCCAGCATGCTCCACGACGGGCAGCAGCTTGTGAGCAAGAATGGCAGCTCTCCGCACGTCACCTTTTCAACATATTGCTGCGCCTCGCTCATCGCGCCGATGTCCGCGCCGATTGCCACCTCATAAACGTCCGCAAATCCAATGTCAATCAGCGCCGCCTTGAGCTTTCCCGCCGAAACGTTCGCCCCGAACTGCCCCACAAACGCGGGCGCCAAAATGGCAATCACCTTTCCGCCCGCCTGCATCGCGCGTATAAGCTGAAAAATCTGCGACTTGTCCGCAATCGCCCCAAAGGGGCAGCTCACCATGCACATTCCGCACGAAACGCACTTGTCGGGGTCAATCTTCGCCCGTCCGTGCTCGTCGCTCCCAATCGCGCCCACTCCGCACGCCGAAACGCACGGCTTTGTCCTGTGGACAATCGCCGAATACGGGCACACGTCCATGCACTTGCCGCATTTAACGCATTTTTCGGGATCAATCCTGCTCCGCTTTCCGTCAAATTCCACCGCTCCTCTCGGGCACACCTCAACGCACGGATGCGCAACGCAGGCGCGGCACATGTCGCTCACCTCGTAAAAATTATCGGGACAAGCATCGCACGCCGAAGGGATTACCTGCATTAACGGCGGCTCGTAATATTTTTCCGCAATGTTGCTCTCCTCCGCCCCGCTCGTTATGTGAACGGGTCTGTTTTCGGGTCGCAGCGACAGCCCCAGGGCAAGCCTCACCTGCTCTGACGCAATAGCCCTCTCCAAATGCACACTGTCGCGATACGTCGGAAAATCCCCCGGACAAATTATATACGGTATCTCCTCAATCTTGTTAATGCTCTCCCCCGAATAGGCAAGCTTTGCGACCTCCGTAAAAACCCTTTTCCTCAGCCGCCTTATCGTCGTATCAATCCCGCGCATACCGCCCGCTCCCTTCACATTTATGATATACTATTTTAATATATTCCCCTCCGTTTTGTCAACCCTTCTAAATTCCAAACATCTTCATCGCATCCGCGTCCCTGATTATACGCGGACTGTCACGGTTTTCATTTGCCAGCATTGCCTCAACCTTGTTTTGCACCGCCGTATTGATAAACCCGTCCGAGTCAATCCCCCTCAGTTTAAAAAACAGCAGCGGGTCGTCGTCAAGACGCACGCCGACGCCGTAGAGCGTCGCCGCAACGTGCTTACACATCACCGCCCAGTCCGGGCAGCTGCACATAAATCCAATCTCCTTAGGCTTCGGGAAAAGCCCCTCGTCGCTGCAAAACAAATCCTGCAATTCCTCGGGAATGTTCCCTTCCGCAAGCATTTCGGCGTTTTGTATCTTCCTCCCGCATTTTTCAATAATTTTCTCGCATTTTTTCTCATCCAGCGGCTTAATCGCAATCTCCACCTTGTACGGCGTTCTTCTTGAGCCCTGTACCTTTGCCAAAACCTTGCCCTCTTCGATTTTCAAATCAATCACCGCGCCGGATCTCACATATCTTTTGCCGCGATCTATGCGGTTTTCATAATCGGCGTATTTTTCAAGGTTTGCGCACCACGCGTTGCCCCACCAATTTTTGGTTATTTTTCGTCCCTCAACGACAATCGGCTCCAAAGCCGCGCCCTTCCTTTTCGCCTTTTTGCTGCTCTCCTCCGCGCTTTCCCGCAGTTCGTCGTTTGTAAGATTTTTATAATAGTCCCGCATTTTTTTCACTCCAATCGCAGCGCGGACAATATCTCGTCGTTGCTCATTTCCGTAATCCACGCCTCTCCGCCCGAGGCAATAACGTTTTCCGCCAGCCTTGTTTTAGACGTGATTATTTCATCAATCTTTTCCTCAATCGTCCCCTTGCACACAAGCTTATGCACAATCGTCTCCTTCGTTTGACCTATTCTGAACGCCCTGTCCGTCGCCTGATTTTCAACTGCCGGATTCCACCAACGGTCAAAATGAACAACGTGATTCGCCTTTGTGAGATTAAGCCCCGTTCCGCCCGCCTTCAGCGAAACGACAATGTAGGGCACATATTCCTCACCCTGAAATTTCTCAACAATCTTTTCTCTCTTTTTCACCGGCGTTCCGCCGTGCAGCACACAGCCTTCTATGCCGAATACGCCGCTCAGAAAATCCGACAGAGCCTGTGTCATTTCCCTAAACTGCGTAAACACAATCACTCTTTCTCGTTTTTCAAATATTGTTTCGCATATTTCGCGCAGCGTCTGCAGCTTTCCGCTTTCGCTTTCCTCAAAGCCCGACTGCCCCAAATATTGATCGGGATGGTTGCAAATCTGCTTTAATTTCGTTATCGCCGCGAGTATTACTCCGCGCCTTTCCATGCCCTCAAAGCTTTTCTCCTTCATCCTCGCCTCAACGTCCGCAACCGCTTTTCTGTAAAGCACAACCTGCTTTTTCGACATCGAAACGTATTCCACACTCTCAATCTTATCCGGCAAATCGTTTATGATTGTCTTGTCCGTCTTTAACCTGCGCAGCATAAAGGGCGAAATCATCTTTCTCAGCTTCGCGTAGTCGGACGGCGCTTCTCCGAGACGCTTTTTATAACCCTGAAATTCCTTCGACGTTCCGAGCATTCCCTTGTTCAAAAAGTCAAACAGCGACCACAAATTCACCAAATCGTTTTCAATCGGCGTACCCGTCATCGCAATGCGCGACATGGCTCCGATTTTCTTTATTTCTCTCGTCTGCTTTGCCGCCGGGTTTTTAATCGCCTGCGCCTCATCCAATATGACGCACGTCCATTTTCTCTGCGCAAGAGATTTTATTCTCGCCGCCATCGAATACGTCGTAATCGTCAAAAACGCCTCGCTTTTCGCCAAATCCTCCTCAAGCTTCGGCGCTGTCTTGCCGTGCAAAAGAAGATAGTCCATCTTAGGCGCGAATTTTTCAATCTCCTTCTGCCAATTTCCCAAAAGCGACGCCGGCACAATCAAAAGCGTCCTCGCCTCCTGCCTCTCCTCGCGCATATGCTCAAGATACGCCAAAACCTGCACCGTTTTGCCCAAGCCCATGTCATCTGCCAAGCACGCCCCAAATCCGCAGTCGGACATAGTGCAGAGCCACGCGTACCCGTTTTCCTGATACGGACGAAGCTTCGCCGTAAATTCCTCGGGCATTTGCGGCGTCTCACGCTTTCTCATTTTCAACAAAATTTCAGAGAGCCAACTGCTGTTTGTCACCTTAAGCTCTCCGTCAAGTGAAATTTTTTCCTCGCCAATCTCGGAGCGCATCAGCTGCGCCAGCGTCAGCGCCTCGGGCAAATTCTCCGCACGGCTTAACAATTCGCGCAGCTTTTCGTGATTTACTTCCACCCATTTGCCCTTTAAAAGCGCCAGCCCCTCGCTCTGCGCCAAAAGCTCTCTTATCTCCTCCTCCGTCAGCTCCTCGCCGTTCACCGTAAAATGCGGCACAATCGACACAATCGTATCAAGCCCGAGCGGATTTTGTTTTTCGCCTCCCATTCCGACCGACAACGTCGGCGACGATGATTTCTTCCTCCACCAATTCGGAATTCTGCACAAAATTCCCGCCGCTTCTATCGCCTCAACATCCTTCAAAAATATATATGCCTCATCCGCCGTCAGCCTGAGAGGATGAAACATCTCCCCCGACTCCACAAACCCCGCTATCAAATCCGATGCCTCCGACGCACGGTTCAGACACGACAAAAGCGCCAAAAGACGGTCTCTGTCTTCCCTGAATTCGCTCAGTGCATATTTTAACGGCATATGCCGCACCTTTCCGCCCTCCTGCGTCGCATACGTCGCCAAAAACGCGAATGGGAAATTTTCGTCCTTTTGCTCTATCAGATGAAAAAACACTCTCTCCGGCGTCCTCAGCCTCTGCGTTTTTTCGGCAAAATACATTGCGACGCTTCCGTCATAGTTTGCAATTTCACTTGCGAAAACCGCGGTCAATCGGTCAAAAATTCCGCAAATCCATTCCTTTGTGATAAATTCCGCCCCAATCGCAAACGGAGCCGCGTCAATGAGCCTTTCCGCTGCCGCCTCCGACGGCTTAACGCAAAGCCTTTCCCTCACAAGCTCAATTTCGGGCATATTCGTCGCCTCGTCAAAGAAAAACGACGCCAAAAGATAGAGAAATGCCCCCGTCGCCGTCGCGTTCGGATTTTTTTCCTCAAACCCCATTTGATAAAGCGCCGCAAATTTGTCCTCCCCAATCCGCGCTCTTTCCTCCTCGCTTGCATCGACGTCCAAACAAAAATCTGTCTTCGTAAACACAAAATTCATTTCCTGCATTGTCACTCCGCCTCTCAACGCTCCGTTTATTACAATTGTAGCACATTTTTTCCTTTCCCGCAACATTTCAGACGTTTTTTTTTGAAAAACTATTGGTT
>JAJQCX010000134.1:19297-37101 GCA_021202495.1 Clostridia bacterium | reverse complement strand
GAAGGGGTACGGGGAGTTTTGGAGATTTCGGGGAAGATACAGGGTTGTTAAGGGGAGCAGGGCTTCAAAGAAGAGCAAGACGGCGGCGCTGTGGTACATATACAATTTGATGAAGTACCCGGGGGCGAATTTGCTTGTGGTGAGAAAGACGTATCGGACGCTAAAGGGGAGCTGTTTTGAGGAATTGAAATGGGCGGCGGAGAGGCTGGGAGTGGGTAAGTTTTGGATTGCGAAAGAGTCGCCGCTTGAGATGGTATACATACCGACGGGGCAAAGGATATATTTCAGGGGGCTTGACGAGCCTTTGAAGGTGACGAGCATTACGGTGAGTAAAGGCGCGCTGTGCTGGCTGTGGATTGAAGAGGCGTATGAAATAACGCGGGAGAGCGACTTTGACGTGTTGGACGAATCGATAAGAGGGGCGACGGAGGGGAAGCTTTTTAAGCAGATTACGCTGACATTTAACCCGTGGAACGAGGGGCACTGGCTGAAAAAGAGGTTTTTTGACGAGAAAAGCGCGGACGTGCTCGCTATGACGGCAGATTACACGATAAACGAATTTTTAGACGAGGCGGACAGGCGCGTGTTTGAGGTGATGAGGGTCAAAAATCCGCTGCGGTACAGAGTGGCGGGGCTCGGGGAATGGGGCGTCAGCGAGGGGTGCGTTTTTGAAAACTGGCGTGAAGAGAGCTTTGACGTGCATGAGGTGAGCGGGCGCGACGGGGCGAGGGCGATATTCGGGCTGGACTTCGGATATGTGAACGACCCGACGGCGCTGTGCTGCGCGATTGTCGAGGGGAAGAGGATTTATGTGTTCGATGAGCTGTACGAGAGGGCACTGTCGAACGAGGACATATATGAAAAAATTTCGGAGATGGGATATGCGAAGGAGAAAATTATTGCGGACAGCGCGGAGCCAAAGAGCATCGAGCGGTTAAGGGCGCTGGGAATTAGGCGGATAAGAGGCGCGAGGAAGGGTGCGGACAGCGTGAGGCACGGGATCGACGTGTTAAGGGATTATGAGATAATTGTGCATCCGAGGTGCGTCAATTTTATAACGGAGATAGGGAATTACGTTTGGGAGGTTGACAAGAACGGGAAGAGGCTGAACCGCCCGAGGGATGAGTTTAATCATTTGCAGGATGCGCTGAGATATGCGGCGGAGGGAGTTGGGGAAAGTGTGGAGTTTTGAGAGTGGAGTGTGGAGTGTGGAGTTGAGGTATAAACTCGGCTCTGCCGAGTTTGGAATTTATGCGCCTGCGGGCGCGGGGAGGATGCAATTGACAATTGAGAATGGACAATTGACAATGAAGGGGCAAATTCCGCGGGGCGGAATTTGAATTGAGGCGTCAGGGCGTGGGGAGAAAATGTTAAAGAGTGGGATATTGACAGTTTAGGAGGAAAAAATGGGGAAGATTGGGGAATGGAGAGAGATTTTGAGGAATGCGGCACAGAGGGCGGCGTTTTGGGCGAGGATGAGCCGGAGCGAGGTTAGGGAGGACGGTGAGGGGCGGTCGGCGGCTGTGGGAAGCGGGGAGAGCGGAGAAGAGAGAATTGAGAGGGAAAGCGGGGAAGGGCTGAGAGATAAAAAAGAGCTGTGGGTTGAGAAGGAGGCGGAAAGAAATGAGCGGGAGGAAAGAGCGGCAGCGTTGAGCGAGAGCGAGGAAAGGGCGGAGATGAGGGATAATGACGCGCAATTTTACGCGGAAAAGCGTGAGCGGGAGAGAAGCGCGGTGAGGGAGAGGGTTGAAAAAGAGGCGGAGATTGGGGAAGGATATGCTGCGGAAGGCGCGGCGTTACTTGCAGTGAACGCCGAGGCGGAGAAATTCGCGGAAGCGGCGGGGCGGATTTCGGAGGGCGGAGAGAAAATCGCAGGTCGCATGACGGCGGGGATTATGAGTGAGAAGGAAGTGTTTTCGGAGAGCGGGGAAAGACGTGCGAGCCGTGCGGCGGCGGAGGTTATGGGCGCGGAAGGAGCGGCGCAATTTTACGAAGAGGAAAAGGCGTTCGCATTTGCGCGTATGAGCGGGGCTGACGGCGCGGAGGATTTGACGGAAGAGATTGTCGGGGGCGGAATTTCGGCGGAGGAGATTTTGCGGGGTGCGGCGATTGACGCGGATATAAGGCGGTTCAGCTACGGCGGGAGTGCGGAGATGAAGCGGGAGATGCTGAAAATGAAGATAAGCGAGGCGAAAGGGGGCGGGGAGGTGAAGATTGAGATGGTAAACAACAATCAATTTAAGAGCGAGGTTGACATGGACGAGATTGCGGACAGGCTGACGGAGAGGATCGCAGATTTGATGGCGAGATCGGCGGACGGAGTTTATTTGTAGTGTGGAGTGTGGAGTGTGGAGTTGTGGAAAAAAATTTGCGGAGCAAAATTTTTAATTGAAGCGCCTGCGGGCGCGGAGCGGCGGAGACGTTGGGAAGTGGGGAGAAATGGTAAAGAGTGGGAGACGTTGAGTGTAAAGTTTGGCGGGGGTGGATTGATGAATTTGTTTGAGAATGTGACGGAGAGGGTTTGGAAGAGGGCTGCGGCGGGGGCGCCGATGAGCGAGAGGGAATTTTTTGAAGCGGAGATTGCGAGATGGAAAGGGTCTCAAAAAAGGCGGGAAATGATTGAAGGGGAGAGGTATTACAGAGGGGAGCATGACATTCTGCGTCGGGAGAGGACGGCGATCGGCGCGGGCGGGAAGCTGAAAAAGGTTGATAATTTGCCGAACAACAGGCTGGTGAACAATCAATATCAGAGGCTTGTCAATCAGAAGGTGAATTATTTGTTGGGGAGAAAATTCGTGATTGACACGGACTGCGACGAATACCGTGCGGAGCTGGAAAAGATATTCGGGAGCGGGTTTTACAGGGTGATGAAATGTCTTTTGCGGGACGCGATAAATTACGGGGTGGCATGGCTTTACCCGTATGCGAATGATGAGGGGAAGCTGAAATTTCGCCGAATACCGGCGTATGAGGTTTTGCCCTTTTGCAAGGAGGGGGAGGATGAGCCGGAGTGCGTGGTGAGAGTGTACGAAAGCGCGGAGTATGTGGGAAGGCGCGAGTTTGTGCGGGAAAAGGTTGAGATATACAAAAAGGACGGGATTAAGCGATATGCGCTCGAGGACGGGAGGCTCTGCGAAGAGGAGGACGCGTTTTTCGGCGGAGGAAGGGTGCCGCTTGTGGCGTTTCGCTACAACGAGAAGGAAATTCCGCTGATAAGGCGGGTGAAGAGTTTGCAGGACGCGTTAAACGAGACGCTCTCCGACATGGAGAACAATTTGCAGGAGGACGCGCGAAGCTCGATACTCGTTTTGCAGAATTACGACGGGACGGACTTGGGAGAATTTCGGCAAAATTTGGCGGCATACGGCGCGGTGAAGGTGAGGACGGTGGACGGTGCGCCGGGGGACATCAGAGTTTTGAGCGTGAAAACCGAGCCGGGGAGCTTTCGCGAGGCGGCGGAGCTTTTGCAAAACTGCATTATCGAAAACGCGATGGGATATGACTCAAAAAGCGACAAGCTTGGCAACAGCCCGAATCAGCTGGCGATAAGGTCAATGTATTCGGATCTTGACCTTGACATGAGCGAGGCGGAGACGGAATTTAAGGCGTCGTTTGAAAGGCTGAGGGAGAGAATTGACGATTATTTGCGGGATATGGGGCGAGGATGCTTTGAGGGGGAGCGGCTTGAGATTATATTTAACCGCGACTGCTTGATAAACGAGACGGAGGCGATTGAAAACTGCGTTAAGTCGAGCGGGTTATTGAGCGAGGAGACGATTGTTTTGCAGCATCCGTGGGTTGAAGATGTGAAGGAAGAGATGGAAAGGCTGAAAGGAGAAAATGATGGACAAGGAAGAATTGACGGCGCTGGGAATCGGCGATGAGGCGGCGGAAAAGGTGCTTGAGATGAGCGAAAGGATGCGCGGCGAGTATGAAAAGAGGCTTGCCGACGCGGAAAGAGAGGCGAAGATAAGCGAAATGCTGCGCGAGAGCGGGGCGAGAAACATTAAGGCGGCGCGGGCGATGCTGGAGGGGTGCGACGGCGAGGATTTTGCCCAAAGAGCGGCGGAGCAGATTGCGAAAATGAAGCGCGGGAGCGAGACGAGCTTTTTATTTGAAGAGGGAAAGAGTTTTACGCCGGGGTATTCGGCGGAGAGGCTGCCGGACGTGAAAAAGGACGGCTTTGAGGCGCAGCTGCGCGAGGCGAGAGAGAGGAGGGACACTGTGGCGGCGATAAGGATTAAGCAGAATGCGGCGGCGGAGGGGGTTATATTGATGTAGTGTGGAGTTTGAAGTGTGAAGTGGGGAGTTGAGGAGCAAATTCCGCGGGGCAAAATTTGAATTGATTTTGTGGCGGGAGACGAAAAGAACGTGGAGATGCGGGCGGGGTATGGTGTGTAATATAAAATTTTTATAATTTGAAAGGATGGATTTTGTTATGGCTATTGTTACGGGGTTGGGTACGAGTTGGAATTTACCGAATTATGCGGGGGAGTTGTTTGCGGCGGATTGTGCGCAGACGCCGCTTTTGTCGATGACGGGAGGGCTGACGGGAGGAAGGCAGACGCTTTCGAGCGAATTTCCGACGGCGGTGCTCTTTGATTATCCTGAGGCGTCGCAGCCCGCGATTTCGGAAGAGGCGTCGGTGACGGCACCGGAGAGTACGCTCATTGTGCGCGAGCAGGAGACGAACGTTGTGCAGATACATCAGGAGGTTGTGAACCTTACATACATGAAGATGTCAAACAGCGGCGCTATGTCGGGGTTAAACAGTACGGCGGCGAACAGCGTTGAGGATGAGAAGGCGTTTCAGATACAGCACAAGCTAATAAAGATTGCGCGCGATGTGGAGCACAGCTTTTTGAACGGTGTGTACAGCAAGGCGACGAGCGCGGCAGGGGCAAATCAGACACGCGGACTGATTGAGCTGACGAAGAGCGGGACGACGATTGATGCGGAGGGAGCGGCGCTCTCAAAGACGCTGCTTGACATGCTTTACAGACAGATGGCGGAAAATGGCGCTTACTTTGACAACATGGTGATGTTTTTGCCGGCGTATCAGAAGCAGGCGTTGACGGAGCTTTACGCAAATCAGTTTAACGCGACGATGAGCACGAGAGAGACTATCGGCGGCGTGAGCATAAATCAGATTGAGACGGACTTTTTCAGAATGGGCGTTGTGTGGGACAGATTTATGCCGAAGGATACGATATTGATTGCGGATGTGGCGCACATTGCGCCGGTGTTCCAGGCGGTGCCGGAGAAGGGCGTGCTTTTTGAGGAGCCGCTCGCGAAGACGGGGGCGTCGGACATGATACAGATTTACGGGCAGATTGGGTTGGCGCACGGTCCGGCGTTTTTGCACGGGTCGGTGACGAATTTGGCGACGGAGTAAGGGGAGAATGAAATTTGTCGGGATATGAGGAATTGAGAGAAAGGCTCTCGGATTTGGGGTTTGAGACTGCCGAAAACGAGAAGGATGTGCTTGAAAGAGCGCTGAAGAAGGCGGAGCAGACGATTGTAAACGCGTTAAACAGCGAGAGAGTGCCGGATGAGCTGAGGTTTGCCGCGCTTGACATTGCGGCGGGAGAATACCTTTCGGCAAAGGAGCGCGACGAGGACGGCGCGGGGATAAGCGCCGTGACGGAGGGGGATTTGACGGTGCAGTTTAATGAGGCAACGCCGATTGAAAGCCTGATTGACAGGCTGCTCAATTCAGGGCGAGATGAAATTGCGGCGTTTCGGAGAGTGAAATGGTAAATAAAGTGAGAAAAGCGTGTGAAATGTTTTACACGGATGTGTGCGACATTTATGTGTCAAAGCCCGTGTTTGAGGACGGGCGGACGGTGGTTGAACGGGAAAAGATATATTCCGCCGTGCCGTGCAGGGTGTCGGAAAAGACATATCTTTTCGGGGAAAACGGAACATCCGAGGGGGATAATTTAAGTGAAGTGAGCAATAAGGTGAAGCTCTTTCTGCCGCCCGACTGCGAGGCGGCGGAGGGGAGCGAATTTGAGGTGACGAGGCGCGGGAAGGTGACGCGGTACCAAAGAAGCGGCACGATGAAGAGGTTTGACTCGCACAATGAGGTGATGGTGGTGAAGGCGAAGGAGTGGGCGTGAAAAAGTGTGGAGTTTGGAGTGTGAAGTGTGGAGTTGAGGTAAAAATTTTGCGGAGCAAAATTTGATTTTACGCGCTGCGGCGCGGAAAGGGCGGGGACAAGCCCCGCCCGTACAACCTTAATTGAGGCGGGAGTGGGATAATGTGTGGGAGGTTTAAGCATGGTTGACAGGGTGATTGGGGTACTGGCGGAGAGGTTGGAGGAAAAGTTTGGTGAAAGGTTTGCGGTTTACACGGAGAGTGTGAAGATGGGGGCAGAGAAGCCGTGTTTTTTCGTGGAGTGTGAAAAGGCGGAAAAGGTGGCGCTCTTGGGCGGAAGGTATATGTTAAGGCTCTCTGTTGCGGTGAAGCTTGAGGGAGAGGGCGACACGGCGCGCTTTGACGAGCAGAGCGTGACGGGGGATTTGTTTGAAATAATGAACCTGCTTGAAGTTGACGGGAAGCTCTTTCATGCGAGGGGGCTGAACGGGAGCTTTGAGGGAAAGGCGCTTGTGATGAGATGCGTCTATGACGTGCCGGTCAAGATTGTTCCCGATGAGGGCGAGGAAGAGGCTGCGATGATGGAAGAGGTTACATTTAAGTAAGGGAGGAAAAATTTATGGAGGAAATGCAGGCGGATGTTTACACGAAGGAGGAACTGGCGGCGTCGGAAAGGTTTAAAAGGTACCGCGACGCGGTGAGCGCGCTTTTGGAGGACGGGAAAAGCTACAGTGTGGAGGAAGCGGAGAAGATAATCAAAAAATTCATGAAGGGGAGAGTGTAATATATGGCGTTGGGCGGAGGAACATATACTAATTACAACAAGGTGCTGCCGGGAGTTTACATAAACTTTGTTTCATCAACGAGCGCGTCGGGCAGCGTGTCGGACAGGGGCGTGGCGGCGGTCGCAATGGAGCTGGATTGGGGCGTTGAGGGTGAATTTGTGACGCTGACGGCGGACGAATTTATGAAAGAGAGCGTGAAGAGGTTCGGATATTCATGCACGAGCGATGAGCTGATGGCGTTAAATGATCTCTTTTTGAACGCGCAGACGGCGCACATTTACAGGCTCGGGGAGTCGGTGAAGGCGAGCTGCACATACGGGAGCGCGAAATACGGCGGAGTGTGCGGGAACAACATTACGATAAAGATTTCAAAAAACGTGGACGACACGTCGCTTTACGACGTTGTGACGTATTATAACGGAGTTAAGAAGGACACGCAGACGGTGGCGGCGGCAAGCGAGCTTGAGGACAACGACTTTGTGGTGTGGAGCACGTCGGCGACGCTTTCCGTGACGGCGGGCACCGCGATGAGCGGTGGGGTAAACGCGAGCGTGACGGGCGAGGACTATCAGACGTTTTTGGACGCGGCGGAGGCGGTGAGCTTTAACACGATGGGCGTGGCGACGGACAGCAGCAGTGTGAACAGCATGGTGGCGTCGTTTACAAAGAGGATGAGAGAGGAACGCGGGATTAAGTTTCAGAGCGTGTTATACCGTTGTGAGGCGGACGACATGGGCGTGATAAACGTTGACACGGCGGCAAAGGAGAGCGCCGCGGGGCTTGTGTGGTTTGTGACGGGGGCGAGCGCGGGGTGCGCGATAAATAAGAGCCTGACGAACAAAATATACTCCGGAAGCTACACTGTCGCGACGAGCTACACGCAGAGCGAGCTTGAGGAATGCATAGAGGACGGAAAGTTTGTGTTCCACAAGGTGGACGACGATTACAGAGTGCTGGCGGACATAAATTCGCTTGTGACGACGGACGCGGACGTGGGAGATGTGTTTAAGGAAAATCAGACCGTGAGAATAATCGACCAGATTGCCTATGACGACGCGGAGCTTTTCAGAAGCAAGTATCTGGGAGTTGTGCCGAACGACGAGGCGGGAAGGCTGTCGCTGTGGAACGACATTGTGGAGCATAGAAAAAGTTTGGAGAAGATGAGGGCGATTGAGGACTTTGAGGAGAGCGACGTTGAGGTGACGCGCGGAGAGAAAAAAACCGCGGTTGTTATATCGGGGAGCATTTGCCCGGTGAACGCGATGGAGCAGCTTTATATGACGACGGTGATTGAATAAGGGAGGGGATTTTGAATGGCGAGCATTACGATGGACGCGCAGGGCGCGATAAGCGCGTCGCTGGCGGAGTGTTACGTGACGGTCGGAACGAACAGATATAATTTTATGCAGATGATAAGCTTTGAGGCGAAGATAACGAAAAACAAGACGACGGTGCCGATATTGGGACAGACGGGGCGAGGCAACAAGGCGAACGGCTGGTCGGGCGTATTTTCGGGGAAGGCGCATTACAACCAGAGCGTATTCCGTGAGCTTTTGATTGAGTATAAGGAAACGGGCGAGGATATATATTTTGACATACAGGTGACAAATTCCGATCCGGCAAGCGCGGCGGGTGAGCAGACGATGATATTTACCGGCTGCAACATAGACGGCGGAATATTGGCGAAGTTTGACGCGGAGGGCGATTACCTTTCCGAGACGATAACGGGAACGTTTGAGGACTTTAAGATGCCGCAGAAGTTCAGCGTGCTGAGCGGAATGGAGTGATGAAAAGTGGAAAGCCTGAAGCTTTTTTTGAAGGAAAATAAGATAAAGCGGGAAAACGTGTTTTACAGGGCGACAAGCTCGCTTCTTGACGAAAACGGGGAGGCGCTCCTCTGGGAGATAAGGCACGTTTCGACATCGGAGGACGAGAGAATACGCGAGGACTGCATAAAAGAAGCGGGAAGGGGCGGAAGGTTGGATTTTTCGCTCTATGTGAAAAAACTCGCGGCGGCAAGCGTGGTGACGCCGTGCCTTTATAACGCCGAGCTGCAGGATTCATACGGGGTGAAGACGCCTGAGGCGCTGCTGTGCGCGCTGATAGACGATCCGGGAGAGTATCAGGAGTTCGTGAGATTTGCGCAGAAGACCCAAGGTTTTGACGTTTCGATGGAGGAAAGGGTGGAAAGGGCAAAAAACTCATAAGTGAAGGCGACGGGGACGCGGTCTTTGCGTACTGGTGCCTTCACCATTTGAAGATGAGACCGAGCGAATTTGCGTTTATGGATGAGAATGAAAAGGCGTTTATAATTGCGGCGGTGGAGATTTATATGAAGAATTTGAAATGATAATTTACAATGTAAAATGTACAATTTATAATGATGGAACAAATTCCGCGGGGCGGAATTTGGATTTTAAGCGCCTGCGGGCGTGGCGGGCGGAGCAAACCCCGCCCCTACGACCGAGACAGCGAGAGAATCGCGTAAAATCGGCTGATTTTTGGTTGGGTGGTAGACCGCGGCGGGGGACAAGCCCCCGCCCTACGACCAAGTGTGGTGGGAGACGTGGGGAGGTAAGGGTTTGCCGTCAGTGAGGTGGGAAGTGACAAAGGAGGGACAGAGGGAATGTATATGTTATATATTGACCATGTGCTGTTTCCGGTGGCGCCGTCGAGGATTGTGACGGAGGTGGAGAACGGAAACAGGGTTGTGACGCTGATTGACGGGAGCGAGGCGACGCTTTTGGGCGGAAAGGGATTGAAAAAAATCTCGTTTGATTTGCTGCTGCCGGTGAGCCTATATCCGTTTGCAATGTATGATGGAGAATTTAAGGAGGCGTCGTATTACGCGGGGGAGCTGGAGCGGATTGCGGAGGAAAATGAGGCGGTGTGGCTTGACATATATAGGACGCTGCCCGATTTGAACAAGGTATATTTGACGAATTTGCAGGTAGTGCCGGAGAAGATTGTGCTGGAGGAAAACGCGGAAAACGGGCTTGACATGAAGGCGAGCGTGACGGTGCGGGAATACCGCGTTTTGTCGGCGGGGGTGACGGAGGCAAGCGGAAGCGTGAGCACGGCGCTGCGGGAGGACGAAATGACAATACCGCAAACATACGTTGTGCAGAGCGGCGATTCGCTGTGGCTGATTGCGAAAAAATATTTGGGAAGCGGCGAAAAATACGCGTATTTGGCGAGCATAAACGGGATAACGAAGCCCTACACGATAAGAGTGGGGCAGGTTTTGAAGCTGAGCGAGTAGGTGAGAATTTGAGCGGCGCGACGATAATAAGAAACGGGAATGCGTACAGCACCGGAAGCTATAGAGAAATATTTGAAAGCGCGGAAAGTGCGCCGAAGCTGAGAGTTTACATAAAAAGCGGGCTCAAGATTTACGAGGCGGTGATTGTGAACGAGGCGAGGCTTGAGAGAGAGGAATTTTGCGCGTCGAAATTTACGTTTACGGTGATGAAGGACGAGGTTATTTCGTTTAACCAGGGGGATGCGGTGAGCGTGAAATATGACGGAGAGGTGATATTTTACGGATTTGTGTTCACAAAAAAGCGCGACAAGGACGGACTTATCGAGACGACGTGCTACGACCAGCTGCGCTATTTAAAAAACAAGCGGACATATACGCGCTCGTCGGCAACGCTTTCGGAGGTTGTGAACGGTATTGTGAAAGAATATAAGCTGCGGGGCGGAGACGTGGCAAAGACGGGCGTAGCTTTGGGCGCGATGGCGGCGGAGAGGATTTCGCTGCTTGATGTGATAAGAAAGGGAGCGGAGGAGACAGAGCGGCGCGGCGGCGGGAGATATGAGCTTTACGACGACGGGGGATATTTGACGCTTAAAGCAGCATCAAATATGCGAACGGGCGTTTTGATAGACGCGCATTTGGCGGAGGATTTTGTGTACGAGGACACGATTGACGAGGGCGTGTACAATATGATAGAGCTCTACAACGACACAAAAAGGCTCAACCAAAGGTGGGTTGTGAGAGTGTCGGACGCGGAGACGATGGGCGAGTGGGGCACGCTGATATTGTCGCAAAATACGACGGAGCCGGAAAACGCGTTGAGCGACGCAAAGCAGCTGCTTGAAAAATACGACAGGATAAACCGCGAAATTGTGTTGAAGGGGGCGGCGGGCAACACCGCCGTCCGCGGAGGCAGCATTGTATATGTTACAATGACGATGGGTGATTTGGCTTTGAACGGAGAAATACGCGCGAAAAAGGCGGTACACAGGTTTGAAAACAACGCGTATTTGATGGATGTATATTTGGACGGAAGTGAAATAGAGTGAATTTAGTGCAGGCGATAAAGAGGTGCGCGCAGGACGCGGCGGAGGCGGCTGTGCCGTGCGACGTGATGTTCGGAAAAGTGCTGTCGGTCGAGCCGTGGAGGATAGGCGTGGGAGAAATGGAGCTTGAGGGGGACATTCTTGCGGTGTCGAAAGAACTTGTTGAAAGGACGGAGACGATAACGATTGAAGGGCACACGAGAAGCATTGTCGTAAACGAAGGCGCCGGAGTGGGCGATACGGTGACAGTGCTGCGGCAGAGCGGGGGCGGAGGTTATTTGGCGTTTGCGGTTTTGGAGGAATGAGAAATGATACCGGATTCCGAATATTACGAAACGGACGGG
This sequence comes from Clostridia bacterium, assembly GCA_021202495.1. Taxonomy (GTDB): domain Bacteria; phylum Bacillota; class Clostridia; order UMGS1883; family UMGS1883; genus JAJQCX01. The sequence goes on along the minus strand of JAJQCX010000134.1, from coordinate 25,568 downwards.
GCGGTTTTGCCGAGCAAGACATACAAGATAAATTTTGAGGAAAACCGATTTGACGGATTTATCGAGGGAGAAGAGGCGCTGCAGCAGGCAATTTACATGGCGCTTCGGACGGAGAGGTATAAATACCCTATATTTTCGCATAATTACGGGACGGATTACAGCGGGATATTGGGCGAGGAATACATGGTGGCTATGGGAAGGATAAAGACGGCGGTGACGGACAGCCTCACGGCGGACGATAGGATTGAAAAGATCGACGGCTTTGAGTTTGAAAAGGCGGGAAGAAAGATAAAAGTGAAATTTACGGTTACAAGCGTGTTCGGTGAGACGGAGATTGAGACGGAGGTGGGATGATGAGCGAAAGATACACAAGCTATGATCAGATTATGTACGCGATAATGAACAGGCTGCCGGACGACATTGACAAGAGAGAGGGGTCGGTTGTTTACATAATGCTGTCGGCGCTCGCGGAGCAGCTGGCAATGTTCGGCGAGGAAACAGAGCTTTTGTATGACGCGGCGTTTGCGGACACGGCGGAGGGCGAGGATTTGGACAGGGTGGTAAAAATATTCGGGCTTGAGCGCAAGGGCGCGACGTGCGGAGTTGTGAGGATAGAATCGGACTCGGAGCTGTTTGTGGGAGACGTTTTTACGGCGGACGGATATGACTATGAAATAACGTCGTGCGAGGACGGGTATTATCTTGCATGCTGCACGACGGCGGGCAGCGACGCGATGGGGTATATAGGCGAAATACTGCCCAAGGAGACGGCTTCGACACAGATTGGGAGCGTGGAAATAACGGCGATTGTGAGCATGGGAAGCGACGGCGAGAGCGACGAGGAGCTGCGGGCACGCTATTTTGACAGGGCGCGTTATCCCGTGTGCGCGGGAAATTTGAGCTATTACAGAGATGTTTTGAGCAATATGCAGGGGGTCGGCGGAGCTAAGATTGTGCCCGTGGCAAACGGGGCGGGAACGGTGAAGGTAATTATCATGAGCGAGGACATGGGCGTGCCGTCGGACGAGGCGCTGGCATTTGTGAAGGAAGAGCTTGACCCTGCGGAATACAGCGGAGAGGGGCGCGGGTTGGCGCCGATCGGGCACGTCGTGAGCGTTGAGGGCGTTGAAAGCGTGGATATTGAAATTTCCGTTAGGCTGACGATGCGAGACGGCACGGAGACTTGGGCAATAAGGCAGGTTTTGCGAGACATTGGGGATAAATTTGCCGCGGTAAATGCGACGTGGGGCGAGAGCGAAGCTATTGTGCTGCGGGATTCCTTTTTTGAGGAGTGCTTTTTGAGCTACGATGCGGTAAAGGATGTTGAGATTTTGTCGATAAACGGCGAGGAGAACAGGCTCATTTTGGAGGAAAATCAGATTTTGGGGTCGCTTTCGATTGAAAACGCGGGAGGTTAAAAATGACGACAAGCTTTGATGTGGCGGCGTTATATCCGGATTATTTGAAGGACATATACGAATTGAAAAAGGTTGCGGACGCGGTGACGACGGAATTTACGATGTTTTATATTAAATTGAAAGAGGTGCGCTCGGATGTGACGTGCGAGAGCGAATCAAGCACGCTGATAGATAGGTGGGATAAGATATTCGGAGGGCTTACGGCGAGCGGGATAACGAAGCAATACGCGGAAATATTGGAGAGGATAAGGGAGCGGTATTCGTCGTCGCTTGAGGCGATAAACGAATACGTTGCGGGAAAATGCGAGGGGGCGGAGGCGGCGTATGACAGTGAAACGATGACGGTTACGGTGACGGCGGATGAGGACACGGCGGCGGAGATTGAAAAAAGGGTGCGGGAGATGCTGCCGTGTAATTTGTGTTTGGCGGTGGATGTTAATTAGCAATTACGGAACAAATTTTGGTTTGCAAAATTTGAATTGACGCGCAGCTCGCGCGGGCGGAGCAAGATGCGCCCTTACAACTAAGATAGTGAGAAAATCGCATAAAGTGGGCTGATTTTTAGTTGATTGGTGACCCGCGGCGGGGGACGAGTCCCCGCCCTACAACGGAAACGGCGAAGAATTTTAATAAGTGGTCGCGGATTTATAATGCGGCGGCGACCGTGGACGGAGACGAGCCACGCCCGTGCAACAGGGAAAGGACAGAGCCTTGAAGGGCGGGAACGGTCAAGCGGGACGCTTGCGGAAAAAAGCACAAAGATTGAGGGGAAGGAGGAGGCGGATATGTGCGAGTTTACAAAAAATTAAAAAATTCGCATTTAGCTATTGATTTTTTTTCTGAATTGTGGTTAAATATAATAAATCTAAGCAGGGTCTGTCGGGATACAACGGGGTGTTCTGGAGGCAACTCCAACTTTGCTTGTAGATAATCTAATCGAAATATTTTAAATATTTAAGGAGGATTTTTACAATGACAAACGAAACAACACCTTTGACAGAGCTTTTTGGCTGCAATGTCTTCAGCGACGCCGTGATGAGAGAAAAACTCTCGGAAAAGACGTATGAGGAATTCAAGAAGGGTACGCCGCTTTCGCTTGAGGTTGCCGACGAAATTGCCGAGGCAATGAAGGAATGGGCAATGAGCAAGGGCGCGACGCACTACACGCATTTGTTCCAGCCTTTGACGGGCTTGACGGCTGAAAAGCACGACGGATTTATCAATCCCGACGGCATGAGCGGCAAGGCAATCATGGAGTTTACGGGCGAGCAGTTGATAAAGGGCGAGCCCGACGCTTCGAGCTTCCCCTCGGGCGGAATAAGAGCTACGTTTGAGGCGAGAGGCTATACGGCGTGGGATACGACGTCACCGGCGTTTTTGAAAGAGGATGCGAGCGGTGTGACGCTGTGCATACCGACGGCGTTCTGCTCATACACAGGTGAGGCCCTTGATAAAAAGACTCCTCTTCTTCGTTCCTGTGACGCGCTGTCGAAAGCGGCAATACGCGTTTTGAAGCAGCTCGGCGATAGCGAGTCGACGAAGGTCGTTTCTACGGTCGGTCCCGAGCAGGAATATTTCCTCCTTTCCAAGGCGCATATTGAGGCGCGCAAGGACATTAAGATTACGGGAAGAACGCTTTTCGGAGCGCCGTCGCCCAAGGGACAGGAAATGGAGGACTCGTATTTCGGTTCGCTGAGAGAAAACGTTGCCTGCTTTATGAAAGAGGTTGACACGGAGCTTTACAAGCTCGGCATTTTCGCAAAGACGAAGCACAACGAGGTTGCGCCGTGCCAGCATGAGATTGCGTGCGTATACAGTCCCGCGAATATTGCGGTTGACTCGAACTATATGGTAATGGAAACGCTGAAGAGATGCGCGAACCATTACGGACTTGTTTGCCTGCTGCATGAAAAGCCGTTTAAGGGCTTGAACGGCTCGGGCAAGCACAACAACTGGTCGCTTTCGACCGACACGGGCAAGAATTTGCTCAAGCCGGGCAAAGATCCGGTACATAACATTGAATTCTTGGTGTTCTTGGCGGCTACGATGGAAGCCGTGAGCGAACATTCGGGGCTTTTGAGAGCGTCGGCGGGCAACCCCGGCAACGACCACCGCTTGGGCGGCAACGAGGCTCCTCCGTCAATCGTTTCGATGTTCTTGGGCGACGCGCTTGACAAGGTTGTGGAGAGCATTATTGCGGATGATGAAAACGTTGACATTGAGTGCGGCAAGGTTGACTTGGGCGCATCGACGATTCCCGAATTTGAGAAGGACAACACGGACAGAAACAGAACGTCGCCGTTCGCGTTTACGGGCAACAAGTTTGAGTTCAGAATGGTCGGCTCGTCGGCTTCTATTGCGGGTCCCAACACCGTTATTAACGCGATTGTGGCGCAGAGTCTGAACGGAATTGCCGATAGGCTTGAAAAGGCTGACGACAAGGTTGCGGAGGCGCACGCTGTTGTGAAGGAGATCTTTGCGAAGCATTATCCGAAGATTGTCTTTAACGGAAACGGCTATTCGGAGGAATGGGTTAAGGAAGCGGAGAGAAGAGGACTGCCGAACCTTCCCAGCTCGATTGAGGCGTTCTCGCAGTATAATACCGAAAAGAGCGTTGAAATGTTTGAATCGCTCGGCATTTATACGAAGGCGGAGCTTGAGAGCCGCTACGAGATAAGAATGGAGAAGTACTTCAAGATAAACAACTACGAGTGCCTGACGATGCTTGACATGGTAAGACAGGAGATTATTCCGGCGGTTTCGGATTATCTGAAGTTCTTGGGCGAGACGGTTCAGTCGATGGCATCTATCGGCATGACGGCGAATGTGGAGAAGAGCATAATCGAAAAGATTGCGCCGCTTTACGAAAAGCTGTATGAGACGACGGAGGAGTTCGGCAAGGCGGTACGCGCGGCGGAGGTTATGGACGTGATAGACGCCGCGAACAACATGCACGACGTTGTTATTCCTCTTGCGGAAAAGGTGAGAGAATACGCGGACGCGATCGAGCCGATGGTTTCAAAGGATTTTTGGCCGATGCCGACATATGCGGATATGCTGTTTTATTGATTTTTGAATATGTGAATTGCGGAGCTGCCCTTTTGGGGCGGCTCTTTTTTAGTGTGGAGTGTGAAGTGTGGAGTGTGGAGTTGAGGAAAAAATTTTGCGGGACAAAATTTTGATTTTAAGCGCCTGCGGCGCGGGCGGGGACGGTCAGGCGGGACGCTTGCGCTTTGGCGGAAAAGGGCGGAAGAAGGAGGAAAAAAATTACAGGAAAAAAGAGGTGCGGAGAGAATATTTAAAGAGAGAAGGGAGCGGAGGACGCGGTGATTAAATTCAAAAGAGCGGCGGGAGCCGTGGTTGTGAAAATTGACGGGGAAATTGACGCGGAGAGCGCGAAGGCGCTGCGGCGGAGGATTGACATGGAGTATGACGCGCTGGGCGTGAAGGACATGATTTTTGACCTATCGAACGTGAGTTTTATGGATTCGCCGGGAATCGGGATGATGATTGGGCGGTACAAAAGAGTGCGGGCTATCGGCGGAAGGGTGAAGATTTTCGGGGCGGATAAGAACGTGGGGCGTATAATCGAGCTGTCGGGGCTGGGCGGAATTATGCGAGTGTACAAAAGCGAAAAAGCGGCGATGGAGGGCTGATTGAAGATGGATTGGGACAGCTGTGTGAAAATTGAGCTTGAGGCGAAGGAGGAGAACGCGGCGTTGGCAAGAGTGATTGCGGCGGCGTTTGCGGCGAGGATGAATCCGACGCTGAATGAGACGGAGGATGTGAAGGTCGCGGTGAGCGAGGCTGTGACAAATGCGGCGGTACATGCATACGGCAGGGAAGGGGGGATTATCGTTTTGGAGGCGTATTTGAAGGGAAATACGCTGACGGTTGTTGTCCGCGACTTCGGGCGCGGGATTGAGGACATTGAAAAGGCCAAAGAGCCGCTTTTTACGACGAGCCCTAACGAGGAGCGGAGCGGGCTCGGGTTTACCGTGATGGAGAGCTTTATGGATTCGTTACATATTAAGTCGTGCCCGGGCAAGGGAACGACGGTTGTGATGACAAAGGAAATGGGAAAGAAAGATGAGTGATGAGACGAAGAGGCTGATTGAGGCGGCGCAGAGCGGCGATGAGGCGGCGGCGGAAACGCTTGTCAAGGAAAACACGGGGCTCATTTACAGCGCGGTGCGGCGCTTTCACGGGAGGGGCGCGGAGGATGAGGATTTGTTCCAAATTGGGTCGATTGGGCTGATAAAGGCGGTGAGGCGGTTTGACGGACGCTACAATGTGGAGCTTTCGACATACGCGGTGCCGCTGATAATCGGGGAAATAAGGCGGTTTTTGCGGGACGACGGAATGATAAAGGTGAGCCGCGGGGCACGGGAGGCGGCAGCCAAGATAAGAAAAATGGGAGATGTGGGGATTGACGAGGCGGCGCAAAAATTGGGGATAAGCCGTGAGGAGGCGGTGTTTGCGCTGGAGGCGACGGCGGAGCTGCGGTCGATTGACAAAATGCTCTATGAAAAGGACGGGGTGGGAGTGAGCTTGGCGGACACTTTGGCGACGGAGGACACGGAGGAGGAAAGGGTGGAGAGAATGGAGCTAAAACGCGCGGTGGGGAGGCTTTCGGAGAGCGACCGCGCGATTGTGGCGTTAAGGTTTTACAGGGAGCTGACGCAGAGCAAAACGGCGGCGGTGATGGGGATGAGCCAAGTGCAGGTGTCGCGGAGGGAGAAGAAGATTTTGGCGAGGCTGAGAGAGGAAATGGGGAGCAATTAGCAATGTAGAATTTATAATTAAAATTTAAGAATGAAGGTACAAACTCCGCTTTGCGGAGTTTGCCCCCT
>JAJQCX010000134.1:0-19287 GCA_021202495.1 Clostridia bacterium | reverse complement strand
GCCCTTACGGGCTGACAGCTCCTTTCAGGAGAGCCAATGCGCCTGCGGGCGCAGTAATGAAAATATGCAGATGGTGTGTAAAAAATCGGCAGGGTGTGGATGCCGATTTTTTTGTGCGGGGTGAAATTTTAATTTGGCGGGCTGTTTTGCAAGTTTATAGGTAAAATACTTGAAAAAAATGCGCATTGCTGTTATAATGGGTTTACGGAGTTGCAAGAATGAGGGAGGGAGAATTGTGCAGCAGATTTTGGCGAAGGCGCTGACGTATGTTTTTGTTATTGTGGTGTATTTATTTATATACGCGATAATAAGAATGATATTTTTGGACATAAGAGCGATGAGCAAGAAAAAGAATTTGATAAGGGCGGAAGGATATTTAAAGCTTATCAATTTGCGGAGCGATTTGCCGTTTGACGTGAGAGAGAGCTACGAAATAACGGACGACAACACGATAGGCCGCGGGAGAGGGTGCAGCATAAGAATCGACGATGAATCGTTAAGCGGGGAGCATTGCAGAATTTTTAAGTCGGACGGGAGCTTTTTTTTGGAAGACAACGACAGCACGAACGGAACATTTTTGAACGGAGAGCCTGTGACGGACGAGGCGGTGGAGCTGATAGACGGCGACAAGATTTCGATTGGGTCGCTGATGTTTTTGTATGTTAAGCCCGACAACGATTGAGGAGGCGGGGATGAATGGTAAAAAGCAGAATGGCGATAAGACCGTTGATATACGTTCTTATAGTTACAATATTGGGCGGGGTGCTCGTGTCGCTCGCGGAGGGCGGCTTTCAGAGCGAGACGGCGCTGCTTTTGGGCACGATGTCGGTGTGCTTGATTATTGTCTACACGGTTTTGAGCACTTTCCCGCTCGGAGATCATTACATTTTTTTGATAACGGCGATGCTGGGAGTTATCGGCGTGATAATGCTTTTGCGATTACAGACAGGCTACGGGCAGAAGCAGGTTATTTGGTTTTCGGTCGGGTCGGGACTTTTTTTGCTGGCGGCGCTTTTATACAAAAATCTTAACATATGGAATAAAATGAGCAAACTTTATGTGCTTTTGGCGCTGGCGCTCTTCGTTATGACGGCGATAGGCGGAAGCGAGAGCCACGGGGCGAAAAGCTGGCTCAAATTCGGGTCGCTGACGTTTCAGCCGAGCGAGCTGATAAAGCTGCTCTTTATATTGACGCTTTCGTCAATATACACAAACGCCGTGAAGGAGCCGAAGGCGGGAGAGCTGAGGATAAGGCGCTTTTACAACACGAAAACGGGGCGCAACGCGGCGGCGACGGCGGTGGCGTATTTGTTTTTGATTTTCCTCGTTTTGCAGCGCGACTGGGGCATGGCGGTGATGTTTTTTGCGATATACATTGCGTATTTGGCAATTTACGGCGGAGAAAAGCGATTTTTGCTGCTCAATTTCATCTTTGCGGTAGGCGGCGGTGCGGTGGGCGTTATGACGATGAGCCACATACAGACGAGAATCGAGACATGGCTGCACCCGTTTGACGATGTGGCGCACAAGGGCTATCAGATAACGCAGTCGCTGTTCGCGATAGGCGAGGGCGGCTTTACGGGGCGCGGAATAGGCGCGGGAAGTCCGTATTTTATCCCTGAGGTTCACACGGATTTCATCTTTTCGGCGATATGCGAGGAGATGGGGATTTTGGGCGGTTTGGCTGTTATAATGCTCTATTTTGTGCTGGTTTACAGGGCGTTTAAGATTGCGCTGACGACGACGAACGAATTTAACAAGGCGGCGGCGATGGGAATCGGCGTGATGCTGGGGATGCAGACGTTTATAATTATCGGCGGTGTGACGAAGCTCATTCCGCTGACGGGAATAACGCTGCCGTTTGTGAGCTACGGCGGGTCGAGCATGGTGACGACGTTTCTGACGCTCGGAATTTTGCAGGGGATTTCGGCGAGAGGGGAGGAAATTGCCGATGAGATATAACAGGAAGATAATTTACGTTATGGTTTTCATATGCGTTCTGTTTATCGCGTTGGCGGTGTATTTGACGTATTTTACGCTGTTTGAGGCGGAGGATGTGATACAAAACAGCTACAACAGGCGTACATGGGAGGAAGAAGAATATGTGCTGCGCGGCTCAATCACCGACAGAAACGGCGTTGTGCTGGCGGAAAGCCGCGAGGACGAGGACGGCGGACAGGTGAGAGTATATAATTACGGGTCGCGATATACGCACGTTATCGGTTACAGCTCTCGCACATACGGGAGAACGGGGCTGGAGCTGAAATATAACGACATGCTGCTGCAGACGGACACGATTGAAAGCATTTCGGAGGCGATAAGCGGCAATAACGAAAAGCAGCAGGGCGCGAGCTTGCGCTTGACGCTCGACAACGAGCTGACGGAGCGGGCGGAAACACTGATGCAGGGAAAAAACGGCGCGGTGGTGGCGATAGTTCCGAAGACGGGTGAAGTTTTATGCCTTTATTCAAATCCGACGTTCGATTCAAACGAGGAGGCGCTTTCGGCGGCGTGGGGGAATTTGACGGAGGACGAGGACAGTCCATTTGTTGCGAGGGCAACAAATGGGCTCTACGCTCCGGGGTCGACCTTTAAAACCGTGACGGCGGCTGCGGCGGTCGAAAACGGGTATGAGGATTACACAATGAATGACGAGGGGTCGTGTGTGATAGACGGCTACAAGGTGAGCAATTACGGCGGACATTCCTATGGTGAGCTGGATTTGTCAAGAGGGTTCGCAAAATCGAGCAATGTGATGTTCGCGACGCTCGCGGTGATGCTGGGCGAGAGCAAAATGAAAAGCATTGTGTCAAGCTTCGGCATAGGAGCGGAGATACCGTTTGACATTGGGGTGTCAAAGTCGCAGTTTAATTATGACGACGGCATGAGCGAGACGGACGTTGCGGCGGTCGGAATCGGGCAGGGCAAGCTGATGGTGACGCCGCTGCAGATGGCGCTTGTGGCGGCGGCTGTGGCGAACGGCGGCGTGATAATGACGCCGTACCTTGTGGAAGAGGCGACGATGTCCTCGGGAAAGTCGATATACAAGGCTGAAACGAGCGTTTGGAAAAAGGCGATAACCGCGAAAACGGCGGACACGATAAAGGATTACATGATTGAATGTGTATCGAGCGGCACCGGAACGGGAGCGGCGATAAGCTCAATTCAGGTTGCGGGAAAGACGGGCACGGCGCAAAATGAGCGCGACGGCAAGGAACATGCGTGGTTCATATGCTTTGCTCCGGCGGAGGATCCGGAGATTGCAATCTGCGTTATGCAGGAATATTCGGGGGCGACGGGATCGACCTGCGCACCGATTGCTAAGGATTTGATAAGTCATTATTTAAAGTGAGGATGGGATGGAAAATGAAGAGGATTTTGGCGGTAATTTTGGTTTTGGCGGTTGTACTTTCGCCGGGCATTGTGTCGTATGCGGAGGATGATTTGTATATTTCACTTGACGGGCAGTGGGCGTTCGCCTATGACGAGGACGGGAGCCTTGACGCGGAAACTCTCGAGCTAAACGACACAATAACCGTGCCGGCTGCTATGGAGCTTGAGGGCTACGGCTATCCTTCATACTATTTTGAAGAGGAACGCTATTGGGGAATGCAGGAGGACGACGGGGTACATTCGCGCGGAATATATGAAAAAACCTTTGATGCGGAAAGCGCGGGGAACGCGTTTTTGGTGTTCGACAGTGCGGAGGATTACATTGAGGTCTATTTTAACGAAGAAAGAATAGGCGAGAGCGCGAACGGAAAGGTGGGCGCGATTTTTGAGGTTCAATTGAAAAAGGGTGAAAATATTGTGCGGGCGGTCGTTACGCGCGACAAGAGCGGGATAAACAAGGCGGATAATTTTGCGCTGTCGGGGCTTGTAGGGAGCGTTTTTGTGACGAGCGAAAGCCCGTATGAGGAGGCGCAGTCGAAAAACGTTGAGATAAAGGACGGTAAGCTTTTAATTGACGGATCGGAAACGGTGCTGCGCGGCGTGAAATACACGCCAACAGATCCTGAAAACGGCGACGCGATAGGGAGCGAGCAGATTGAAAAGGACATTGCGCTCATAAAGGAATACGGCTTTAACGCGGTGTGGACGAGCGCAGCGCCGGATTGTTTTTACGAGCTGGCGGGTGAAGCGGGGCTTTATGTGATAGATGAAGTCAACATTTACCTTGACAATGTGAGGGAGAATGCGGAGGCGGCAGCGGAGCGGGCTGCGGAGACGGTGAAGCAGCACAAAAAATACGACTCGATAATAATGCGGTCGGCGGGTTACGGCGACAATGCGGATCAATCTGTAATTTCGGCAATCGAAAGCGAGGACGAGAGACCGATTGTGCAAAGCATGGCGGCGCAGCTTGCGGACGAAAAAGAGGTTTTCGGTGCGACGGGCGGTTTTGCGGATTGGGCTGCGACGTTAGGCAACGGAAACATCGGAGGATTTATAAAGGAATTTGCCGACAAGGAGCTCTACACGACGCGAAATTTGTACACATTTGAGACGACTGACAAAATTACCGGAACCGTTTTGACGATTGACGGTGAGATAACAAATTATCAAGGCGCAAAGATGCTGGGCGAGGGCGAATTTGAAAACACGGTTAAAGAGCTTGACGCGTTCAGCATTGTGACATACATTGCGGGAAACGAGGATAGGGTTATATTTGAATCCTCGGACGGACTGATAAAATTTGAAATTAAAAATTACCGTTTGAGCTTGACGATGGGGGACGACGTTATCGACACGAGCTTTGACGGAGGCTTGGCTGCGGCAATATATGCCGACGGAGAGGCGCAGCTTTTTAAAAACGAAAGCTTTGCCAAAAACATGGAGACGGAAGGAAGCTTCTGCGGCACATATACGGCGGGAGCGGGAGGAGACTCCGCGATACAATACATAAAAATATATGACAAGGCGTTAAGGCTTGATGATTTGCTGCTTGAGAGCGCGGAGAACAATCTTGTGTCTGACGTTGAGTTTGAAGAGATAACGGTTTTGGAGGACAGATCGTATCAATATTTGGGCTACGGCGGCGATTTCGGCGACGATCCGAACAGCTATTACAAATCGCTCAAGGGGCTTTTCTCGTCGCTGCGCGAGCCGCATCCGGAGGCTGAGGAAGTAAAGGCGCTGTTTATGGGCGCTGCGAGTGAAACGGCTGAAATTGCGGGCGAATATATAGAGGAGAAAAAGGTTGAAATTTCAATTGAGGACGGAGCGGCGGTATTTACCGCGGAGAACGCGAGCGCGAGAGTGAACGAAGAAGGCGCGATTGAAAGCTATGTTTTCGACGGCAGGGAGCAGCTGGAGGAGGCTATGTACCCCGCAACGAAAAGGCTTGAGACGCTTGACGAATATTTTTATGACGATTGGTTTATGCCTTACAGCTTTGAGGTAGAAGACGACACGCTTTACGTTGAGCTGGCGGACTACGGGGAAAAGAGGTTGTACTTGGCATATTCGATGACGGAGGACGGCGTTTTGCACGTTTCGATGCAGACGGATTTCGGCAAAAATGAGGTGAAGCCGACGTTCGTGGGCTTTTACGGAAAGAGCGCGAAGCAGAGTGCGGCGTGGCTCGGCTACGGCGAGGAAAGCCGCTATCCGGATAGGAATGCTGCGGGAGAATACGGCGAATTTGAAATGAAAATTGAGGACATGGCGGACAATTATTCCGTCGTGCAGGAAAACGGAAACAGGGAAGCTTATGTATTTTCGCTTTGCGGGGAGGACGTTTTGACGTTTACGGCGGCAACGGCAAATCCGCTTCAGTGCGCGGCGTGGAATTACGACCCGTACACGGACGCGGAAAAGGTCAGCGAGGCGGAGAAAGAGAAAGCGGCGTATTTCAGAATAGGCGGATATATCGCGGGGCTTTCGGAGGGTGAGCTTTCGGAAAACCGTTACGGCTTTGCGTTTGACATTTCGGGCGAAAGAAAGACCGGCATAACCTATTACAACGCCGTGACGGGAATTGAGATTGACGGCGAGGAGCTTTCGGCATTTGCGCCTGAGGTATATACATACGTATACAGGACGAGCGCGACGCCCGAGGTTACGGTGTCGGGATTTAATACTGAGGTAAGCTACTTTGACGGCGGCTGCATTGTGAGCGGCGGCGGAAAGGAATATACAATTTATTTTGTGGAAAAAGACGTTTACTTGTCCGACATGGAAGCGAATGAATCGGGCGAGATTGCGCGGGATAATTATTTCGGCTCCGGCAGTTTTATGCTCGGCGGCGATTGGCAGCGCGGCGAGGAAAACGCGGAATATCAAAAAGGGCTTGCGATGAAGGCGGGAAGCGAGATTACCTTTGACGTGTCGGGCTTTGAAAATAACACGTTTACCGCAGTTATCGGAAAGAACGAAATGCAGATGCAGCAGATGGGCGGCGGCTTTGACCGCGGAAGGTTTGACGCGCAGTGCGACGTTGAAATATATTTGGACGGCGAGCTTGCCTATAAGGCGGAGGGCATTTCGATGTTTTCGGGGCGGCGCAGCGTTTCGCTCGACGTTTCCGAGGCGAAGGAATTGAAGATTGTCGTTTTGGGGAGCGGAAACGAGGAAAGCACGGCGAATGAGGACGCGGTAATAGCCGACGCGAAGATAACCCCGAGGGGCGCGCGTGTACTGAGCGAAAAGAGAGACGGAACGGCGGTTGAGGCGGTTATCTTTAACCCCGACAGCGACGAGATCGGGGCGGCGCTGTCGTATGACTATGAGGGCGAGGCAAGCACGGCGCTGGAGGTTATAGGACGAGAAAATTATAAGACGATTAGGATTGAGGATGTGCCGGAGGGGGCGGAAGTGGAGTTGGTGGTAAGTGGTCAGTGATTAGTGGTTAGTGGAAGGAACAAATTCGGCGGAGCCGAATTTGAATTGAAGCGCCTGCGGGCGCGGCGGGCGGGGGCGAGCCCCGCCCGTACAACGTTTGTGCGGAGGCGAGGGGGTTCCCGCACTTGTGATTTTAGGCGGAAAATATTTTTTGCGGGTGCAACTTTTTACTGTTGTGAGAGGTATTATTTACAGAGGTCGTTTATGAAAGAGAGAAGTGTGTTGTTCGTGCCAAATTCGTGTCATTCGTGCCAAGGGCATTGAAAAAAATTTAATGTTGATATAAAATATAATAATTAAATAAACTTGGGGAGTGTTGTAACAATGCAAAGACGGGTAAAACAAATGTGCGCGGCAGCGGTGGCGGTGATTGCTGTGGGAGGAGCTGTTTGCGCGGCGGCGAACACGCTTGAAAGGGTTGAGGCTTATTTGGACAGCGTGCCGATAGAATACAACGGGAGCGAAACGAATGTGAAAGCGCTCAATTATGAAGACAGGATTTACCTTCCGATAAGGGATATAAGCGGGATATTGGGCTGTGAAATAGAGTGGAACAACGACGAAAGAAGCGTGACGATTGAAAACGACGAAGAAAAAATATCGGGATATGAAGAACTTGAAATAAGCGAGGAAACGGCGCAGACGATCGCGGATGCGATATTTTTACAGCTTTACGGCGAGGATTTCTTTGAACGAAATCCGTATGTGGAAATTTGGGACAGAGGAAATTATTACGGGGTTTACAGAACATTTACCGACAGCATATGGACAGACGGCGGCGGGGTTGTGATACATGTGCGAAAGTCCGACGGAAAAGTAATGGATTTGGAATGGCAGGAATAACGATAACGTGAAAAATAAGCGGCGCATCTCACCATTATTCTGAGCTTGAAGTATCTGTATACGTCGGCGCTCAGAATAATGGCAATCTGCTTGCTTCTTTTCCACGTTATGGTTTGTGCCGCCGCATGGAGGCGGAAGGAAAGCTGCAATTTCGCTGTGACATTGAACGCGAAGAGGATCCAACGGCACGTTGGCGTGAGGACGGTCAAGCGGGACGCTTGCTTGGAATAAAGCGTTGACAAAGGAGGGGGGAAGTGAGTATAATATAGGAAGATGGGACGGTGACGGTAAATGACGGAGACGGACAGAGAAGTCGAGAGAATTTTGGAGAGCTATGAGCAATACGCCGACACGGTGCGTTTTGACACGGAGTGCGCGCCGAATAAGGAAATTGTGATTGAAATTATCGGCGAAATGAGGCGTGTGCTTTTTCCGGGATATTTTGACGAGAAAAAGGTGCGCAAGGAATACTGCCGATATATATTGGGAAATCGGATTGAGTTTATACAATACAATTTAAAAAAGCAGGTCGCAAAAGCATTGTGCGGTGAATGCGGCTGCTGTGAGGAAAATGTGGAAAAAAGGGCGGAGGAAATTGTGCGCGAATTTATCCACAGAATACCGAAAATGCGCGAATACCTTGCGACGGACGTGCAAGCGATATATGACGGCGACCCTGCGGCAAGCTCGACGGAGGAGATAATTTTCTCATATCCGGGGCTTTTTGCGGTGACGGTTTATCGAATTGCGCACGAGCTGGTGCTCTTGGGAGTGCCGCTGATACCGAGGATAATGACGGAATACGCGCACAGCGAAACGGGAATCGACATACACCCCGAGGCGAAGATTGGGAAGTATTTTTGCATTGACCACGGGACGGGCATTGTTATCGGCAGCAGCACGGAGATCGGCGATTATGTGAAGATTTATCAGGGCGTTACGCTGGGAGCCGTTTCGACAAGGCACGGGCAGGAGCTGCATGGTGTGAAGCGGCATCCGACGATAGGCAACAACGTGACAATTTATTCAAACGCGACAATTTTGGGCGGCGAGACGGTTATCGGCGACAACGTGACGATAGGCGGCAACGCGTTTATAACCAAGTCGGTTTCGGAAAGCACGAAGGTGAGCATAAAAAGCCCGGAAATGGACTTTGTGAACGGGAAAGGATGGGAGAGATGAAGGAAATCTATCTTGCGGGCGGCTGCTATTGGGGCGTTGAGAAATACGTTTCGCTGATAAAGGGCGTGAAGGAGACGGAGGTCGGCTTTGCCAACGGGCGGACGGAGAACCCTACATATGACGAGGTAAAGCACCAAGACACAGGGCACGCGGAGACGGTGAAGGTTTTGTATGACGAAAACGAGCTGCCGCTTGCAGCGCTCTTGCGCCTCTTTTACAGGATAATCGACCCGACGGCGGTGGACAGGCAGGGCGAGGACGTGGGACACCAATACAGAACAGGCGTTTATTATACGGATGAGGCTGACCGTGAAGTGATTGAAAAAACGCTTGCAGAGCTTGCGGAGCAAGTTGGGGGCGCGGTTACGGTGGAGTGCCAAGGATTGGAGCATTTTTGGCGGGCAGAGGAATATCACCAAAAATACCTCGATAAAAACCCGGGCGGATATTGCCACGTGCCGCTTCAGGCGATGCGGTGGGTGAAGGATGTTGAACCGAAGGAGTTTGCGTAAATATTTATAAAACAACAGGCGTGAAGCGAGTTTGCTTCACGCCTGTTGTTATTTTCTTGTGACCTCTTTCCAATACCAATTTTGGAAGAGGCGGCGGATGATGCCTAAGAGCTTTTCGTCGTCGATGAAGGTGGGGTTTTGGATGTGGGCTGCCATGGCGGAAAAAATGCCGGCGAGATAGATGTACATCACGATTTTGTTTTCGGGGGTGTCCGCGATGGGGCTGTTAAGACGATTTGAGGTTTGCTCCTGTATTCTGCGGATGAAATGTGCGCGGTTTTGGTCGCCGAAGAGAACGGACAAACGCTCGTGATGCTCGTGGAATTTTGAAAGATATACGCGGAAAAATTCTTCGTTGAGCTCATTGCCCTCACCCAAAACGGGGAGGGTCGAATTTAACATATCGTTTATAAATTCGTCCTCCGCGTATTCGATGAGGGCGAAAACATCCTGAAAATAGCGGTAAAAGGTGGTGCGGTTGTAGCCCGCTGTTTCCGTTATTTCTCGGATTGTGATACTATAAATATTTTTGTTTTCCGCCAGGCGAAAGAAGGCGGTGAGAAAAGCTTCTCTTGTGGCGTCGGTGATTTGAGGCTGTTTATTCATGGTGACATCTCCGTATTGAAAAATAATGCGACATATTTTAAAAATTGTTGCTTGATGAGTACATATGCTAATGCTATACTATGATTATACGACAGGTGTCGCACGAAAGTCAAGAGGAAAATTTAAACCTATTTTGAGGGATGATTGAAAAGAGAAATACTTTTCAAAAAGGAGATTCGTTTTTATGATTCATATTTTCGGAAATATGCAAACAAAGGACAGGCTGCTCGCGCTGCTGTGCCTGCTGCTTGTGTGCGGGCAAGGTGTATTTTGATTTGCGCTTGCCGGATTACACGGCGGAAATCACGGTCTTGATAAGCAGCGAGATAACGGATTTGTCGCAATATTTTTCGGCGGGAGCGAGAATGCTGGGCTGCGCCGTGTGCAGCGCGCTGTTGACCGTGATTGTCGGCTTTCTTGCCGCGAGGATTGCGGCGGACTTTTCATTTGACGTGAGGGCAAAGCTTTTTAACAAGGTCACGAAAATGGGGAGCGGGGAGATAAAAAAATTTTCGACCGCAAGCCTTATTACGCGTACAACGAACGACATTACGCAGGTGCAGATGATTATCGCGATGGGCTTGCAGATGATGCTGCGAGCGCCTATCATGGCGATATGGGCAATTATTAAGATTGTGGGCAAGAGCCGGCAGCTTTCGGCTGTTGTGGCGGCTGCGGTTGTGATAGTTGTGGGCGCGATGATTGTACTGCTCGGAATTATGATTCCCAAATTCCGCATTGTGCAGAAGCAGATTGACGATGTGAACAGAATCACGGATGAAAATTTGAGCGGAATACGCGTTGTCCGCGCATTTAACGCGGAAAAATATCAGGAAAAGAAGTTTGAGGACGCGAACGGCAATCTTATGAAAACGCAGCTTTTCACGGGGAGAGGAATGGCGTTTCTTTCGCCTATCATGATGTTTGTGCAAAGCTCGGTTTCGGTCGGAATTTATTATGTCGGCGCGATGCTCATTAACGCGATAAACGTGCCGCTTGGGGGAACGATTGCGGAGGTTATGAGCGCGGTTGCCATGCGGGCGGAAATGCTCGGCGAGGTTGTGTCGTTCAGCTCATACGCGCTCTATGTAATAATGTCGTTTGTAATGCTGCTGATGATATTTATGCTGCTGCCGCGTGCGCAGGTTTCGGCAAATCGTATCAACGAGGTAATAGACAGCGAAATTGCGGTTAAGGAGGGCGATGAAACCGAAGGCGAGGAAGAGGGAAGCATTGAATTTAAGGATGTGTCCTTTCGCTATCCCGATGCATCGGAGGACTGCTTGAAGCACATTTCATTTAAGGCGAAATGCGGCGAAACAGTGGCGTTTATCGGGGCGACGGGCTCGGGAAAATCGACGCTCGCGTACCTTGCGGCAAGGCTCTATGACGCAAGCGAGGGAACCGTTTTGCTTGACGGAAAGGACATTTCAAAATACAGCTTTGAAGCGCTGTATCGCAAGATTGGCTATGTGCCGCAGAGGGCGACGCTCTTTGCTGACAGCGTGGAGGGCAACATCAAATTCGGCAAGAGCGGGCACAGTATGACGGAGAAGGATGTTGAAAACGCGCTCGATGTGGCGCAGGCGACGGATTTTGTTCACGCAATGGACGGCGGTCTTCAAAGCTTTATTTCACAAGGCGGCTCGAATGTTTCGGGCGGACAGAAGCAGCGGCTTTCGATTGCGCGCGCAGTTGCGAGAAAGCCCGAAATACTCATATTTGACGATTCGTTTTCGGCGCTCGATTACAAGACGGACAAGATATTGCGGCAGAGGATAAAGAAGGATTTGAAGGGTACGACGTGCCTCATTGTGGCGCAGAGAATAGGCACAATTCGCGGTGCGGACAAGATTGTTGTGCTGGATGAGGGAGCGGTTGTCGGAATGGGCACGCACGATGAGCTCATGAAAAATTGTGCCGTTTACCGGCAGATTGCACTGTCGCAGCTCTCAAAGGAAGAGCTCTCAAAGGAGGCGGTTTGAGATGCCGAATGGAAATAACATGAGACCGATGATGAGGGGAAGAATGCGCGGAGGCGGAGAAAAGGCGAAGGACACGCGTGGGGCGCTTATGAAGCTCATCTCCTATTGCAAAAATCAAACCGGAATTATCATTTTTGCGCTTGTGCTGGCGGCGGTTGGCGCGGTGTTTACGATTGTGGGTCCAAATCAGATAAGCAGGCTGACGGATTATATTTACGACGGGCTTTCGGGCGGCGGAAGCACGGAGGAAATAACGGCGGAAATTCAGCGGCAGATCGACGAGGGCGATATTGATATTTATAAATATCTCCCCGAGGGCGCCGAAATACAAGACGTTGACCTTACTAACACGGAAAGCGCGGTTACGCAGGAAATTTTGAACAACATTTCGCTGAGCGAGGAATATCAAAAAGAGCACGGGAACGACGGAATTGACATGAGCGGCATTTTGAGCGTGGCGATGCTGCTGATTGGCATTTATTTTGCGAGCGCGCTGTGCAATTTTGTGCAGCACTACATTATGCAGACTGTGACACAAGTTACCGCGCGAAAGCTGCGGGGCGACATTGACACAAAAATAAACCGCCTACCGTTGAAATACTTTTCCGGCAACGCCGCCGGCGATGTGCTGTCGAGAATGACAAACGATGTCGACATGATAGGTCAGGCAATGTCAAACAGCGTGTCAAACCTCGTCACGGCTGCGGCGCAGTTTATCGGCTGTCTCATTATGATGTATTATACCAACTGGATAATGGGAACGACGACGGTTGCCGCGACGCTTATCGGGCTTATATTTATGCTTCTCATTATGAGCCGTTCGCAAAAATACTTTACGGCAAGGCAGGAGAGCTTGGGCATACTGAACGGATATACTGAACGGATATATTGAGGAAATGTACACGGGGCATGACGTTATTCGCATTCTTGACGCGGAGGAGGACGTGAAGGAAAAATTCTCCTCCATGAACAAGGCGGTTAAAAACGCGAATTTCCGCTCTCAATTTCTCTCGGGGCTGATGCAGCCCTTGATGACGTTTATCGGCAATTTGAGCTATGTGGCGGTCTGCGTTGTGGGCGCTGCGCTTATCATTAACGGGCAGATTTCATTTGGTGTAATTACGGCGTTTCTCATTTATACTCGTCTTTTTGAGTCACCGCTGCGTCAGATTTCGCAGGCTATGACACAGGTGCAGTCGTGTGCGGCGGCAGCCGAACGTGTGTTTGAATTTTTGGGCGAAGAGGAAATGGAAGACGAATCGGGCAAGAGTGAGCGCATTGAAAATGTGCGCGGCGAGGTGGAATTTCGCAATGTGAAATTCGCCTATCCGAACGCGCCCGAGAAAGAAATTATCCACAATTTCAGCGTGAAGGTGAAGCCGGGGCAAAAGGTCGCGATTGTAGGTCCCACAGGCGCAGGCAAGACGACAATGGTAAATCTCCTAATGCGCTTTTTTGATCCGACGGGCGGCAGCATTTTAATTGACGGCATTCCGACCGAGAATGTTCCGCGAAGCAACGTACACAGTCAGTTCGGCATGGTTTTGCAGGACACATGGCTCTTTGAGGGAACAGTGAGAGAAAATCTGCTCTACAATACTGAGGGCGTGTCCGACGAAAAAATGATTGAGGCGTGCAAAGCGTGCGGCATACATCATTTTATAGAGGCGCTGCCGCATGGGTACGATTCGCTGCTGCATGACAACACGGCAATTTCCGCCGGACAAAAGCAGCTCATGACGATTGCGCGGGCGATGATACAAAACAGTCCGATGCTCATTTTGGACGAGGCGACGTCGAGCGTTGACACAAAGACGGAAATGGTGACGCAGCAGGCAATGGACAAGCTGACCGACAAGCGTACGAGCTTTGTGATTGCGCACCGCCTTTCGACGATAAAGAACGCGGACATCATACTTGTAATGAGAAACGGCGACATTGTGGAACAGGGAAATCACGAGGAGCTGTTAAGGAAAAATGGATTTTACGCGGAGCTCTACAACAGCCAATTTGAACAAGCGCAAGCGCAAGCGTGACGCTTGAGCCTATTTCACGAGGCGTAGAGGCGGAAGAAATTTAATGAGTGGTCGCGGTTTGTAATGTATGTGGGAAACATGGGCGGAGACAAGCCCCGCCCGTACAACCGAGGAAATGGGAAACTCATATAAGGCGGGTTGATTTTTCGTTGGGTGGCAGACTGCGGCGGGAGCAAGCCCTCGCCCTACAACCGAGGCAGCGAAAATCATAGGGCATTGCGAGTATATGATAGGACAATCAAGCTTTTTGGCTGAATAACAGCGAGAGGAGGCAAAAAATGAAGGGTGAATATGTTAAGCTAAAGGAATATATTGAAGAAAGCAAAAATACCGTCGTTGTTACGGGTGCGGGGATTTCGTACCTTTACGGTATGCGCAGATTAAAGCAAAACGTGGGTATGATGAACGCGAGGCGCGTATTTTCGGCGGAATATGTGCGCAAAAATCCCGAAAAATTTTATGCGGTGATGAGGGACGCGTTTTTGGACGCAACGTTCAAGTTGGGACCGAGCAAGGTGCATAAAATTCTCGCGAAGGCGGAGAGCGAAGGAAAAATAAACGCGGTTGTGGCGCAAAACATGGACTGTCTTCACACAATTGCGGGCTCGAAAAACGTTATAGAATTTCAGGGCAGTTTTCGCGACAATATGTGCATTGACTGCGGAGCACGGTATGGGGATTACAACGTGTGGAATTTGGGGCATATGCCGCGCTGCGAAAAGTGCGGCGCGCCGCTGATGCCGGCAAGCTTTTGCGGGGAGGGCGGAGACGGCATGGAAAAAGCCGTCTCCGCAATTTCCGAGGCGGAGCTTATAATTGTAATTGGCACCACAGGATTTCGCAGTGAGGAATACCTCAGCCGGATGAGCGGTGCGGCAAAGCTTGTACAGATAAACCCTTCCGAAACGAGGTTTGACGCGATTGCGGATTTAAACATTCGCGAGGACGCGGGGGAGGCGCTTGAGGCGGTGTTATGATGTTTTCAAAGGAAAATCAAAAAGGCGACAAGATACAAAAATTCGCCGATTATATTGAAAAAAGCCGCGCCGGCGTTGCGATTACGGGCGCGGGGATTTCGGTCGGCGGAGGCGGCATGACATACCGGCAGATGTCTCTCTCAAACCGCCGCGCCGGCGTTTCTCCGAGATACGGCGACAGCTACAAATCTTTTCTGCCGACGTATTTGGATAATATGTTTTCTTATCAGCCAAGCCTTGCGCATTACGCACTCGCGGATTTGGAAGCGGAAGGAAAGCTTATCGGAATTATCACGACAAATGTGGACTGTATGCACACAATCGCGGGATCTGAAAATGTTGCCGAGATACAGGGAAGTCTTCAGGTCAATTGCTGCGCAAAATGCGGCAGACATTATGACGGGTACGAAATTTGGCGTCAGGACGAGCTGCCGCGTTGCGAAGCGTGCGGCGGAGAGATTTTGCCATGGCCGCTTTACAGTCATATCGGTCTTTGGGAGGAAGATGTCAGAAAGGCTCAAAGCTTGATTTCAAGGGCGGATTTGATTATCGTTATCGGAACGAACGGCTTTTACGGCAGCGCGTATTGGCACTGCCGTAAAGATGATGCGGTGATAGTGCAGATAAATCCCGGGCACACGGGGTTTGACAGTGTCGCGGATTTAAACATTCGCGAGGAAAGCGACGATGTATTTAAAAAATTACAGGAAGTGAGGCGGGAAAATGGAGGAAAGTGAAGCGAAATTAAAGGAGCTTGCGCAAAAAATGCGGGAGGCGGAATATGCGGGGCTTTCGGATGAGGAAATCGCGGAAAGAGAAAGGGCGAAGGATGAAAAAAGAAAGAGGAATATAGAAATTTTGGAGGACACTTTGAAGATTACGCAAGAGGGGCTATATATAAAAGAAGAAGTCGAAGTGCGTTTGCGTTTTTCCCTTGAGGAAATGCGTGAAATTATGGTGTTTTTGCCGGAAGAGCAGTCGCCCGAAAGTGAGTCTCCCGCGGGAGAGGGCGGTAATTGCGCGTTTGGCTGCGAAAATAAGGACGCGCTTGAAATGGCGCGGGAAAAATGTGAAAGCGGAGCAAAGCCTCTTGTTTTGAACCTTGCGAGCGCGACGCGCCCGGGCGGACAAGTACGAAGCGGAGCTGACGCGCAGGAGGAAGCGCTGTGCCGCAGAACGTCGCTTTTATTGTCGCTTGAAAGTGAGGCGGCAAAGAAATATTACGACTACAACAACGCGAGAAAGACGCGGATGGGCTCCGATGCGGTGATGATTTCGCCGAATGTGGAGGTGATAAAGGACGCTTCGGGCGCGCTTCTTGATGAGCCGTTTGCGATAAGCGTTATGAGCTGCGCCGCGCCGATGGTGCGACTTGGGCTTGAGGGGATGACCGAGCTGCAATATGAGGCGATGATGTACAAGCGCATTTGCGATATGCTCTATGTCGCATCGTCGCAGGGGTACAGGCATTTAATTTTGGGCGCTTTCGGGTGCGGAATGTACGGAAACGACGCGGCTGTTGTGTCGGATTTGTTCTACCGCGCGATTTGCAATTTCTCTTATGACGGAAAAAGAAGCGGGAATTTGTTTGACGCGATTGGTTTCGCGGTTCTGTGTCGTGGGGATAACGATTATAACTACAGGCAATTTTGCCGAAATTTCGGATGATTTGTCAAAAGCGTTTTTCATTCTTGACATATTAGCTAAAAAATAATATAATAATTATAGCTAATATGGAGGTGGATATTATGACGACGGCAACAGCAACCGATGTTCAAAACAATTTTGGGAAATATCTTCAATTGGTACAGACGGGAGAGGAGATTATCATTCTAAAAAACGGAAAAGAGGCGGCACGTCTCATTTCTCACAATAAGAGTGCTTCTTTTTTGACGGATTCGCTTGTCGGCGTTTTGGAAAACGATTACGACGAAAAGAGCGTGAGAGACGAAAGGATGGCTAAATATGAAGGTGTTGATTGACACAAATGTCATCCTTGATGTTTTGTGCAAAAGAGAGGGCTTTTATGAAGACGCCGCAAAAATCATGCGGTATTGTGAAATCAATAAAATTGACGGCGTTATTTCGGCGCTGACGATTCCCAACATTGTATATATAATGCGAAAGGAATTGGACGAAAAGAAAACAAAAGATGTGATTGAAAAATTGCAGCTCATATTTACAATTGCCGATTTGAAGAGTGATGATATAAAAAAGGCGTTGGACATGAATTTCAAGGATTTTGAAGACGCTTTGCAAAGCGCGTGCGCTTTGAGGATTAAAGCCGACTATATCATAACAAGAAACATCAAAGATTTTGCAAACAGCACAGTTCCGGCGGTAAAACCAAATGAACTTTTGGCTGAAATTCGGTAAAAACAAAAGAGACAGGTACAGCTTTTGTACTTGTCTCTTTTGTTATCCGTTTGGTGCGGGTGACAGGGCTTGAACCTGCACGGGGAGCCCACAAGAACCTAAATCTTGCGCGTCTGCCAATTCCGCCACACCCGCCTATTCTTCGGAAACAGGTGAATTGTTTTTCAGATATTCTTTAAATACGACCTCGAGAATTTCGTCGCGCTCGAAGCGTACAATCATGCTGCGCGCGCCCTTGTGGCTTGTTATATATGTCGGGTCGCCCGACATGATGTAGCCGACCATTTGGCTGATTGGGTTATAGCCCTTTTCAATCAGAGCTTCGTGAACATAGGCTAAAATTTGCTTGATTTCGTTGTCGCGGTTGTTGCCGAGGTCGATTTTTGTCGTAAAGCTTGTCATAAATAATTCCTCCGTCTCAAATTTACTATATGAAATTATTTCATTAAATCTTCAAAATATTTATCGGGATTTGTTTTGCCGCTTTGGTCTTTCATCAAGTCGTCAAGTCTGCCGCGTCTTTCGGCGGCTTCGCGCTTTTGCTGTGCGCGCTTTGCCGCAAGTCTCGCTTTGCGGCGCTTTCTGTAATTATATTGACGTATGCAGAAGAGAGCGAAGACTATCAGAAGAATAGAGAGATATAAAAACGGTGAAGTGAAGATTGAGGCGAAAACGCCGAGCACGTTTTTGACGGGGTCAAAAGCGTAGTCCTTGTCGGCGACAAGCTCCACGGTGCCGACGGAAACGGAGTCGACAAAATATTCCGCGGTTCCCAAGACGTCGCCCTTGCTAATCGGAGCCTTGATGTTTTCGTTTATCGTGTCGGTGTGCTCAATCATTGAATCGGGGTCGTCGATGCCCGCCAGGACGGAGATTGAATCCTTTGCCTCCAAAAGCACTTGACGCGCTCCCTTGGCGCTTTTTATTCTCGCCTGCGCCACAATTGTGCCGCCTTCGACAACGGTGCGCTGCTCATAATTGGCGAACCCGTATTCAAAGAGATTCTTTGCGTCGACAAAATCCATCATGTTGCCGTCGACGGTGTCCGCGCCGAGCACAACGCAGATAAGGCTGACGCCGTTTTTCTCAGCCGAAGCCGCAAGGCAGAGCTTTGCCGCGTTTGTAAAGCCGGTTTTAATGCCTGTTGCGTAGCTGTAGTAATATTTAGACGTCTTTCTGCTTGAAACGAGGTGGTTTGTGCTTGAAAGGCGGCGTTCCTCGGTGTATTTATTTGTCGCGGGGATTATGTAAACGTCGGTTGCGACAATTTCGCGGAAGGTTTGATTTTTCATAACCTCCATCGCCAAAAGCGACAAATCGTATGCGGTGGTGTAGTGGTTTTCGTCGTGCTCGCCGCTGGTGTTGGTAAAGTTGGTGTTCGTCATGCCAAGCTCGAGCGCCCGCATATTCATGAGCTTAACGAACGAATCGACGCTGCCTGAAATGCGCTCGCCGAGCACGTTTGCCGCATCGCCCGCGCTTGCGAGCAAAAGCCCGTACAAAAGCTGGCGCACGGTGAGCTCTTCGTCAGCCAAAATTCCCATATTCGTATAGCCGGGCTTTAAAAGGCTTACTGCCGACGCCGACGCCGTGACGACCTCGTCAAGCTCCAAATTTTCAAGAGCCAAAAGCGCGACCATCATTTTGGTGGTGCTCGCCGGGTATGCCTTGTCGTTTTCGTTTTTGCCGTAGAGCATTTGCCCGGAATTTGCGTCTATGAGAATCGCGTTCTGCGATTGAATTTCGGGAACATCGGTTGTATCGGCGGACGCCGTAGTAATAAGCGCGGTCGGCTGCCACAGGATAAACATAAGCAGCGAAAGAAAGACCGCGATATATGATTTAAATTTTCTCATCTGACAACCCTTTCTATGTAACAGTTCAGCCGCTTCGCGGCTGAACACGGGGACAAGCTCCGCTTTTCCCC
>JAJQCX010000128.1 GCA_021202495.1 Clostridia bacterium | reverse complement strand
CATAAGGGCAATCTACTTGCTTCTTTTCCACGTTACAATTTGTGCCGCCGCAGGGCGGCGGAATGGAGGTTAATATGAAATTACGGTTATTATTTATATTGGTTGTTTGCGCTGCGGTGGGTATGAGCGCTTGCGGTAAGCAATTATATTATGACGAAAATGACATTGTTACCGAGAGTGAAGAAACGGAGATTGATTCTACGGAAGTGACAGATAACGTGGATGAATTTTTAAATCAGGAAATAATTTGCAGTGTAAAGGATGAGATGGAAAGCTTAGGATGGGAAAATATCAGTATTGATGAAGGCTGGGGGAACTGGCAGGCTTGGGGTGAGGGAAGCACATATCTGCCTCCCGAGGAATTGGAAGAAGATATGCGTATGTATACTTTATGGGGAACAGTTTACGGAAGCGGTGAAGGTCCATATAATAATCCCGATAATTCTTTGGATATAATTGTTCAAATAGTCTTTGATGACGATAATCCAGACGGATATATATACAATGTTATTTATACCTCAAGATCGGGGCGTGACATGGATTCGGATACCTCACTCTTTGATTTTTTAGAGAATAATGAAATACTGTCGACAGATACAGAATCATTGTGGGCTTATATGTATTCTTATTAAG
This sequence comes from Clostridia bacterium, assembly GCA_021202495.1. GTDB lineage: Bacteria > Bacillota > Clostridia > UMGS1883 > UMGS1883 > JAJQCX01. The sequence continues at coordinate 7,311 of JAJQCX010000128.1, read as the reverse complement.
GTGCAGCTAATAGTTTGGGGACATCAGACTGTGATTAAGCTGATATGTATTGCTAAAAAAATTATTTTAACAGGGGATGATATACTATGAAAAAAATTGTGATATTATTTGCTGCAACTGCGGCGGCTTTGCTGCTGTGCGCGGCGGGAAATGAGCATTTGAAGGCGTATGTTGTGGATTATCGGGTCAATGTTGACGGGGAGACGCAGGAGATTGAGTCGAAAATCGTGAACATTGACGGAACGACATATGTTCCGCTGAGGGAATTTGCGGACATGGTCGGCATGGAGGTTTATTGGAACAGCGAGGAAGAGAAGGTGAGTCTCTTTACAAAGGCTGAGAAAGAAGAGTTCCCTGAGGATAATTGGATTGCGAAAAACGTGAACGGGAAGGTGACATACGTTGACAAGGACGGAAGCGTGATGCTTGAAACGGATTATAAATACCGCGATTATAAAACAGCGGAGTTTCACAACGGATTTGCGATAGTGAGCAACGGAAAAACCGAGGGCATTATAAACGCTGAAGGAGAGGTTGTGATACCGTTCGGAAAATATAGGGATGTGGATTGGATATACGAAGGAATGGTTGCTGTTACAAATGAGGCGGGCACATCGTCGCCGCATTACGGCTTTGCCGATTTGTCGGGCAATTTAGTCATTCCATATAAATACGCGTGGACATCACATTTCTCAGAGGGAGTATGTGCGGTGTCGGAAGAGGACTATACGGAATGTTATTTCATCGACAAAACAGGCAGAAAGGTATTCGGAAGAAAAACGTTCTTTTCCGCAAGCAGTTTCAGTGAAGGATATTGTGTGGTTATAGTCGAGGATAAAGAGGAAACAAAGTGGATTCCACAGAAATTCAGATATATTGATCATACGGGAGAATTTGCAACAGATGAAATATATGACTATGCGATGGACTTTTCCAACGGCACGGCATATGTGGTGAAGGACGGCAGAGAGATGATGATAGACACGAATTTTGAGGTTGTGGAGTATTTGGATGAAGAATAAGAAAAGCCGCAGGATGGGAAAATCCCGCGGCTTTTAAAGAAAAATCTTGTTAAATTTTGGCGCGGAGCTCCGTCACCTTGCCGAGGATGGTGACGGGCTTTTTTTGAACCTCGTCAACGGTGAAGACGAGCGGGTCGTAGGCGGGGTTAAAGGGCATGAGAAGAATACCCATGTCCTTTTTTATTACCTTTTTAACCGTTGCGTCGGAATTTTCGACCAAGACGACGCAGACGTCGCCGCTTTGAAAGTCACTTGTGCGGCGGACGGTGACGATGTCACCGTCCATCATGCGCGGGGACATACTGTCGCCCTTGATGCGGAGGGCAAAATATTCGTCGGGGTCGTTTTGGCGAAGGTAGACGTCCTCATAGTCCAAAATGTTTTCAAGAGCTTCGTTTGGAATGCCGGCGCGGACATAGCCGAGGACGGGAACGCGGGTCAAAACTTTGTCGTTTGTCGTGCCGGTGAGAGCGTCGGAGCTGACGCCGAAAACGTCGCAAAGCTTTAAAAGAGTTGAATATTCGGGGGAGTTATTGTTTTTTTCCCACATGGAAACGGTCGATTGAGAAACAGAGAGAAGCGAGGCGAGCTGCGTTTGCGAAAGCGACGCCTCTTTTCGCAGTGAACGTATTTTTTCACCAATCATAAAAATCTCCATTCCGCCGCCCTGCATCGGCACATATAGTTATTAAATACTCTCCTATCGGCAGGGCAAGGAATGATAAGAGATTTTTGTGCGCATCGCCGTGTCCAAACCGAAGGTTTGAACAAATTCGGCGGCGCATAAGAATCCGCCGGAGGCATTAACGTGAAAGGAACTTTCACGTTATGTACCTCCGAGTCCGATTTATGGTACTATTATATCATATAAAATGATAATGTCAAGGGGAAAACACTAAAAAGGAGTAAAAATATCATTTTAAATGTTGACAAGATGATAAAAGTGTGCTAATATTATCACATCAAATGATATTATTTATGAAGAGAGGAGATTGAGGGGATATGACGGCGGAAAAGATGAAGAGGTACCCGGGAATGGTGATTGTGAAAAAGGAAACGGAGGCGAGGCTTGGGAGGCTGCGGCGCGAAATTGAAGAGCTTGAATGTAAGGTCGAGAGAGCGGAGCGCAAGCACGAGAGCCGCGACAGGGTTGTGACAATGCTTGCGATAAAGGAGGAGCGCCGCAAGGTGACGGAGGCGCTGCTTGAAAAGATTGAATCCTCAACTATGGAGGTTGAAGAGGCGCTTGCGGCTGTCGCGCCGGAGCTGACGCCGCTGGAGATGATAATCGTGACAAAGCTCTACATTGAGGGTATGCGCTGGAACGAGCTGATGGACGAGCTGCAGACAAAGCCGGAATATTCGCGCTATTGCTACGAGCGGAGTACATATATGCGTGCGCACAGGAGTGCGCTCGACAAGCTGACGGCAATAGAGGATTGAAAAAATGGCACGGACGAAAATTTGTCCGTGCCATTTATATAATACTAATATTCAACCAAAAAGCTTGATTTTTTGGCTGTTTTGGTCGTAGGGCGCACGGCTGTCCCCCCTCCCCTATTATAACGCTGCGCGTCAACGTGGGGAGGTAAAGGCTTTGAGAGATATAATATAAGAATTTTTGAATTTGCTATTGACAGATATATAAAGCTATGCTAAAATAACAATTGAACAATTATTCAAATGAGGAAGTGAAAAAATGAGTGAATATTTGCCCGGGTGCGACGCGAACGAGATGCACGAGGATTTGATTGCGATTGTAAACGAAAATATGCCGGAGGAGGAAATATTATACGATTTAGCGGAGTTGTACAAGATTTTCGGCGATTCGACGCGGATAAAGATTTTGTATGTTCTGTTTGAAAGCGAGGTTTGCGTGTGCGACATTGCGAGCGTTCTTAATATGAGCGCGTCGGCGATTTCGCATCAGCTGCGCGTTTTAAAGCAGGCGAGGTTGATTAAGTTCCGCAGAGAGGGGAAGACGGTGTATTATTCCCTGGCGGATGAGCACGTTAAGACGATTTTGGCGCAGGGAATGGAGCATATATCTGAATAATGTATAATTAAAAATTAAAAATGAAGGGGCAAATTCCTCTTTGCGGAATTTGAATTGATGCGCCTGCGGGCGCGGGAAAGCAAAAAAAAATTCATATGGGAGTGTTAATTATGAGAAAGACGTTCAGGCTTGAGGATTTGGACTGTGCGGTTTGCGCGGCTAAGATGGAGAGGGCGATTAAGGAAATTGAGGGAGTGCATGACGCGTCGGTGAGCTATGCGGCGCAGAAGATGATACTCGATGCGGAGGATGAGAAGTTTAACGAGATAGTGAAGAAGGTTGTTAAGGTGTGCAAAAAGGTGGAGCCCGACTGCGTGATTCTCGTCTGATAATTCGGGGAGGTGAGGATTGTGACAAGAAAGCAAAAAAGAAACCTGAAGCGCATTGTTGCCTCTTCGGCGCTTTTTGTGCTTTGTCTGTTTATTCCCTCGGACGGCACAGTCGGCGTTTTCGGTGCGGAGATTTTGTGGAAATATGTGCGCGGAGTTCTCTTTTTGGCACCGTACATAGTTGTGGGCTACGACGTCTTGAGGAAGGCGTTTTTGAACATCATTCACGGGCAGCTTTTTGACGAGAATTTTTTGATGGCGCTCGCGACAATCGGCGCGCTTGCGATTGGCGAATACCCCGAAGCGGTCTTTGTAATGCTGTTTTACCAGGTAGGCGAGCTCTTTCAGTCAATCGCGGTGGGGAAGAGTCGCCGCTCGATAACGGAGCTGATGGACATTTGCCCCGAATTTGCGCGGGTTGAGCGTGGTGGAGAATACGTTGAGGTTTCGCCCGAAGAGGCGAAGGTCGGAGAAAAAATACTGATAAAGCCCGGCGAAAGAGTGCCGCTTGACGGCAAAATCATAAAAGGCTTAGGCAGCATGGACACATCGGCGTTGACGGGCGAGAGTATGCCGCGAGATATTTCCGAGGGCGACGACGTTATAAGCGGGTGCATAAGTCTGACGGGGCTCTTTGAGGTTGAGGTAAAGAAGGAATACGGCGAATCGACCGTGGCAAAGATACTTGAAATGGTCGAAACGTCGTCGATGAGAAAGGCGAAAACGGAGAACTTTATCACACGGTTTGCCCGAATTTACACTCCGGCGGTCGTCGTTACGGCGCTCATTGTGGCGTTTTTGCCGCAGCTCGTGCTGTTTTTCCTCGGGCAAAGCGAGGCGGCGTTTTCGACAATGTGGCTATCAAAGGCGCTGTCATTCCTCGTTGTTTCGTGCCCGTGCGCGCTGGTTATTTCGGTGCCGCTGTCGTTTTTCGGCGGGATAGGCGGCGCGAGCGCGAAGGGAATATTGATAAAGGGGTCGAGCTACCTTGAGGCGCTTTCCGATGCGGAAATTTGTGTTTTTGACAAGACGGGTACGCTGACGAAGGGCGAATTTGAGGTGACGGAGCCGGTGTGCGACGGCGACAAAAAGGAGCTTTTGCGCATCGCGGCACAGGCTGAGGCTCACAGCAACCATCCGATTGCGCAAAGTATAAGGCGTGCGTGCGGTGAAGAGATTGATCCGTCCGCTGTGACCGATGTGACGGAAGTGCCTGGGCGCGGGATAAAGGCAGATGTTGACGGCAAAATAACGCTTGCGGGTAACATTGCATTGATGAAAGAAAACAACATTAAATGCGATAAGCTCGACAAAAACGGAAGCATTGTCTATGTTGCGCAAAACGGGCAATATTTAGGTGCGGTTGTGATTGCGGATACTTTAAAGGACAACGCGCGCGAGATGATGGCGGAATTGACAAGGCTTGGCGTAAAGCAAACGATTATGTTAACCGGCGACACGGAAAAGGCGGCAAAATATGCCGCAGACGAACTGGGACTTGACAAGGTTTATCATTCCCTTCTTCCCGGCGACAAGGTGAAAAAGCTTGAGGAAATTTTGAGCGAAAAGAAAAGAGGAAGCGTCGTCTACACCGGCGACGGCGTGAATGACGCACCGGTTTTGAAGCTTGCCGACGTGGGAATTGCGATGGGCGCAATGGGCTCCGATGCGGCAATCGAGGCGGCTGACATTGTGCTGATGGACGACGATGCGGCAAAGCTGCCGCTTGCGATAAGGATTGCGAAAAAGACGATGCGTATTGTGAAGGAGAACATTGTATTTTCGCTCGTCGTAAAAATAGGTGTGCTGCTCTTGACGCTGTTTGGCATGGCGAACATGTGGCAGGCGGTTTTTGCGGATGTCGGAGTTATGGTGATTGCGGTTATTAACGCGATGAGAGCGCTGAAATAATGAAAGACAGCCACACTGTTAAAGTGTGGCTGTGTTGTGTTTGGGTTTAACAGAAGCAATATCTTCCGCCGTTGCAGCAGACGTTGAGCGCTATATTCGCGGCGCAGCATTTTATGCACCAATTGTCGAAATCGTAGGAGAAGGTTCTGCCGTATGTTTCGCCGGTGGTGCGGTAGTCGCGGTAGAATGTGCCGTTGCCGGAGAGAGCGGAAGCTAAATTCTGATATGTGGGGTTGTTCGGCTCCATAGATGCGGCAGTGTTGGCGTATTCTCTTGCGAGAATGTTGTTGCCAAGGCGCGAATTTGCTATGGCGCTTAAATAGTACCACATTGCGCTGCGGTCGGTAATCGAGTTTAAAACGTTGAGCGCTTCGCGGAAGTAGCCGCGCTGAATATATGTCGCGGCGGCGCGAAGCCTCGAATCCGATGCTGCATCATCGGAGGAATAGCCACCGTAGGAGGACTGCTTTGTTTTGCCGCTGCGCTCATCCATAATGCGGTTATACGCTTCGCCGACCTCCTTGAATTTCTCCTCGGCTTCGGCTTTGTTGGGGTTATTTATATTGGCGTCGGGATGGTATTTGCGGCAGAGCGCACGGTACGCTTTTTTTATTTCTTCGTCGGAGGCGTCTCTTGAAACGCCCAAAACCGAATAGGGATCCCGCATAAATGGTCACCTCTTTTGTTTGGTATTTGTCCGCTTGGCGCGGATTTCCTCATAGCGCAGCCAAATGCCGCCGTAGATGACATTGCGCAAAATTTCGGCATTTTCGATAATGGGAAGCTTCTCAAAATAAGAAGCGGAGTCGGCTGCCATCATGTTGAGAAGGTTTTCACATTCGCTCTCAAATTCGGGGGAATGTGAAAGCGAAATGAGCGGATTGGGTCGGCGCTTTTTTATGTCTTCGTTCAAATCGTCGTATGCGTCCATAATGTAGATAAATTTGCCGAGGTAAAAGCCCATGTTAAAAAGCGAGTCGCGCCATATATCGTTCTTTGGAACAAAGACTGTTCCCAGTAAATTGCCGAATGCGTTTGCGGCTTTTTCGAGCGATTGCTCCTTTTCGGCGTCGGCTATTTCGGAAAGAGAATTTTTGACGGTTTCCGCCTTATCGGGATATTTTTTCGCAATGCGCTTGAATTTCGGAGAAAGGAAGCGCGAATAGATGAATGCTATGATATTTTTGTCATCGTGAAAATCGTCAAGGCATTTATAATACGAAAGAAGAATTGTCATTTCGGCGGCGTATGATGAATATTCGTCCGAAATTTCCCTGTGCTTTTTAATTGGGTGGCATATGCAGCGTGTGCATTTTTGCGTGCAGACCGGCTCATAAAGCGAATTTAGAAGCATTGCCAAAAACGTTATATCGTAATTTAATGAGAAGGCGCAGGTTTGCCCCTCTTTGCGGAGCACGGCGCACAGTCCGCAGTAGTGCGCGCGGTAAACGTCAAACTCTCGGAATTTCATCTCCGCCTTGTTTGGAACAACATAGCCGAACATCAGCTTTTCCTCTTAAACGATTCGCCGCAAGAGCAGCGGATGGTGATGTGCCCCTTGCCGCGCGGAACGCGCAGAACCTTTTTGCATTTGGGGCAAAGAAAGTAACGGTATTGTCCGCCTTTGGAAAGACGCGATTTCCACAGCGTTATATATGGGCGTATTTTGGTCGTATGCTTTTGAAACCAAGCGTTTTCGCGGCGGCGGGCATCAAAATTGCCGCTGAACATGCGAAAAACCGTGAGCACAAGCACAGCCGTCGCGAGCGGAAGAAAGACACGCCTGATAAAAAACGACAAAATAAGACACACGACAGCCAAAACAAGCAGGGCGTTGTTTAAATCGTCCTGTCCGTAGCGGCTTGCCATAAACGAGCGGAATTTTTCACGCATTGTATCACTCGGCTTTCTTAAAAATAGCATGAATTATGTAACATTCTGTGCATGAATATATAATATTCAGAATTGTTTTACCGCCTGTTGACTGTTTGTA
>JAJQCX010000140.1 GCA_021202495.1 Clostridia bacterium | reverse complement strand
TTCTAACATTTTGTTTCAAATGCTGGAATTATAAACCAATTACACCGGATAAAACCGGTATTTTTTCACTTTTGGCGGCGTTTGATGGAGGGTGTTTTGTCAATATTAAAATCGTTATTCAAAGGCGGAGATATTCGGGTTTGACGTCGAATTAAAATTTTTTATACAGAGAGAAATTTTCATTGACTTTTGTGAGCAAAAGATATATACTGTATTTAATGTTTGTAAAGAACATTTAAAATGAATTTGAAGGGACGAAGACAAATGAAAATGAAAAAAATTCTTTCACTTCTGTTGGCACTGACGATGGTATTCGCGCTTGCGGCTTGCGGCGGAACGACCGATTCGACAGATGCCGACGATGCAACGGACGCGGCTGAGGCTGAAACTACATACTCTATCGGTATTGTACAGCTTGTTCAGCATGACGCGCTTGACCTTGCGACACAGGGCTTTAAGGATGCTCTTACCGAACTGCTTGGCGACAGTGTTGTGTTCAATGAACAGAACGCTTCGGGCGATTCGGCACAGTGCGCAACTATTGTAAACGGTTTTGTATCTTCGAATGTTGATTTGATTTTCGCGAACGCTACGGCGGCTTTGCAGGCGGCTGCGGCGGCAACCGACGAAATTCCGATTCTCGGCACAAGCATTACCGACTATCAGACGGCGCTTGAGCTTGACGATTACGACGGAACGGTCGGCGGAAACATTTCCGGTACGAGCGACTTGGCTCCGCTTGATCAGCAGGCTGAAATGATTCTTGAACTGTTCCCCGAGGCACAGAATGTAGGTCTTCTTTACTGCTCGGCTGAGGCAAATTCGGTTTATCAGATTGAAAACGTAGAGGCATATCTTGAGGAAGCGGGCATAACATGCACACGCTACCCGTTCTCGGATTCCAACGACCTTGCAACCGTTGCTACGGCAGCGTGCCAGACAAGCGACGTTATCTACGTTCCGACAGACAACACGGCTGCTGCCGCAACCGAGACAATCGACAGCATTTGCCGTCCTGCGGGTGTTCCGATTGTAGCGGGTGAGGAAGGCATAGCGGAAGGCTGCGGCGTGGCTACGCTTTCGATAAGCTACTACAACATCGGATATAAGACGGGCGAAATGGCTTATGAAATCCTTGTTGAAGGTGCTGACATTTCGACAATGCCCATTCAATTTGATGAGGACGTACAGAAGAAGTACAACGCTGAGATTGCCGAAGAGCTCGGTATTGCAATCCCCGACGATTATATCGCTATTGAATAATTTCGAGTGACGTTTGAAATCCCGTTGGAACAACAATTTTTCCAACGGGATTTTTGATAAAAGGCGGGGAAAGCAAGGCTTTGGGAAGCGTTAATCGGCGGTTCCCCGAACCGTGAAAGGAGCGGAATGCTGAATATGCAGACATTATTATCTATATTGAACAGTCTGCCCGGCGCGGTGGCGCAGGGACTTATATGGGGCATAATGGCGATAGGCGTGTATATAACCTATACGATTCTTGACGTTGCGGATTTGACGGTAGACGGTTCAATGGCAACAGGAGGCGCCGTGTGCGTTATGATGCTTTTGTCGGGGTACAGTATTCCCGCGGCAATGCTTGCGGCGGTTGCCGCGGGAGTGCTGACGGGGCTTGTGACGGGCATTTTGCACACGTTTATGGGCATACCGGCGATACTTGCGGGTATTTTGACGCAGATTGCGCTGTATTCGGTCAATTTGAAGATTTTGGGCAAGGCAAATCAGGGCATAAGCGTCACAAAATACGATTTGATGGTGTCGCTGAGAAACATAAGATCTCTGCCGCTTTATAAAAATACGATTTTCGTTATTGCGATATTTGTGATTGTGCTGATTGCGGTGCTTTATTGGTTCTTCGGCACGGAGCGCGGATGTGCGCTGCGGGCGACGGGGTCAAACATAAACATGAGCAGAGCGCAGGGCATTAACACGAATGTCAATACCGTTTTGGGACTCATGCTTTCAAACGGCATTGTTGGGCTTTCGGGCGCGCTTTTGGCGCAGTATCAGGGCTTTGCCGACGTTTCGATGGGACGCGGCGCGATAGTTATCGGACTTGCTGCGGTTATCATCGGCAAGGCGGTATTCGGGAGAATTTCGACCAATTTCGCTTTTCAGCTTTTGGCGGTTGCGTTGGGCGGAATTATATATTACATAGTATATCAGGTGGTTTACGCACTGGGGCTCGACCCGGATTTGCTGAAGCTTCTTTCGGCGGTCGTCGTGGCGATATTCCTCGCGGTGCCGTATTGGAAAAAGAAATACTTCACCAAGGCGAAGAAAGGCGGCGTGAACAATGCTTGAAATTTATGGCGCTTATAAGGTCTTTAATCCCGGAACGGTGAACGAAAAGGTTGCGTTGGACGGCGTCGATTTTGAAATGGAGGACGGAGATTTCGTTACGGTTATCGGCGGAAACGGCGCGGGAAAGAGCACACTTTTGAACGCAATTTCGGGCGTGTGGCAGCTTGAGGGCGGCACGGTTGTAATAGACGGCGTTGACGTGACGAAAATGCCGGAATATAAGAGAGCGAAGTTTTTGGGGAGAGTGTTCCAGGATCCGATGATGGGCACGGCGGCGGACATGGGCATTGATGAGAATTTGGCGCTTGCGATAAGGCGCGGCAATCCGAGAGGATTGAAATGGGGGATAACGGCGAAAGAAAGAAGCTATTTCAGAGAAGAGCTTGCAAAATTGGAGCTTGGGCTTGAGGACAGGCTGACAAGCAAGGTCGGGCTTTTGTCGGGCGGACAGAGGCAGGCGGTGACGCTTTTGATGGCAACGCTGCAGAAGCCAAAGCTTCTTTTGCTCGACGAGCACACGGCGGCGCTTGACCCCAAAACCGCGAAAAAGGTGCTTGATTTGACGGAAAAAATTGTCGGGGAAAACAATTTGACGACGATAATGATAACGCACAACATGACGGACGCGGTAAAGCTCGGAAACAGGCTCATAATGATGAGCGAGGGCAAGATTGTGTACGATGTGAAGGGCGAGGAAAAGAAGAACCTCACAACGGGCGATTTGCTGCGTAAATTCTCCGTTGCGGCGGGTCATGAGCTCGACAACGACAGAATGCTCTTGTCATAATGTGAAAAGAAATTAAGTATATATAAGAGTGTTAAGCGGGATTTGCTTGACACTCTTATTTTTGTGGTGGTGAAAAAATGAGCTTGTGGGAGCTGTGGGTGATTGCGGCGGCGCTGTCGGCGGATGCGTTTGCGGCGGCGGTGTGCAAGGGGTTGGCGGCCGGTGAGGCGAAAATGAGATACGGCGTTGTGACGGGGCTTTATTACGGAACTTTTCAGGTGCTGATGCCGACGATAGGCTATTTTGCGGGGAAAAGCTTTGCCGGATTGATTGAGAGAGCGGATCATTGGGCGGCGTTTGCGATACTTATGGCGATTGGAATTGACATGATAAAAAACGCAGGCGGGGAGATTGATGAAAGGTGTTCGTTTGCGGCGCGCGACATGCTGCCGTCTGCTGTGGCGACAAGCATTGACGCATTGGCGGCGGGAATGACGTTCGCGTTTTTGGAGGTTGATATTTGGCGGGCTTCTCTTTTGATTGGAATAACGACGTTTGTATTTTCATGGGCGGGGTGCGAAATAGGCGGCGTTTTCGGGGCAAAATACAAAAAGGGAGCGGAGACTGCGGGAGGAATAATACTTATTTTAATGGGAATTAAGGTGGTTTGCGAGCACTTAAAAATTATATAAATTGTGAACAAAATTGAGTTTTGTGTCGCTTTGGTGAAGGGCAGTTGAAAGTTTTGTGAAAAGCATTGATTTGTAAAAATGAGTGTGATAGTATTTGATTATATAAAAAATACAGGAGGAGACGCAATTATGAGAAGCAAAAGAGTTACGGCTGTTTTGTTGGCACTGGCAATGCTCGGATGTGGGTCGGTTTTTGCCGATGAAACGGGAAATTTTGACGCTGATACGGAGAGTGTGCCGATGCGGGACATGGAGATGCAGGAAGTGCAGGAAATGCCTAAAAATGGGGACTTTGGCGGCGGAATGAAGATGGATACGGTTGAGCTGCCGTTTGACGATGTGGAGGAGGATGCGTGGTATTTTGACGCGGTAAAACGTGCTTATTCTATGGGAATAATTACCGGAATGACGGACACGACGTTTGAGCCAAATTCTACGGTTACAGGGGCACAATTTGTGACTATGATTTACCGTGCGTCGCAGAGTTTGCGCCGCGGCGGAGAGCGCGGAGAGCCGGGAGAAATGCCGAGCGACATGGGCGGAGAGCCCGGCGAAATGCAGGACGAGCAAGGTAGAATGCAGGACGAGTTAGGCGGAATGCAGGACGAGCGAGCGGAAGAGGCGGCAACCGAGACCGCAACTGAGACTGAATCGGACGGAGAATGGTACGATGAGGCTGTAGAATGGGCTACAGAGAACGGAATACTTCTTGAGGAAAACAACGGCTGGGATTTTGAACCTAACGAAGAGCTGACGCGCGAGCAGATGATGGTTTTGATATATCGCTACTGCATCTACAAGGGCGAGGAGCTCTCCGAGGGTGAGGACTTGACGTTCAGTGACGGCGACGAGATTTCGGACTATGCGCTGAGCGCGGTTAAGAGTCTTGTCGCGGAAGGATATATTGAAGGCGACGGCGACACATTGAGACCTAACGGAACGCTGACGCGCGCCGAGGCGGCGACAATATTGATGCGCACGGTTGAGGACGCCGGGCAAGGCGGCGGCCCCGGAGGCATGGGCGGAGAAATGCCCGGTGAAGGCGGCGGCATGCAAGGCGGCATGGGCGGCGGTCAGCCCGGAGGCGGCATGGGCGGCGGATTCGGCGGCTCGAACGAGGTGACGCAGGGGACGGCGGCAAACGAGATAACGGAAGATACGTCGGTTTCGGGCACAAGCTACGAATCGAGCGGAGACGACGAAAACGCGCTCAGAATAACGGGCGCGACGGTGACGCTCGATGGAATAACGGTCGCAAAGACGGCGGGTTCGTCCTCGAATACGGAAAACGGCGACTTTTACGGACAGAACGCGGCGCTTCTCGCGACGGACGGGGCGCAGGTTACGATAACAAATTCCACTGTTACATCCTCGGCGCAGAACGGCAACGGCGTGTTCAGCTACGGGAGCGGCACGGTTGTGAACGTTTCGGACACGACGATAACGACGACGGCTGACAATTCCGGCGGAATACAGACGACGGGCGGCGGCACGATGAACGCTTCGAATTTGACGATAAATACGAGCGGCAGCTCGGCGGCGGCAATACGCTCGGATCGCGGCGGCGGCACGGTGAATGTGACGGGCGGAAGCTATACATCGAACGGCTATAATTCGCCCGCGGTATATTCCACGGCGGCAATAACGGTTTCGGACGCGGATCTTGTTGCGAACAATTCCGAGGCGCTTGTTATTGAGGGGCAGAACTCGATTGAGCTTATCGATTGCACCGTTTCGGGCAACATGAGCGACACAAAGGGTACGAGCTCGGATGAAAACGTACACAACGTGATGATATATCAGTCAATGTCGGGCGACGCGGAGGTCGGAACGTCGGTGTTCTCGATGACGGGCGGGTCGCTTACGGGCAACAACGGAGATATGTTCTATGTGACGAACACGCACTGCATAATGACGCTGTCGGGCGTTGACATAACAAACCTTGACGAGGAAGGGTATTTGCTTCGCGTGGTCGGCAACAGCGCTTCGCGCGGCTGGGGAAGCGCGGGGTCGAACGGCGCACAGGTTGAGCTGACGTGCGACGCGCAGACGCTTGACGGCGACATAATTGTGGATTCAATTTCGACGCTCTCTCTCGTGCTGACGAACGGTTCGGAGATTATCGGCACGATAAACATTGTCGACAATGAGCAGGGCGGCACGGCGGTTGACAACAATATTGTTCTCACGATAGACGCGGGCTGCACGCTGACGCTCACGGGAAACTGCACGCTGACAAGCATTGTGAACAACGGCACGATTAATTTTAACGGATATACGATAACGCTTGCGGACGGCACGGTGTTGTCGGAGTAAAATTGAATATTTAAAGAACTCCCGATTGACTGCGTATTGCGGTCGGTCGGGCGTTTTTTGAGTGTGAAGGGTGGAGTGTGGAGTGTGGAGTGTGGAGTTATGGAACAAATTCGCCGGAGGCGAATTTTGAATTGATGCGCCTGCGGGCGCGGGGTGGGGGCGGAAAAATTTTTAAAATCGGTGTTGCATAATTGGCTTAAATATGATATGATACATTTATTATATTTTATTTGGTTTATTATGCACGGACGGGGGTTCGTGAAAAAAAATACAAGGAGGAAAATTTTATGCAGGGGATGAAGAAAATTGCCGCGGGGATTATGGCTGCGGTGATGATGATGTCTTTTGTGCCGGTGTTGGCGGAGGATGCCTCCGAAACCGTCGGGGGGGGGGTTAACCTCGACTGAAAGCAGCGCTGTTGACGAATATTTGACGGTGCATTACAGCTTTGACGACGCGGAGGATTTGGGAAAGGATGAGACCGAATACGGGCGCGACGCGGCGGAGACGGTCGCGGTTACCGCAACTGAGGGAGTAAGCGGCGGCGCTGCCTATTTTTCGGGCGGAAGCAACGGAACAAGCTACATGAGAATGAACGAGGAAATTCTTGACGGGGTCGAGAGCTTTACGCTGTCGTTTTGGACAAAGCGCGACAGCGGGAACGGAAATTCCTTTGTGATTTCTCTTTTGGGCGACGCAATAAAATCGTCGCCGACGGATTACATCGGATTTACAAACAAGGATTCGACAACGGCGGCGGAGGTCAGACGAAGCAGCTCGACAAAGTCGCTGAATTTAAATACACAGCCCATGTCCGCGGGGGTATGGGTGCATTATGCTGTGACGTATGACGCGGAAACGGGAAGCGCGGTGATGTACATAAACGGCGAAAAGCAGGTGTCGCTGACGGGCATCGACGCGAAGCCGAGTGAATTTACGGGGAAGCTCAATTACATCGCAAGGTCGCTTTGGAGCGCGGACAAGGACTACATGGGCGCGGTGGACGAGGTGAAAATCTATTCAAAGGCGCTGACGCGGGAGGAGCTTTGCGACGAGATTGAAAAGGACGAGGACATATTTGTCGACATTCGCTATGTCTGTGACGGAGAGATTATCGCAAGCGAAAGAGCGGCGGAGGATTTTGTCGAAAGCCACATAACGGATTATGAGATAAGGACTTCTCAGACGGGCGAAAAATATTACGTTGTGCCGGGATGGGAAACAGATATACAGACGGACGAGGACGGAAAATATGTTGAAATCGAGCTTTGCGAGCTCGGACGGGTTTATACGATAGACACTACGAATAACATTTATTATACGTCCGACGACGAAACCGACGGGGAAGCGGATTTTAAGGCGTATGTTTGGGCGTGGGAGAGCGGCAATTTGATAAGGATTCCGTTCGCGGAGCTCAATGTGCCGACGAAGACGGACGTGGGGTATTACCTTTCGGCGACGGTGACGAGACGATACGACGCGGGAAACGAAGATTCCTACGTTAAGTTTTACGCGATAAGCACGGAGGAGTTGAAAAATCTTGACGTGAGGGACGCGGAGGCGATAGAAGCGCTTGCGACAGAGGAAAACTTGGCGGGCGAGGTTTCGCGGATAGGCAACAACACGTCGAGCGCGGCATTGAATTTGAAGCTGGACGACGATGTGATTGACGCGGCTAAAAGTAATGGGAAGGTCGCGCTGTTTGCGTTTGCGAGCGGCGGACTTTACAGGATAAAGGGTACGTCGATGGAAATTGTTTCGCCGGGGGTATTCAGAATTTCGACGGCGGACGAGCTTTATGAATTCGCGGAGATTGTGAACGCGGGCGAGGGCGATTTGTGGGGAAGTCTTGAAGCTGACATCGACCTGACGGGCAGTGAGTGGATCTCAATCGGCACGGAAAGCGCGGCTTTCAGCGGAGTGTTGGAC
>JAJQCX010000100.1:5364-8043 GCA_021202495.1 Clostridia bacterium | reverse complement strand
TAATATCCTTTTCGCGTACGCAGGCGCATAAATTCGAAATTTTGCTCCGCAAAATTTTTTCCCTCATTGTTCATTGTAAATTGTTAATTATTCATTATTCACGCCCCCGCCGCAATCCCCACAAATTTTCAAAATGGAGCAGCCCCACGGCTGCTCCATTTTCATTTTACCCCACACTCTCCGTTATCGGTCGCATATTCTCATCCCATATAAATATCCTGTAACTCCCGCTCACACTTCCCGCAAAATCCGCACCGCCGGACGTAATTGTTTTTGTCATCTCGCTGACCTCCTTAACAACCCCGCCACTATACGAAACCGCAAACGCCGTCACATTCTCCGCAGAAAGCACACCGGAATCCGTTATCGCAAGACTGACGCTCGCCTCTCCGTCCTCCCCGACAACAACCTCCGCCTCTGCAGCGCCTTCATATTCGCCCAATCCCGAAAGCACCGCTTCCGTCGGCATAGCCACGAAGTTATAATGTATTGTCGCGGAGGTGAGACATTTATTGCCTGATTCTATATTTATCTCCGCCCAATCTTCTTTGCTGCCGCTGTAGTATACATCCGTAATACTATCGCATTCTCCGAACGCATCAAGCTCTATAGTCGTGATGCCGCTGCCGATTGTGGCACTTGTTAACTCTGTGCAGTCGTAAAACGCATACATATCTATAATGACAACACTATCCGGTATTGTGATGCTCGTAAGAGAGCTGCAGCCTTCGAATGCACCCCAGTCAATGGTTGTGACGCCGCTGCCAATAGTAACGTCCGTAAGCATTTCACAGCCTTCAAACGCACTTTCACCGATACTTGTTACACCGTCACCGATAGTAACACTTGTGAGTTCCGGACAGTAGCAGAATACATACATACCGATGCTTGTAACGCTGTCAGGTATGGTGACACTCGTAAGGGAATAACAATCAGCGAACGCCGCCTCACCAATCGTCGTAACGCTGTCGGTAATTGATATGCTTGCCAAATTCCGACAGTCATAGAATGCATAATCTCCGATATGTGTAACTCCTTCTTCTATTACAACCGATATAATACTTAACCGGCTGCTATACCAAGGTGCCTGAGCACGGGAATAATCGTCCATTTTCCCCGTTCCGCTTATCGTCAAAACACCCGTGCTCGCATTAAAACTCCACGTCACATTATCTATCACACAATTATAATGTATCGTCGCAGAAGTAAGATATGTATTGCCCCATTCTCCTATATCTATCGCTTCCCATTCCGTCTCGCTGCCGCTGTAATATACATCTGTAAGCTCAGTGCAACCGTAAAATGCAGCATTTTCTATGCTCGTCACACTGCTCGGAATCGTCACGCTCTCAAGTTCGCTGCACCCGCAAAATACAGAATAATTGATATTCGTCAGACTGCTGCCAATCGTGATGCTCGTAATTGTGCTGCAGTCAGAAAACGCCCATTCTCCGATGCTCTTGACACTGTTGGGTATTGTTACGCTCATAAGCTCCATGCAGCCGTAAAATGCCGAACCGCCTATGCTTATTACACCATCGGGGATTACCACGCTCTCAAGTCCGACGCACTCGGAAAACGCAGCAGTTCCTATGCTCGTCACGCTGTCGGGGATTACCACGCTTGTCAGTCCGCTGCAGCCATAGAATGCATAATCGCCGATGCTTACCACACCATCCGGAATTGTCACGCTCGTCAGTGTGCTGCACACGTAGAACGTGGAATCTCCGATGCTCGTTACCCCGGCAGGTATCGCATATTCCTCATCGCTTCTCCCTGCCGGATACGAAATTATTTCAGTCTTATTTTTATTAAACAAAATTCCGTCAACATCACAGTAGCTTTCATTGTTTTCATCAACAATTATGTTCTCCAATGAATAACATCTGTTAAACGCTCCGCTGCTTATGCTTGTCACTCCGGCTCCTATCGTCGCAATTGTCAAACCGCTGCTTTCAAACGCGTATTCTCTGATATTAACCACTCCGTCGGGTATCTCCACGCTCGTCAAGCTGCAGCACTCGGCGAACGCAGCATAACCTATGCTTTTTACGCCGGTGCCTATCGTTAAATTTTCCAGGCTTTCACAGTAGTAAAACGCATACTGACCTATACTTGTCACGCCGTCACCTATCTTCACATCCGTCAAGCTTTCACAGTTGTAAAACGTACATTGCCTAATGCTTGCCACGCTCACAGGTATCACAATGTTTGTAAGAGCGATGCAGTTAAAAAATGCATACTCTCCAATACTCGTCACACTGTCCGGTATCGTCACACCTGTTAAATTGTCGCAGTTGTAAATCGCATAATCTCCGATGCTCATCACGCCGTCGGGTACCGTATATTCCTCATCGGCTTTCCCTGCGGGATATGTAATAAGCTCAGTCTTATTTTTGTCATATAAAACCCCGTCAACATCGCAATAGCTTTCATTATTTTTATCAACCGTTATATTTTCCAGCGAGTTGCATTGATACGAAAACGCTATTTCTCCGATGCTTTTTACACCTGCGCCTATCGTCACGCTCGTCAAATTGCTGCAGTAAGCGAACGCATCCTCGCCAATGCCAATCACACTGTCAGGTATCGTCACACTCGTCAAATTACTGCAAAAGCAAAGCGCGCTGTCCGCTATCGTCAGCGTTCCGCTTTTTATTTCATAATCACCTTCAATAT
>JAJQCX010000100.1:0-5264 GCA_021202495.1 Clostridia bacterium | reverse complement strand
CCGCTTTTTATTTCATAATCACCTTCAATATCCGTCTTGACGTCTATTAAATGCTTTCCTATGTATAAAACGCCATCCTCCCAATTGGCTTCATCATTATAATATGCTGAGTCCGAGAACGCTTCACTGTATATACCCGTCGCGCCGTCGCCTATCGTCACACTCGTCAGGCTGCTGCAGCCTGAAAACACATTATAAGAGAGGTATGTCACACTGTCAGGTATTGTCACACTCGTAAGCGCGGTACAATCGGAAAATGCACATTCGTCTATGCTCGTCACACTGTCGGGTATATTCACGCTTGTCAAGCTGCTGCAGCCCGAAAACGCATAATCGTCGATTTTCGTCACACTGTCGGGTATCTCCACGCTCGTCAGGTTTTTGCAGCCGTAAAATGCCAATTGCCCCACGCTTGTCACACCGTTTGAAATCACTGCCGATGTAATACTTTCTCTGTAATAGTACCACGGCATAGTCTCAGGCAAAAACTCATCTTCTTCCCACTCCCACGGAATGCTGCTGATCCAATAATGCTCCATGTCCCCCATTCCGCTTATCGTCAAAACTCCCGTGCTCGTATCAAGCTCCCATGTTACATTATCTCCAAACCATCCGCTGCAGCTTTCCGCCGACACACTCACCGCCGGAACAAGCGCCATCACCATCGCCGCGCACAAAAGCACGGCTAAAATTTGCCTTGACTTTTTCATATGCTTCCTCCCACAAAATTTATTTTCGGTGAATTAAAAAAGTGCGCCCGCATTAAAGCCGACGCACCGAAAAACGCCGCCCTAATGCTGCCACACATTTTTTCTCTCAACAAAGTGTGCTAAAAGAGAGCCTGCGTTTTTACCTTGTAAGTAAAAACACATACTTTGCAGAGAGCAAATATTAAAATGTGTGGCATATTCATATTAACACGAGCGGGAATTTTTTGCAACACTTTTTTAAATATCAAAAAAGTGCGCCGCACAAAGCAAGCGCACCCGCAAAACGCCCGCTCCATTGCTGCGACGCAATCTTTCCTGACACTTTAGGTACACGAAAAAGAGCTTGCGTTTTTGCCGAAACAAAAACGCGTACCTATCGGTGTCAATCAATATTCAGATTACGTCGCATAATTATTCTACCATTTCACAATAAAAATTGCAACACCTTTTTAAGCATAAGGGAGTCGAACCCAATGCGCTTTAAGCCGTCCACGGCTTAAAGTCCGAAGGAGTTTTTAGTGGCAGAGCTTTCGCTAGACGCAGGCAAAAGCCCCGGGCAATGCTTTGTGCATTAACGAGCATTTTGGCAAGTATCGCGGAAGCTCCGCCTCTAAAAACCGTATCGGGTTCGACTCCCTTATGCTTACACAAAAATATCCCACTCCCGTCATACGGTGCGGAATATTTTGAACCGAATATTTTACAAATTCGGATAAAGCAGCGCATATACCTTCTTATACATTCTTATCTTCTCAACGTGCCGCGCCGTCTCCTCGTAGGGGATATTATCAAGCGACTCCCCGTCGGTTGAATATTCGGGGTCGTTTAACCATTCGCGCACCTTTCCCTCGCCGGCGTTGTACGCCGCTATCGCCAAATCCTCGTCGTTATAGAGATCCATCACTCTTTTTAAATAATACACCCCAAGCTTTATGTTGATTTCGGGATTGTAAATGTCGTTTTCCTTGAGTTCTATTCCTAACATTTCCGCGCAAAACGCCGCCGTTTCGTCAGTCAGCTGCATAACGCCCTTCGCCCCGGCGCTGCTTTCCGCAAAAGCTTCAAAATTGCTCTCCGCACGTATTAACGCCGCGACGAGATAGCGGTCAACCCCTTGCTCATCCGCCTCGCTTCTTATTACATCTGTATATCTTAACGGAAACATATTGTAAGCGCCCCACAGCGCCGACGCAATCAAAACGCAAATCAATATTACCGCAAACACAGCCTTCAAAAATTTCAATCCCATGCCTCCCCGTAACTGTTTACCCCTCTGCATAGCAGCTTCGCAACAGCCTATCCCCCGCGCCCGCAGGCGCAGCAAATCAAATTTTGCTTCGCAAAATTTGCACCGCAATTGCTAATTGCTAATTTCTAATTGCTAATTGAATTTACTCTTCTCTTATCGTCTCAAATATCTCAATCACTCTGCGATTCAAATTTTCAACGTTTCCGTTATTAAGTATCACAAAATCCGCCCCGTGAGCATACTGCGCGTCGGTCGGCTGCGATGCAATGCGCATCCTCGCCCCCTCCTCGCTTAACGCGTCGCGCTGCATAATGCGCTCCACGCGCATATTCATCGGCGCAACAACAGCGATAATAAAGCTGCACAGATCCTTGAGCCGCGTCTTTTGCAGCACCGCCGCGTCAATCGCCACAACCTCCGCATCGCTCTCGGAAAGCCTTTTTTCTATCTCGTCAAAAATTCTCTTGTGCGTCATCACGTTCAGCGCTTCAAGCGCGCTTTTTGAAGCGAACACAATTTCCCCCAGCTTTTTTCGGTCGAGCAGCCCGTTTTCGTTTAAAACGTCACTGCCGAATTCAACCTTTATTTCCTCAAGCACCTCGGGGTAAGAGGTCACGGTGTGCCCCACCTCGTCCGCGTCCATAATCTGCGCGCCCATGCTCGCAAGCAGCTTGCACACCTGCGACTTTCCGCTTCCCGAGCCGCCCGTTATTCCCAAGACCAACTTTTTGTTCATGTCTATCTACCTCACTTCGTGTCGTACCAGCTCTTCCCGCTCTTTACCTCCGCTACAAGCGGCACATCAAGCTTCACCGCGCCCTCCATTTCGCTTTGCAAAATCTCGGCTACGATCTCCTTTTCCTCCGGCGGTCCTTCCACAATGAGCTCGTCATGCACCTGCATCACAAGGTGCGACTCCGGCGCTTTTTCCTTCAATTTCCTTGAAACGCGCACCATCGCAATTTTTATTATGTCAGCCGCGCTGCCCTGTATCGGCGTGTTCATCGCAACCCTTTCCCCGAACGCGACAAGATTGTGATTTTTCGCCTTCAATTCCTCGATGTATCTTCTTCTGCCGAAAATCGTCGAAACATAGCCCGTTTCTTTAGCTTGGGCTATCGTTTCGTCCATATATTTTCGCACCCCGGCGTATTTTTCAAAATAGCTCTCAATATATTTTTTCGCCGCCTTGACGCTTATTTTCAATTCCTTCGCCAGCGAAAACTCGCCCTGCCCATAAATTGTGCCGAAATTGACGGTCTTCGCCGCGCTTCTCATCTCCGGCGTCACCATAAACTGCGGCACGCCGAATATTCTCGACGCCGTTATTGCGTGAATGTCCTCGCCGTCCAAAAACGCCTGTATCATCGTCTCGTCGCCCGAAATGTGCGCCAAAACGCGCAGCTCAATCTGCGAATAGTCCGCGCCCGAAAGGACGCATCCCTCCTTTGCGACGAACATTTTTCTTATCTCCCGCCCAAGCTCCGTCCTTGTCGGAATGTTTTGCAAATTGGGCTCCGCCGAGCTTATTCTGCCCGTCGCCGTCACGGTTTGGTTTAATGTGGAGCGTATTCTTTCGTCAGTGTCGATAACCTCCATCAGTCCGTCCGCGTATGTCGATTTCAGCTTTGCGAGCGTCCTGTACTCCGCGATAAAGTCAACTATCTCATGCTTTCCCGAAAGCTTTTCCAAAACCTCACTGTCGGTCGAATAGCCGCGCTTGTTTTTCTTCACCACCGGCAGCTTCAAATCCTCAAACAAAACCTCGCCCAGCTGCTTTGGCGAATTTATATTGAATTTCTTTCCCGCCATGAAATATATGCTTTCCTCAAGCGCTTGGAGCCTTTCGCCGAGCATCGCGCCAAACCGCGCCAGCTCGTCGCGGTTCACCAAAAAGCCTTCGGTTTCCATCTCATACAAAACATCGCACAGCGGCAGCTCAATTTCCTCCAACAGCTCCCTCTGTCCGTTTTCGTCAATCTCCTTCATTTCCGCAGCGAATATATCACGCAGCGATGTCGGTGCTGCGGCGGCGTTTCGCCTCTCGCACAGCTCCTCCAACCCGTTCACCGGCTTTGACGGATTTAACACATATTCCGCAATCTCAAAATCGTAATATTCTCCTTTTAATTCTATTCCGCGGTCACAGAGAATATGCCGCGCCCTCTTGTACCCCGGAAGATACTTTTTAACCTCCGCGTCCTCCAAAATGTCCTTCACATCGTCAAAGGAGCAGCTGTACGCCCCTCCCGCGTCAAAGAGTATTCCGTCCTCATTTACGCAAATAAAAATTTCCTTTTCGTTTTTCAGCCTTTCAAGCGCCGCGCCGTCCGCCTCTTTAATCTCAACCTCCTCCGCTTTTTCCTCCTCAAGCCCCACTCCGAGCCTTTCCGCTATTTTTTTAAGCTCGAGCTCCTCAAGCTTTTTTCTCAGCGCCTCCGTGTCAAATTCTTTTATCCGCGCATTCTCAACCTTGAAATTTATCGGCACATAGCGCACAATTTCCGCCAAATGCCTGCTCATATACGCGTCCTCGCGCCCGACGCACAGCTTCTGAAAAACGCTGTTTTTCATCGTTCCGTCGTTTAAATTTCTGTATACCCCGTCTATCGAGTGGTATTTTTGTATCAGTGCCATCGCCGTCTTTTCGCCTATTCCCAAAACTCCCGGAATGTTGTCGCTCGTGTCTCCCATTAAGCCCTTAACGTCCACAAATTCCTCCGGCTTTATGTGGTATTTTTCTTCAAACGCTTTTCTGTCCACGTTTTCTGTGCTCGTCACCCGTCCGTGGCTTGCCGTCAAAAGCACCCTCGTCGTGTCGCTCACAAGCTGCAAATCGTCGCGGTCGCCCGTCAATATGGCGCAGCCCACGCCCTCCTCCTCGCAAATGCGGCTCACCGTGCCGATTATGTCGTCCGCCTCATAGCCCGCGCATTCAAGCTGCAAAACGTTCATCGCGCGAAGCAGCTCCTTCAAATGCGGCATCTGCTGCGCCAATTCTTCCGGCATCCCCTTGCGCTGCGCCTTGTACTCGGCATATTCCTTGTGCCTGAACGTCGGCGCCTTCAAATCGAACGCCACGCAAAGGTACTGCGGCTTCTCCTCGTCCAAATGCTTCATCAATATATTCATAAATCCGAAAATCCCGTTCGTCGGAATCCCCTCCGCCGTCGAAAGCGGTCTTATCCCGTAATAAGCCCTGTTTACAATGCTGTTGCCGTCGATTATCATCAATGTTTCCAACCCGCACTCCCCCTGTGCCATACTTTTTTTCGCGCCCCGCGGCGCAGATAAATCTATTATAT
>JAJQCX010000146.1 GCA_021202495.1 Clostridia bacterium | reverse complement strand
CTTACGGCTTTTCGGTCTGAATTGTGTTCTGTGCGGGCGGCAGCGTTAAGGACTGTGATTTTTGGGGTGCGGCTGAAGCAAAAGTCTATGCGGGCGGAATTGTCGGCGGAGCGGGCGAGGAGGCGCTCGTTATTGAAGGCTCGTTTGTGACGGGCGAGGCAAAGGGAGCATATGCCGGCGCGATTATAGGATGTGCGACAGAGGAGACGGTCGTTTCCGACAACTGCCGCTATTTGGAGGGCAGCGCGGCGGGAAACGCGGAATTGGGCGACATGAGCGCGAGCGCGGAGGAATTTGCCTCGGGCGTTGTGTGCTATGTATTAAATTCGATGACGAGCGGCGAGGAAAACGCTTGGAGGCAAAATCTGGGTTCCGACTCGCTGCCGGTGCTCGACGCGGAGCACGGAATTGTCTACGCGGATTTTGCCGAGACGTGTTTGCCGCAGACATACAGCAACGACCCCGATACGCAGGACGAAAGAGTAATCCATTGGTTTGAGGACGGGGTATGCATATACTGCGGAATAAGCGAGACGGGCGAGGGTTTCAGCTACAGCGACAACGGCGACGGAACGGCGGCGATAACGGGCTACAGCGGAAGCGAAACGGATGTTGTTATTCCGACGGAGATTGACGGAATTAAAATTACGGCGATAGCGGAATCGGCATTTAAGAACAACACGGCGATAACGAGCGTTGTTGTGCCGAACGGCGTGACAGAGATGGGCGAGAGCGCGTTTTACGGCTGCACAGCTTTGACTAATGCATATTCACCAAAGGATTTGACGGAAATACCGGATAACGCATTTTACAAATGCACGTCGCTTTGCGAGATTGACATTCCGGACGGGGCGGCGGCGATAGGCGCGTCGGCGTTTTACGGCTGCACGGCGCTCCAAGGCATTGTGATACCGGGAAATGTTGTCACAATAGGAAGCGAAGCGTTCAGAGGATGTACGGCGCTGGGCTCGGCGGAGATTGCGGACGGAGTGGAAGAGCTTGGCTATTACGCATTTTACGGCTGCACGGCGCTTGGGGAGGTTGTCATTCCCGAAAGCGTGACGGAGATAGGTTACGGCGCATTTGCGTATTGCAGCAGCGTGACGGCGATAACGCTCAACAACAGCGTCATCGGAAGCTACATGTTTAAGGGGAACACGTCGCTTGAGGAGGTTGTTATACCGGAAAACATTACGGAAATACGATCTCACGCATTTGAAAACTGCACAAAATTGAAAACGGTGCAAAATTTGTCGGGCGTGATGGGCGCGTCCTACATGTTTTCGGGCTGTACGGCGCTGACGGAGGTTCATATATCCGAAGGCGCGACGGCGATAGGCGATTACACATTTTACAATTGCTCGGCGCTGTCTGAGATAAACATTCCCGAAAGCGTTGAAAGCATAGGAACCTACGCATTTTATCAGTGCAAAAGCTTGGTCGGCGTCGATTTGCCGAGCGGACTTGCAACGATTGGAAACTACGCGTTCTATGACTGCGACGCGTTGGAGAGCGTTGTTATACCCGAAGGGGTTACGACGATAGGAAGCTACGCGTTCCGCGGATGTGACGCGCTGGCGAGCGTCGCCATATCCGGCAGTGTGACGGCGATTGGCGGCAATGCGTTCCGCGAATGCGGCGCACTGAGCGAGGTCGAGCTTGCGGACGGCGTTGAAAGCATTGGGGAATACGCGTTTTATAACTGCGCGTCGCTTTTGAGCATAACGCTGCCGGAGAGCGTGACGAGCATAGGCAATTACGCGTTTTATAAATGTACGGCAATGACAAGCGCGGAGCTGTCGGAGGGATTGGTAAGCATAGGAGAATATGCGTTCTACGGATGCAGCGCACTGACGAGTGCGGAAATACCCGACAGTGTGACGAGCATCGGAGCATCCGCGTTTTATTCATGCGCACTCACGAGTGTGAGAATTCCGTCGAGCGTTGAGGAAATCGGAAATTATGCGTTTTATTCTAACGCTTCTCTGAAGGAGATAACACTTGAAAATGCCGTGATAGGTGTGAATATGTTCAGGAACTGCACGGCGCTGACGAGCGTTGTTATACCCGCGAACGTGAAAACCGTAGGAGCCTGCGCTTTTAATGGGTGTACAAAGCTGGCGAGCGCCACGATAGAAGAGGGTGTTGACGATATTGACTGGGGATTGTTCGCCAACTGTACGGCGCTGAAGGAATTTACACTGAATAATGCCACAATAGGTCGGTATATGTTTTCGGGCTGCACGGCACTGACGAGCGTTGTCATACCGGAGGACATCACATCAATAGGAAGCTATGCATTTGAAAGCTGCACGAAGCTGACGAAGGTTGACAATCAAAGCGCGGTCATGGCGGAGGACAATATGTTTGTAAAATGCACGGCGCTGACGGAGGTCAATATCCCCGAAGGGATAACGGAAATCGGCGAAAGTACATTTGAAAGATGCACGGCTTTGGCAGAGATAACGCTGCCGGAGAGCGTGACGAGCATAGGAAAAAAGGCGTTTTATGCTTGCTCTGCGCTGACGGAAATAACGCTGCCGGACGGCTTGGAGCACATATACAGCGAAGCATTTAACGCGAGCGGATTGAAGAGCATTGAGCTGCCGGAGGGAATGACGATAATCGATTACCGCGCGTTTTACGGCGCGAGCTCGTTGGAGAGCGTTGTTGTCCCCGACAGCGTGACGAGTATTGGTGGCGGCGCGTTTTACGACTGCTCGGCATTGACTGACATGGCAATACCGGAGGGCGTGACAAGTATAGGGAACAGCGCATTTTACAACTGCTCATCATTGGCGGAAATAGTTATCCCCGAGGGGATAACGGCTATAAGCAGCAGCACATTCAGCGGTTGTAAAGCTTTGACGGGTATAACAATACCGGAGGGCGTGACGAGCATAGGAGACAGTGCGTTTAGCGGCTGCACGTCATTGACGGAAATAGTTATTCCCGAGGCAATCACTGAGATACCTCTAAATGCGTTTAACGGCTGCACGGCGCTTGCGAGCGCAGAGCTGCCCGACGGGCTTTTGTGCATAGGCGAAGGGGCGTTCAACGGCTGTACGGCGCTGACCGGGATAACGCTGCCCGACGGGCTGACAACCATAGGCGAAGCCGCATTCGGCGGAGCGGGGCTGACGAGCGTTGTTGTACCGGAAAGCGTTACCTCAATCAGCACACGTGTGTTCAGAGAATGCAAAAGCTTGGTTGAGGCAGAGCTGCACGAGAAGCAGGTCACCAACTACATGTTCCTCAACTGCAGCGCGCTTGAGAAGGTGACTATGTATGACACGGTGACGAGCATAAGTACAATCGCGTTTGTGAATTGTTCGCCGCTGCCGATTATATGCTGCTACCCCGGAAGCTATGCGGAGACGTTTGCGATAAATTACGGATATGAATATGAGTATATTTTTTCTGAAGATAGTTTCACGTTGCTGGTATCAACGCCGGACGGAGCAAGTTTAACGGAAGGCTATAGTGTAAATTGGTACGAAAAGGACAGCGGGAACTTGATTGCTTCGGGCAATAAGCTTAGCGGTGTGGACAGTGATATTATATATGAATATGAAATCATTTTAGATGATGAGCTTATATTCACTTATTATCAGCCTGAGAGAGCCGCTGCAAGCGAGGCGTATATTGAGGTTATCTTAGAAGCTATGCCCGTTATAGCGATTAGTGGCAGCATAAACGCAGACAATGGGGAAATTCCGTCGGATGCCAATATCAAGGTAATTCAGACAAAGAATGGCAATACGAAAACCTTTGAAGTATATGCGGATGAAAAAGGGAAATTTTCATTTGAAGCAGTAAATGTTCCTACCGCAATATATATTTCGGCAGATAAATATTACAGCGTTTCAAAGGTTATAATTTCAGAGGCTTTAACTGAAAGCGAACTGATACTCGACAGCATAATTTTATCGCCTTTGCCGCAGAACAGAATAACTCTTTCAATTTATGAAATTGCATCGGCATTGCCCGGAGAATCAGGGGAAGAGAGTGAAATAACAAGTTTTGACGATATAAACTTTTCGATTCGGAATGTTACAGAGAATTTTAATGTTACCGATTTCACAGTACAATATCCGTATATAATCATAAATGACGCTGATGTAAAAGCGGGAGATGAAATTGAAATTACGGCATCCTCTCAGTCAACAAATTCTGTTGCTGCTAGTGTTATTCTTAGTAATGCAGTATCGGGAACAGCAGCTATTAAGCTGAAAGAAAACGGTAAGTTTTATGTTAAAGACGTAAATACATCCGGCGGATTGTATGCTATAGTGTTCGATGAAAACGGAAATTATATTAAGCGGTATATACCGAGTACAACAAGCTTCTACAGTGATATAATGTCAGATGGGAATTACAGTGTTGTATTTATTGAGAAGAACAGCATTTTGCGCAGTTTCTCTTCGATTGCAAAGCTAAGTGAATTTGGTCTTGTTGAAGGAGAAGATTATTGCTTAGTGGATGTTGGTATTGAATCTGGAATGATAACTGAAATCAGCGGAGTAGATGTTCCAAGTCTTGATACTTCTAAATTTCTTTACACCGATTCCGACAACACATCGGTAAGCATAAGTAAAAGTGACATGACAACGGGTAATATTGCACTTTTGCGAGTTGAATACAAAATTTCTGATACATACAATTCGAACAATGAGGAGTTGATTTTTGATATTCCGGAAGGAATGGATTTGTTGACCGGCGGTGTAACATTAGATGGAAAGAGTGTGGTATATACTCAGGATGAAAATGGAATACACATAAAAACTAATGAAAAACAGGCGGTAGTGCGAATGTATGTTTCAGCCTATGAAGCCGGAGATTATGATTTAAATGTGCTGCTTCAGGCAGATGTTTCCGGAGATACGATAGTTCAGCCCATAGGCACTGCAAGAACAAGTGCAAACCTTCTGACGCTCACTGTTGATGATGTGACTTCAGATGCGACAGTATTGGTAAGCGGAACCACTATTGCAAAGAGTGAGATAACATTGTATGATATGGGAACTGAAATAGGGCAGACAACGGCAAATTCGGTCGGAAACTGGGCAGCAAAAGTTGAACTGGAGACAACGTACAAAAATTCACCACATGTCGTATATGCTATGGTAAGCGGATATACAAACCCGATTGAAAGTGAGCATTATGTTGTGATAAGTAATCCGACGGCTATGGACGTCTTAAAGGTTACAATGTATAATACGGCACATCCGGAAAGCAGCGGCAACAATGTAGAATACACAACAGTAATCGATTTCAAAAATGCACAGGCGACCATTCCGCAATACAGATATTGGCCGAAATATCCAAGCTTTACATTTAAAATTGAATTTGACGGAGAAATAGACAGCAGCTGTGATGTAGATCTTTATGTGTATACAAGCAGCGGGGAAACGGAAATATTGTCAGCTCAATATGATTCGGAAACAAATGCATGGCTTGCCACCGCTGAGTTTTATTCGGGAAGTTTGCCGGTAAGTCTTGAGGTTGTATATGATGCAACAGAGGACTACAGCATAGACAGAGAAACGCTGCAGAAAATGTGCGCTGAAATAGCGAATATAGCAGACGGCGATTCTTATTCATCTTTTGACAATGCGGAAATTCTCGACGCAGACAGCAGACTTTTCATATATGACGGAGTAGTATTTACGGTAGATGCGGGATATAAATATGTTGACGAAATAAATGAAGACAATATTTTAATTCCGATAGAACTTTCAGACGGGGCGGAGATATATATTTCAAATGCTGAAAGTGAAGGAATAGTTGAGTTGTCAATATCAGCGGAAAAAGATGTTGTTATTTCAATGCCGTATCTTTTCGGCGAGGTCGAATCGATAGAGGGCGACGGAAAATATATTTCACTTTATTTCTCGGCTTCCGAGTCGATACTTGAATATTTTGATGAAAACAGTGTTGATGAAACGCAGAATACTACAGATGCTTTTACAACGATGGGATGGATAAAAGATCATTTTCGAAATTTCTTGGATGATTATAACAGACGCCTGAAAGATTGGAATAATTGTTTGGACAACCGAATCACGAACCTAGAAGAAAATGGTCTAGATCCTGATGTGATTCAAGATTTATTTGGCAATAAGCAAGATCCGATTAAACAGCAAAACGACCTTGAAGATTTGATGAATAATATCAATAACACTTTTGACAGACTTGACAAATTGGAGTTAAATGGGCTTAATGACCTATTGGATCTTGCAAATACATATGGAGATTTAATATCTATGGCCGGGCAACTTGGAACAACATATAATTTAGGAGAAAAAGCAATTAACGTTCGTGTGGCAGAGCAGCTATCAGGAATTAAGACAAAATCATTCGGTCTTATGGCAGATGATGATTCCAATCAAACAAAATGCTCTCCTAACTGTCCTTGTGAGATTTGTATGTGCAGACACCATAAAGGACCACATAAAATCGATCCGATATATGATCCCTCCGGCTACGTTTACGAGGCTGTGCCTTCCAACCGCGTTGAAGGTGTGACCGCGACGGCGTACACTTACGAAGATGTACTTGATGACTTCGGCGAGGCTACGGGCGAGCAGGAGATTGTGCTGTGGAATGCTGAAGATTACGACCAGGTTAATCCGCTTGTGACGGACGCGAACGGCGAATACGCATGGGATGTGCCTGAGGGTGAATGGATGGTTAAGTTTGAAAAGGACGGGTACGAGACGGCGTATTCCGAATGGCTGCCCGTTCCGCCGCCGCAGACGGAGGTAAACGTGGGGATTGTATCGCTTTCACCTCCCGAGGTCAAGGCGGTAAGCATTTATTCCGACAGCATAAGAATTGAATTTACGCAGTATATGGAGCTTGACAGCGTGAACGGCGACACCGTGAGCGTAACGGCGGGCGGAAAGAAGATTGCCGGAACGATCGAACCCGTGAACGCGGAGGAAAATTACGACGGGAGTGCGGAATACGCAAGCATATTCCTCTTTACACCCGAGAGCGCGATTTCGGGCGCGGCGAGCGTTGAGGTTAAGAACGCGGTGAACTATGCGGGAACGGCGATGGAAGAAAAGTACGCGGCTGCGGCAAACGTTGTACCCGCGCCGACGGGGATTGAAGCGGCGGAGAGCGTCACGGTGGGCTACAATTCGTCAACGTCGGTTGAGGTGATGGTGCTTGAAGGCGAAGCGGGAAAGAACGTGACGCTGAAGGCGACGTCGTCCTCGCCGAGCATAGTTTCGGTTGTGAACGAGACGGCGGTGACGGACGAGGAAGGCAAGGCGACGTTTGCGCTGTCGGGAAATCTCCCCGGCAGCGGCGAGATAACGATAACGATTGACGGAACAGACATTTCGTGGGTTATTAAGGCGACGGTCGGAGACGTTGTGAGCGCGGAGCGCTGCGGCAAGGTGACGGCGAGCGTTGAAAGCGGCTCGGTTGTGGAAAAGGGAACGAAGGTTGAGCTTTCAAGCTCCACGAGCGGAGCAGTTATCTACTACACAACGGACGGAAGCGACCCAACGGAGAGCGCGACGAGAACGCTTTATTCCGAGGCAATCGAGATAACGGCGGACACGGTTATCATAGCTTACGCGGAAAAGGACGGGCTTGAAGCGAGCGGCACGGCGGGCTTTGCGTACACGATTGAAAAGGAAGCGAGCCTGACGGGCAGCGTGACGATTGCAATTTCGGGCGAGGCGCAGGGCACGCTCATTGCGGCGGCGTTTGACGAGGAGGGCGTGATGCTCTTTGCGAGAATGTTTGACGCGGGCGACGTGAGCGGTGAGGCGCTTGTGCTTGAGGATGTGCTTTTGAGCGACATAAGCAAGATGAGCAAGGTTAAGATATTCCAATGGAGTGCGGACGGAACGATGCAGCCGACGGCGGATGTTGCGGAGGCGGAAATTCAATAGAGAGGTGAAAGGGCGGCGCCGATTGGCGCCGCTTTTTTGGGAGTGTGGAGTGTGGAGTGTGGAGTGTGAAGTGTGGAGTGTGGAGTGAAGGAACGAACGCGGCGGAGCCGCGTTCGAATTGGTGCGCCTG
>JAJQCX010000019.1 GCA_021202495.1 Clostridia bacterium | reverse complement strand
CTCCACTCTCAACACTCCACTCTCAATACTCCAAACTCTAAAAAAAGGACAGCCGCCGCAGCGTCTGCCCCTTCACCCTTATCTCTCTTCCCTAAAATACGCCAATCCCAAGCTCGCCGGCGGCTGATTTTCCTTCTTCTTTCTGAAGCTTATTATTATCAGCACAAGCACCGTCACAACATATGGCAGCATCTTAAATAACTCCTGCGAGCTTCTTGTCAATCCCGATATATAGAAATATCCCCAATAGAGCACGCCGAAAAGGTACGACCCCCAAATGACATTCTTCGGCTTCCACGTCGCGAAAATAACCAGCGCCACCGCAAGCCAGCCGAGCGTTTCAATCGTCCCGTCGTTCGCCCAAGTGCCCTTTATGTAGTCCATAACGTAATAAAGTCCGCCCAAGCCCGAAATGCCCGCGCCTATGCACGTCGCGAGGTATTTATATTTCGTCACGTTTATTCCCGCCGCGTCAGCCGTCGCGGGGCTCTCGCCCACCGCTCTCAGCGCCAGTCCGCTGCGCGTCCGCGTGATATACGTTTGCGCCAGAACAGCAATGATAACCGCCGCATACGTCAAAAAACCGTATGAGAAAAATATGTTTCCCACAACGCCGAGCGAGGATAATACCGGCGGCGTTGCACGAAATGCCGTGCTTGTCGCCGAAACCGAAATCTGCCCCACGCCACCCGCGAGCTTATTTAATGACCCACCGAAAAAGTTTGCCACGCCCGAGCCGAAGATTGTCAGCGTAAGACCCGTCACGTTCTGATTTGCTCTCAGCGTTATCGTCAGAAAGCTGTAAATGAGCCCGCCCAGCATCGACGCCGCAACCGCGCAAATGAGCGCAATTATTACGCAGAGTGCCGCGTTTGGCGATTCAACTGCTCTTTCGTAGAAGAAAACGCCCGTCAACCCCGCAATGCCGCCCAGGTACATAATGCCCGGAACGCCCAAATTCAGACTGCCGGATTTTTCCGCAACAACCTCGCCCACGGCGCCGAACATGATAACCGTGCCGAAAACGACCGCCGCGCGGATAAGTGAAATCAAAGACGCAATGCTCATTTCTTCGCCTCCCCTTTCGCCGAGCGGAACACGAGCTTATATTGAATAAAGAACTCGCTTCCCAAAATGAAGAACAATATAATGCCCGTTATCATCTGAGAGGCATAATCGTTCAAATGATATACCGACGCAATCTCCTTTGCGCCCATTTCCAAAAAGACAAGGAGCAGCGAAATCAATATCATCACAAAAGTGTTAAACTTCGCAAGCCACGCCACGATTATCGCCGTAAAGCCGCGTCCGCCCGCGGTCGAGGTCGAAATTGTGTGGCTCGAACCCGAAACCTCCACAAATCCCGCCAGCGCGCACACCGCGCCCGAAATAATCATCGTGCGGATAATAACATTTTTCACGCTTATTCCCGCGTATCTCGCCGTGTTTTCGCTGTTTCCCACAACCGCAATCTCATACCCCTGCTTGCTCCGCGCAAGATAGATGAACATCAATATTGTCGCCGCCATGACGATGATAACGTTTAATATGTAATCCTGCCCCATTATTTTCGGAAACCACCCCGAACGTGTCGAAGAGTTTATTATTCCCACCGTGTTCGAGCCGTAGGGATTTTCCCACAACGCCACGCAAAACGATGTGATCTGTATCGCGATGTAGTTCATCATTAATGTAAAAAGAGTTTCATTCGTGTTAAAATACGCCTTGAAGATTGCCGGCAGCAGCCCCCACAGCGCGCCCGCCGCCATCGACGCGACAAGCATTAAAATGAGAAGCAGCGGCGTCGGCAAATCCGCGAGGTAAATCATGCACGCGCTCGATACAATGCCGCCGACCAAAACCTGCCCCTCCGCGCCGATGTTCCAAAACTTCATCTTAAACGCCGGAGCCAAGCCCACCGATATGCAAAGCAGCATCATAATTTCGCGCACCGTCGACCATATCTTTCTCTTTGTTCCGAACGCTCCTTTAAACATCGTCGCGTAAACCTCAACAGGGTTCATCTTGACAATCAAATAAATGACAACCGCACACACCACAAGCGACAGTAAAATCGCCGCCGCCCTTATCGCCCACGCCTTGTAAAAGGGCATGGACGCACGCTTTGTTATGCGCACAAAAGGTTCCTTATGAGTTTCCGCCGCCATTTTCCGCCGCCTCCGTTTCCGTGTATTTTGTCATTAAAAGTCCGAGCTCTTCCTTAGTCGTCTCTCTCGCGTCCACAATGCCGCTCACTCTTCCGCCGCACAAAACGAGTATTCTATCCGCCAATTCAAGCAGCACATCCAAATCCTCGCCCACATATATAACCGCAACGCCGTTTTTCTTCTGCTCGCCCAAAATGTTGTATATCGCATACGACGTATTTATGTCAAGTCCGCGCACCGCATATGCCGTCATCAAAACCTTCGGCGACTGCGCAATCTCGCGCCCAACGAGCACCTTTTGCACGTTTCCGCCCGAAAGCCGGCTCACCGGCGTCTGCAGCGACGGCGTCACAACGTCAAGCTTTTCGCGAACCTCTTCCGCAAGCTCTTTCGGTGCCTTTTTGTTCGTGAAAAAGCCCGCTCCGCTGCTGTAGCTTCTCAGCATCATGTTGTCGCTCATGCCCATCGTGCCCACAAGCCCCATGCCAAGCCTGTCCTCCGGCACAAACGCCAGCGACACCCCGAGCTCCTTTATCTGCAGCGGCGTCTTTCCCACAAGCTCATGGCTCTCGCCCTCGCCCGGCAAATATTCAATGCTGCTTCCGCTCTCGCAGCTCTGCAAGCCCGCAATCGCCTCAAGAAGCTCCTTCTGTCCGCTGCCCGCAATGCCCGCGATGCCCAATATCTCGCCGCCGAAAGCGTCAAACGACACATTGTCAAGCGCCTTTATTCCGTCCTTGTCAACACACGTCAGCCCCTTCACGCTGAGCGTTTTTATCCTTTCCTCCGCTTCTTCGCGCACAATGTCAAGACTCACCTTTTTGCCGACCATCATCTCCGTCAGCGAAAGCTCGTCCGCGTTTTTCGTCTCAACCTCGCCGACGTATTCGCCCTTTCGCAAAACGGCGACTCTGTCCGAAATTTCAAGCACCTCGTTGAGCTTGTGCGTGATAATAATTATCGACTTGCCGTCCTTTTTCATGTTCCGCAGAACGTCAAACAGCTTTTCCGTCTCCTGCGGCGTCAGAACAGCCGTCGGCTCGTCAAGTATCAAAATGTTCGCCCCGCGGTAGAGCATTTTGATTATTTCAACTGTCTGCTTTTCCGAAACCGACATGTTATATATCTTTTTCGTCATGTCAATTTCAAAGCCGTACATCTTCGCTATTTTTTCAAGCTCGCCCGAAACCGATTTCAGATTGAGCCTCACGCCGCCCTTTTGCCCCAGCACAACATTTTCCGCCGCCGTGAACACATCGACAAGCTTAAAATGCTGATGTATCATTCCTATTCCGTAGTCAAAAGCGTCCTTCGGGCTTTTTATCACGGCTTCCCTGCCGTCAATGATTATCTGCCCCTCGTCGGGATAATAAATTCCCGACAGCATGTTCATCAGCGTCGTCTTGCCGCTCCCGTTTTCGCCCAAAAGCGCAAGTATTTCGCCCTTTTTCACATTGAGCGACACGTTTTTGTTTGCGACAACCTGCCCGAACGTTTTTGTAATGCTTTTCAGCTCTATCGCGTTTTCCGCCATCCTTCCGCCTCCCCGTAAAGGAACAAAAGCCAGGGATACCCTGACTTTTATTCATGCTTAATTTCGCCGAAAGCCTTAAAAGGCTTCCCTTGAAACAATTATTTAGTTAAGTTCTGTAATGCCGTCGATTCTGAGGTCAAAGTACGGAGCCGCACGGAATTCCGACTCGTGGAAATATCCGTCGCTTATCGTCTCGCCGAGACCCTCGATTTCATATGTATCAATTGTCTCGCCGCCGACCGTGAATGTCGTCGTGTCAAATACATGGAACGTGCCCGCCTTGATAGCCGCTTCAGCCTCTTCAACAGCCTCCGCCGTGCCTTCTGCACAGCTCTCGCCGAGCGCCGTTACAGCAACAGCGTCCGTCTCATAGCCTTCCGACCAGTCGGTCTTGATGTTGCCGCCGTTCATCATTGTCGAGAACGCATATTCATAGTAAACTTCCCAGTTGTTCGTAGCGCTTGTAAGAGCCGCCGTCGGAGCAACCGAAAGCATGTCTACATTGTAGCCTACGCTGTAGCAAACCGTGCCAGCGTCAAGGAGAGCCTGAACAGCCGCCGGAGCGCCTGTCGAGTCTGCATGCTGACCGATGATTACGCAGCCGCCCGCAACAAGAGAGTTCGCAGCCTCGCCCTCAGCCGTAATGTCGAACCAGGAGTTCGTGTATGTAACGTCCATAACAACGTTTTCGACAATGCTCTTTACACCAAGATAGAACGCCGTGTAGCCCGAAACAACCTCTGCATAGGGATATGCGCCGACATAGCCTATCTTTACGTTGCCGTCTGCATCATAGTTAGCGTCAGTCAAAACGCCCGCCTCGATGAGCTCCGCAAGCTTCTTGCCTGCAACAACGCCCGAAACGTATCTTGATTCATATGCCTTTGTAAACGCGTTGGAGAAGTTTGCAAGTCCGCTCGTCGCCGCCGTGTCGCCGGTCATTGCAACAAACTGAACCTCCGGCACCTCTTCCGCCGCCATCTGAGTGAACGACTGATGACCGTAGCTGTTGGAGATAACAAGTGTGCAGCCTGCGTCAACAAGCTCCATCGCCGCGTCATAGCAGCTCTGATCCTCGGGGATCGAATACTTCCACACAATCTGCGACTCGTCAATGCCAAGCTTTTCAGCCGCAGCGTTGATACCGTCGATGTGTGCCGCCGTGTAGCCCTCGTTCTCGTCGCCTACGAGAATAACGCCGATCTTGAGACTTGCTTCCGTTTCATCGGCATCCGTTGAAACCGTAGCATCATTCGTACCGCCGCACGCCGCAAGTGCAAATACCATTACGCACGACAGAACAATTGCCAGAAATCTTTTCATGTTCTTTTCCTCCGCTTTCATTTTAAATTCAGGGATTGCTCCCAAAAACAACATAATAATTCTATCAGACCGACCCCGAAAAATCAATACTAAGTTACATAAAAATTAAATTTTCGTTAATTTTCACAAAAACGAGGCTCCAAATCAGTCAAAAAACCGCCATTTCTCCACATCGAACAATCCCCTGTCGCTTATCTTGACCGACGGTATCACCAAAAGCGACAAAAACGACAGCAGCATAAAAGGATCGATTTCGCTGTTCACCTCAAGAGTGCCCATCGCGGAAATTATTTTGTCATGCTCGCAAAGCGTCTCCTCCGCGCACTTGTCGCTCATCAGTCCCGCAATCTCAAGCGGCATATATGCAATCGCCCTTCCGCCCTTCGCCACGCTCATGCCGCCCATCGTACCCAGCGCGTTCACCGCCGCCGCCATCGAAGCCGTATCATCACCCAGCACTGTTATGTTGTGCGAATCGTGCCCTATCGTCTGCGCAATCGCGCCGCCCTTTAAGTCAAACCCCTTTATAAAGCATTTGCCCATTCTTCCCGTGCCCTTGTGCCGCTCGATAACCGCGCAAAGGTTCAGCTCCTCTCGCTCGTGCGTCTCGCAGCATTTTGTCCAAAGCGATTTCGGGAAAACCTCAATCACCGGCATTCCTTTCTTATACTCAAGCGCAAAATCGGAAGATGCAACCGGCGCAATGTGTACGCTGTTTTTTACCTTCGACGCGTCGGCATTTTTCGTCTCAAAAAGCGCCTTTCCGTCCTTCGCTATCAATTTTCCGTCCTTAAAAACGTGCGTTATGTGCTCCGCCGTCAAATCGCGCGAAATTATCATGTCCGCCTTATAAGACGGCGCAATGAGCCCGCGCCTGCCCAAATTATAGCACTCCGACGGATTGAGACACGCAATAATGAGCGCGTCAAGCGAATCCATCCCAAGCCCAACCGCCTTTTTCACGCAGTTTGAAATTGAGCCCTCCCGCATAACGTCGCCCAAATACCTATCGTCCGTGCAAAAGAGAAAACGTCTTAACGTGTAAGGATTCACCGCCTTGTACAGCCCTTCAATGTTTTTCGACTGCGTCCCCTCGCGCATCATAACGTACATGCCCTTTGAAATTTTCTCCAAAGCCTCTTTTTCATTTGTACATTCGTGATCCGTTCTTATCCCCGCCGCGGCATACGCGTTGAGCTCCTTGCCGCTCAATAGCGGCGCATGCCCGTCGACGCATCTTTCGGTCGTCACCTTTTCCACAACGTCGGGCACCAAATTCAAAAGCCCGACATAATTCATCATTTCCCCCACTCCGAAAAAGTCGTACTTTTTCATGAGTTCCGCCGTTTTCCCCGCGCCAATCACCGCGCCCGCGTCGTCAAATTCCGTCGCCGGCACACAGCTCGGCAGCATAAAGTGTATGTCAATCGGTACGCCTTGCGCGGAGTTTATCATAAATTCCAGCCCGTCCTCCCCCGCAACGTTCGCAATCTCATGCGGGTCGGCGATAACCTCCGTCACGCCCCATGCCGCTTCAAGCTTTGCAAATTCCGCAGGCGTCAGCATCGACGACTCGATGTGAACATGACTTTCCACAAAGGACGGCATCACATATCCGCCCTCCGCGTCAATCTCCACTTCACCCTCATAGCTTCCGCAGCCGACTATCACACCGTCCGCCACCGCAACGTCGCCCTCATAAATCTCATGGCACGCCAAATCGCAGATTTTCGCATTTTTTATCACCAAATCCGCTTTTTTCTCACTTTTTGCCGCTTTTATCCTCGCGTAATTATCCACTTTCAGATTTCCCCTTTCACAAGCCCTTTTACCGCCTCGGCTGCTGTTTCAGCGGACTTTTTCAAAAATGTATTGTAATCCATTTCTCCCCCATCACCGTCCGAAATTGCCCTTATCACAGCAAATTTCACGCTGTTTACAAACGCCGTCTGCCCAATCGCCGCGCCTTCCATTTCGCAGGCTATCGCGCCGAAATTATCCCTTATCCAAGCCTTCTTTTCCTCGTTATTGATAAATTGATCGCCCGACGCCACAGCGCCCATTTTTACCTTAACTCCGAGCTTTTCCACGCATTTTGCGATTTTCCCGCCCAATTCCGCATCAGATGGTATTTCTACCATATTTATGCCCGAAATCAGCCCCACCGGATCGCCCAAGGGAGAAGTATCCATGTCATGCTGCAAAACCCCGGTAGCCACCGCCACGTCCCCAATCGAAAGCTCATCCGTCAGCGTCCCCGCAACGCCCGTATTTATGATTATTTCGGGCTTAAATTTTAGTATCATCGCCTCCGCGCAGACCGCCGCAAAGACCTTTCCCACCCCACACACAGCCGTCACAACTTCTTTGCCGTAAAGCGTTCCCTTAGTGAAAACTATCCCGCTGATAAGGCTTTTTTCCACGTTTTCCATCGCGTCGTTTATTCTCTCAATCTCAATTTTCATCGCGCCGATTATCCCAATCATACATTCCAAACTCCAATTCATTTAATTGTATTCTGTA
This sequence comes from Clostridia bacterium, assembly GCA_021202495.1. Classification (GTDB taxonomy): domain Bacteria; phylum Bacillota; class Clostridia; order UMGS1883; family UMGS1883; genus JAJQCX01. Next base: position 605 of record JAJQCX010000019.1, on the reverse strand, counting down.
CTGATAATAGCACATTTAGCCCCTCGTTTCAAGCCTTTCGCCGCAAAAAATCCCGCCCGATAACAATATTGACAAATTCCGTTTTACGCCTTAAAATATTTTCGGAGCGTGATTTATTATGATAACAATCGCCAGAATACATACCGATTTTTCCTCCAAATTCGGCATACCGCGCCAAAGCGGACTTGTGCCGTCACTCACTGCCAAGATAGTCTTTGAGCCTCAATTTCAAAACCCCGATTTTATTTTGGGTATTGGAGAATTTTCCCACCTTTGGCTTTTGTGGGATTTTTCGCTCTCTCACCGTGAGAACATTTCCCCCACCGTCTATCCTCCCCGCCTCGGCGGCAAGGAAAAGCGCGGCGTTTTCGCCACCCGCTCCCCCTTTCGCCCAAATTCAATCGCCCTCTCATGCGTCAAGCTTGAAGCGGTACAATATGAAAATGACATCCCGTCTCTTATCGTCTCCGGCGCCGACATTTTGGACAACACCCCAATCTACGACATCAAGCCCTATCTTCCCTATACCGACTGCAGCCCCTCCGCCTCCGGCGGGTTTGCCGACGAGCATAAGCACGATAAATTAGCAGTTATTTTTCCTTCCG
>JAJQCX010000102.1 GCA_021202495.1 Clostridia bacterium | reverse complement strand
TTTCCTTCGAAATTTTCTTCGCTCAGCCTATTGACTTTTCACCATTGGACTTTCTTTATTTTATTTCTTTTATAATTACTGCAGGAATTCCCGCGGCAATGACATTTGCAGGGACGTTTTTTGTTACGACGGCACCCGCCGCAACAACAGAATTTTCGCCGATTGTCACGCCGGGAGTTATTGTGGCGTTTGCGCCTATCCACGCGTTTTTGCATATGCGAATAGGCTTTGAAATTACGTCGCGTCTTGACTTAGGCGAAATTACGTGGTTTGTCGTGATGAGGTTCACGCGCGGAGCAATCAGAACATTGTCCTCTAAGATAATGCCGCCTCTGTCCATAAACGTGCAGTTTTGATTGATAAAGACGTTTTTGCCGATGGTAATGTTTCTGCCGAAGTCGGTGTAAAACGGCACTAATATTTCAAATGATTCGTCAACACTATTTCCTGTCAGCTTTGAGAAGAGCTGCCGCAGCTCGTCTTTTGTGTGATAGGAATTGTTCATTTCGGAGAGAATTTTCTGCGACTCGCCTATAATGTCGTTTATTTTATAAAATTCGGGGTCGTGAATTGATATTTGCTCTCCCGCCAAGTCTCGTTCAAAAATAGTCATGCTAACCTTCCTTAATACCAATCATGCTTTTCGTTTCTGTCAAGCGCGTTAATCTCTTCCATTTCATCATCCGTCAGTTCAAAATGATAGAGCTCGGTGTTTTCCTTTATGTGGTCGGGGTTGCTCGAGCCCGGAATTACGACAACGCCCTTTTGCAAATTCCACCTTAAAATCACCTGTGCGGATGATACGCCGTGCGCCTCGGCAATTTTTGTTATTGTTTCGTCGTTTAATAACTCGGTTGTGTGACCTCTGCCGCCCAACGGGTACCAGCCCTGTACGACTATTCCCAAGCTTTGAATATAGGGAATAACGTCATTTTCCTGATAATAGGGGTGAATTTCATTTTGCACAAGCGCGGGAATGGTGTCAACCTGCGGTAAAAATTCCTCCAGCTCTTCAACGTACCAGTTGGAAAGACCGATTGAGCGGATTTTTCCCTCCTTCACAAATTCCTCCATTGCCTTATACGCTTTGACGTCGTTGTCATCGGGGTGGTGCAGGAGCATCATGTCGACGTAGCCTATGTCCAGCCTGTCAAGACACGCTTGGATTGATTCTTCCGGGTTCTCCATTTCGCTGCCGGGATAAATTTTCGTAATAACGAAAATTTCCTCTCGCGTCACAAGCCCCTCTTCAATCGCTTCGCGTATCGCCTGCCCGACCTCTTCCTCGTTTCCGTAGGCGGAGGCGGTGTCAAATAGGCGCACTCCGCACTCGATTGCGGATTTTACCGCATTTATACATTCATCCCCGTGCGGACTGTATGTTCCCAAGCCGTTTATGGGCATTTCATAGCCGCTGTTAAGCGTGACGGTTTTTGTCTCGAAATTGAATACAGGTGTGCTTGTTTCGGCGGAAGTTTGTGAAAAGCCGTTTTCCGAAAGCCATTCGGAAATTTCGTCCTCATCGATTTCCCCGTTTGACCTAAAGCCCGATTTTACGTCAGAATCGGGAAGGGCTGCTTTAATTGCCGAAACAGCCGAGGAAATGCCGGAGGAGTGGGAGGTGCAAAACGGCATTATTGTTTTTCCGGATAAATCGCAGCTGTCGATAAATGTGTTTATAATCCTCGGATTTGTGCCCCACCAAATGGGAAAACCGATAAAGACTGTGTCGTACTGCGACAAATCGGGAATTTCACCCGCAATGGCGGGTCTTGCGTCGGGGTCGTTTTGCTCTTGATTGGCACGACTTGAATTGTTGCCGTAATCAATATCCTCATCGCTATAAGGCTCCGCCGCCGTAATTTCGTAAACGTCCGAGCCCGTCATCTCCGCAATTTTAATAGCAAGCGGCTTTGTCGTGCCGGTTTGCGAAAAATATACTACGATAGAGCTGCGCAATTCGGATTGATTTGTCATAACAGCTTCCTCCGTATTTTCTTCCGAGGGCGTCAGAGTGATTGTCTGCGTTTCGTTATCCCACGCAACGCTGTAGCCGAAGCTTTCTGCAATAAAACGAATCGGCAGCATAGTCCGCTCGTTTTGGATAATGGGAGCGGTGTCAAGCGAATATTCCTCGCCGTTTACATATGCCGTCTCGCTTCCTATGGTCAGAAGAATGACAGTGCCCTCTTTTGAAAGGCGGGCGGTCTGCGTTTCATTGTTCCACTCAACCTCGCCGCCCATCGCTTCGACGACCGCTCGAACGGGAAGAAGCGTTCTGTTATCTTGAATGATGGGCGCCGTGCCGCGTCCGGGGTCGATTTCGCGTTCCTCTCCGTCAATTGTCATAATGGGATTTCCTATTTGCAGCTCGATTGTGCCGCCGGGCGAGGTTGTTTCGGCGGCGCAGCCTGTGGAAAACGATGCCGTCATTAGGCAAATTAGTACAAAAGATATGAGCTTTTTCATGGTTTGTAACCTCCTTTTACCACAGTATAATTTAAAAAAGATATAATGTCAAATACTTATGTTTTATGATAAATCATGCGTTTTAGGTATGATAGCACTTGAATATCACCACAAAATTTGATACAATGGTTTCTAAAGGAGGTCAAAGATTATGGAACTCAGAGTTTTACGATATTTTTTAGCTGTTGCGAGAGAGGAAAGCATCACGGCGGCGTCCGAATTTTTGCACATATCTCAGCCCGCTCTTTCGAGGCAGCTTATGGATTTGGAAAGAGAGCTCGGAAAAACGCTCCTGATACGCGGAAAAAGGCGGGTAACGCTGACGCAGGAGGGGCAGCTTTTGAGAAAACGCGCTGAGGAATTGATTGAGCTTGCCGACAAAACGGAAGCGGAGCTCAAACTTTCCGGCGAAAGCGTGGGCGGCGACATTTACATCGGCGGCGGCGAGGCGGACGCGGTGCGGTTCATCGCGAAAATCGTTACAAAGCTGCGACAGGATTATCCGAACATAAAGCTTCACTTCACAAGCGGCGACAGTGAGGATATCCGCGAAAAGCTCGACAAAGGACTGCTCGATTTCGGTATTTTTGTCGAGCCGGCTGATATTACGAAATATGAATTTATCAGAATTCCTGCGGAAGAACGCTGGGGCGTGATAATGCGAAAAGACAGCCCGCTCTGCGGAAAGGATGTTATAAAGCCCTCGGACTTGTGGGATGTGCCGCTCATTATTTCGCGGCAAACGACGGAAGACAAAATAATCCGCAGTTGGCTGGGACGCGGCATAGAAAGGCTCAACGTTGCGGCGACGTATAATTTGGTCTATAACGCGGCTCTTTTAGTCGACGAGGGAGCCGGATATTTGATTGGCATAGACCACCTCGCCGACACGTCCGAAAAGAGCAATCTCCGCTTTGTTCCGCTCGATTTGGATTATCGAATACATCTTGACTTGGTTTGGAAAAAATATCAGGTTTTCTCCCGCGCGGCGGAGCTGTTCTTGAAAACGGCAAGAGATGACTTTTCAGTCAACGTATAACGCCTATCCTTCGTTCACAATCTGTCTTTATTTTCTCAAAATTTTAGCCCTTTCTTTTTAACAATCATTATGCTATACTTATCAGTGAATGCGATTTTTTGATTTGAAAGGATTTATTTAATATGAAAAAACTCAGTAAATATATTTCGCTTGCCGCGGCGTTTCTGCTCGCCGTGCAGCCTCTTGCATCATCCGCCGAGGTCATATATCAAAACACCGCCCAAGAGACAATTCTTCGCGGCGTTACATATCAAACCTACGACACCTTCACCGACAGCGGCTGGGTTCGCTCCGACATAATTCGCATGAACCTTGAGGACAGCGCGGCGGAGCTTCGCGTCATAATGTCGCCCTCGGGCTCATCCTCTCTTTCAACGGTCAAAACAATGGCTTCCTCCTCGGGTGCGAAAGCCGCAATAAACGGCGACTTTTTCAACTATCCCGCCTCAACGGGAGCGGAAACGAACATGCTCGGCATGGTTTTTTCAAACGGAGAGCTCGTTTCAACGCCCTCAACCGACGGGCTTGTCTCCTTTGTTCTCACCGAGGACAACACCGCAATTTTTGACTATTTCACCTTCTCCGGCACTCTTATCGCGGATCACACCTCGCTTTGCGACTATTATTCCGCCATACCGCTCTATCAGGTCAATAAAGTCGCCGTCACAAACGGCTCCGTTTCAATGTACACCTCCGCTTGGGGCGACACTGTCACCGTTCCCGAATATTGCTATGCCTTCATTGGCGAATACGCCGACGAAAACGCCTACCGCATGACGGGATATTCATGGGGCGGCGAAAGCGTAGCCATTCCCGACGGCGGCGCGGTGTTTATCGCCAATTATTCCGTAAACGGCTTTCTCAACGCCAATTTTGCCATGGGTGACGTTATAAAAGTGGAAATGACGCTCTCGCCCGATGTCTCCGCCATTAAAGAGGCTGTCGGCGGCAACACGCTCATCGTCAAGGACGGAGAAGTTGCCGACTTCGTCAACGTTATCGCAGGCCGCAGCCAGCGCACCGCGATTGGCGTTGCCGACGACGGCAAAACGCTTCTTCTTGTCACAATCGACGGACGCGAGTCCGACTGCCCGGGCATGACGCAAACCGAGCTTGCCAATTTCATGATTTCACTCGGCTGCACAGACGCCATCAATCTTGACGGCGGCGGCAGCACCACAATGATCACGGAAAACCGCATGAGCGGAGCGCTCGAGGTCAAAAACGACGTTTCCTCTCTTCGCAGCGTTTCGACCGCCGTCGGCATCTTTGCCGCAACAGACCCGCTCGACACCCCCTACGGCGCAAGCGTTGAGGTCACAGCGCAAAACATCGTTCTCGGCGACAGCGTCACCGTTTCCGCCGTGTTCTACGACGAAAACTATGTCACAATCCCCGACTGTCAATACGCCGTCACCTCGTCCGACCCCGACGCCGTAATCTCCGGCACAACCGTGACCTTCGCAAACGCCGGCACGCAGACAATCACCGTCATGTCGGGCGACGCCTCGGAAACGGTTGAAATAAACGTCTTGGACGACATTTTTTCAATAAATCTCTACCCCGAATCTATCGACACCACATCTTCCGACTGCTATCTCACGCTCACAGCCTACGACCGCAGCGGACAGTGCGCCACCGTTCCCGCCTCAATGATTGAATTTTCAACAACGGATTCCGTAATCATGGAAGGCAACGCCGTCAAAAACGGCTCCGGCAGCGGCACCGTCACGGCTCATTTTCAGGGCTTTGCCTCAACCGGTGTTGTCAACGGCGAATATTATGACCGCGCCCTTGACGAGCGCGCGGGAGACTCCTTTGAGGGCTCGATAGATAACGCCCTCTCCTTTTCCGTGACCGGCGCAATTGCGCCCAAAACGCTTTTGGGCTTATATACCGCGAACAAAACTCTTACCGACCTTTCAAACCGCGGCACAGTGTACACCCTTTCCGACCTTTCCGACGAATACGGCATTTTGCCGCTTTATAACCCCGTAACGGGCTTTTCGGAGCGCACTCTTGCAAGTACAAAAATCATCACCCTCGCAAATAGCGACTCCTCATCGATTTCCTCAACCGATTCCTCCCAATGGCTTCAATTTAAAAATTCGGTTGAAAATGCCGCCGAGAAAAACATTGTTATCCTGATGAACAGCCCCTCCTACAACATGATCACACGCGAAAAAGAGGTTTTCGATTATTTTCTTACCTATTTAAGTGACAACGGCAAAAACGTCTTCGTCCTCTCCCCCGGCGCAAAAACCGAAACGACCGTTCAGGACGGCATCCGATACATCTACTTGGGCTCGGTAGGCAGCGAAACAATCGCCTCCTATGGATACGACACCTCCGTCAATACCTCCGTCCGCTTCACCGTCTCCGGCGAAGATTTGAATTATTCCTTCTTTAGTTATAAAAACTAATGCAGAACAATTAGCAGTTAGCAATGTGCAATTAGCAATTAAGGTATAAATTTTATCAAAAACGCAAAGCGTTTTTGTTCCTAAATTGCTAATTGCTAATTAAATATTATAATTTGTTTCAATTTTCTTCACCGCATTTTAACTTTAATGCGTTAAACTAACAATCATCAAGAAATAAGAAAGGATGCTTGTATTATGAAAAAATTTATATCTTGGCTTCTCACTCTCTCGCTTTTCGCGCTTTCGGCAAGCTCCGTCGCGGCGTCGGACAATTCGGTCGAATCCGCAGCTTATGACTTGTCGGAATACATCAATAATGAAATTTTCGTCATGTATTCGGACGGCGATTTTGAAACATTAACCTGCGCCGACGAGACAGAGCTCACGGAAACTCTCGCCTCCCTTTCCGAAAACAGCGACGTTATTCTCTATCAGCCCAATTATTCATACACTCAAACCTCCGTTACGGTCAACGACGAATATTACGCAAAGCAGTGGGCGCTCAATAACGACGGCTCCTTCTACATGGAAGAGCAAAAGAACGAATTTCCCGTATATGACAATCCCTTCACCGAGCCGAGCCTTCCCTGGCAATGGCTCATGCCCGACTACTTCGGCCGCCCCGGCGGACGCGGACGCACGCGCGCCTTTGCGTCCGACAATTCTTCAACAACGACGGTTTCCGCCGTCGTCGACGTTGACATCAACGCCCCCGAAGCATGGGAGATTTATAACGGTGGTGAGCGTGAAGTTATCGTAGCTCTCGTCGACACCGGCATCGACTACACCCACACCGAGCTTGCCGACAGCATTTGGATAAACGAAGGCGAAATTCCCGACAACGGCATCGACGACGACGGCAACGGCTACGTCGATGACGTGTACGGCTGGAATTTCTACGACAATTCAAACGTGGTCTACACCGGCGACGATGACGACCACGGCACCCACGGCGCGGGCACAATCGCCGCAAAAGCGGACAATTCTGCGGGCATCGCCGGCATCGTTCAAAGCGACAATGTAAAAATAATGAGCGTCAAAGCGCTCGGCGGCTCGAGTGGCAGCGGCACAACAGAATCCATCATCCGCGCCATCCGCCACGCCGAAGCTAACGGCGCTTCGATATGCAATCTCAGCCTCGGCACGTCATCCGACGACCAAGCGCTCTACATGACACTCGCAAGCTCCGACATGCTCTTTGTCGTAGCCGCGGGCAACGACGGCGCGAATACCGATGAAGAACCCTGCTACCCCGCATCCTACGACCTTGACAATATAATTTCCGTCGCAAACGTCAGCTACGACGGAAATCTTCACTATTCGTCAAACTACGGTTCCGAAACCGTCGACATCGCGGCTCCCGGCACCTACATTCTCAGCACAACGACAGACGGCTCCTACAGCTACATGACCGGCACATCGATGGCGGCTCCCATGGTGACGGCGGGCGCTGCAATGCTCTACTCGCACTACACCGACATCACTCTTGCCGACGTCAAGGAGATTTTGCTGAGCTCCGCAAAACAGCTCGATTCTCTCTCCGACACAACCGTCAGCGGCGGCATGCTCGACCTTTACGCCGCGCTTACCTACGATCACTCGCTTCTCTCGGGCGCGACATGGACAAAAATCGAATACACCGGCTCCGCCCCGCAGATTTCGGCATATATAATGTCAAGCTTTGGCACCGACTACCTCGTCGTGCAGATAATCGATCCCGACTACGACCTCGTTTTAGCGCGCTACGGTGAAGGCACGCTCACAGCCGAGGACTTTGACGGCGGCAACAACGGAACCGAGGTGACACTCTCCTCCGGCACCGCCACCTACTACGCCGAGGACGGCACCTACACCTTCTACGCCCTTGATGCCGAAGGCAACGAAGCCGTTCAAACCTTCACCGTCACCACCTCCTCCAAATCAAACGGCGGCAGCACCTCTCCCCGCCAAGGCAGAAACTACACCGACATCAGCAACTGGATGAATAACTTCTTCTCATCCTTCCCCTTCTTCGGCTGGTAAAATTTTTATCTTGACACGTACGACAAAAAATGTTAATCTAATATTGGAGAGATTGCCGTTTTGTTCATATAATATATTTCAGAGAAAGAAGGTATCGCAATGACGGAAAGGAAGAAAATAAATATCAAAGAAATACAAAATCGTTCTTCTCAAACTCAGCTCACAACACCGCAAGCTCTGAAAGATGTCACCCCGTTTGCATTTTCCGAATCGGTCTTAAACGGCAAATCTTTCAACGAATTGATTGACTTTATATCCGAGGGAGATTTTGAAACTCAACACATAACCGACAATCTATAAAATCCATCAACAAAGGGGTATGTCCCGCATTTTGTGTAAACTCCAAAACGGCAATATAATTCAAAT
>JAJQCX010000059.1 GCA_021202495.1 Clostridia bacterium | reverse complement strand
ATGTGCTGTTGGACATTCTCTTTTCACCTAAAAAGTAAATGCTGTTGCCGTGCGGTATTTTCACTTTGTATTGACTTAGTCCAAAATAAAGTATAAAATAGTTCATATGAGTTTTTCCCGTGCAAGCTTTGCCTTGCATAACAGGAAGTGATTGAATTTTGGCTAACGCATACATTCTCGTCATGTTCGGAATCCTTGTCGCCAAGGGCGTGGGCTTTCTGCGCGACATGGCGCTCAGCGCGCTTTTCGGCGCGTCCGCGACATCGGATATATATTATCAGGTCTTCGGCGTCGCCAGCCTCGTTTTCACGGCTGTCGGCTCCGCCCTTTCGACGCTGATTATCAAAAATATAAATAAAACGGAGCATTCCTCTCCCGACGCGCAAAGAAGCTACGCCGCGTATTTTATCCGCAGCATTTCGCTGCTCATCATCATCGTCATGGCGCTGCTCTATGCTTTTGCGCGCCCTATTTCCATGCTTCTTCTCCCCGGACGCTCCGGCGCGGATTACGACCTGGCGGTCAAGCTCATGTATATCATGCTGCCGTCGTTTCTCTTTATCGCCGTCGCCTACATGATGAGCGGGCTTTTGCAAAACAGGCGCAAGTTCTTCCTCCCCTCGATAATGAGCCTGCCATACAACCTTCTTGCCGTAATCGCGGTCTACATGGGCGTTTCCGGCGTTGAAACAATCAGCATTATCACCACTCTCGGTTGGTTTTTACACATCGTCATTCTCATGCCCCCGTTCTACAAGGAGGGCTACCGCTTTTTTGCCCCCAAACGCGGAATTGACACAAGCGGCGGCGTGAAAAACGTTGCCGAAACCGTGTATATATTCATCTCCGGCATGATGTTCCAGCTCTGCTTTTTAATTGACAGAACATTCGTCGGCGGCGAGGCGGGCGTCACGACCACCCTAACCTATGCAAGCCAGCTTTTCATCACCTTTTCCGGTGTTTTCGTCGTCGCGCTTTCAAGCGTCGTTTTCCCGGCGATAAGTCAAAACTACGAGCACGGCGAAATGAAATACGTTCGTGAGCTTATAGGCTATATAATCAAAATAATGATGTCCATTTTCGTCTTTTACCTTATCGCCGTCGTCTTTTTCGGCGAAGACATCATCGCGCTTCTCTATGAACGCGGCAACTTCACCCACGACGTAACCGAGCGCGTTTCAACGGCGTTTGTCATCTACAGCTTCGGCATTTTCGGCTACCTTGCGCAAAATCTTTTAAATAAAGTGCTCTACATCTCAGGCCGCTACAAAATGACCGTTATCGGCACCATCGTCACCGTCGCGCTCAAAATTGCGCTCGACGTCTTTGCCGTGCCGCGCTTCGGCGCAAACGCCGCCGCTGTCACAACGACGCTTCTTTTAACTCTTTACGCAATCTATGTCGCAATCTGTCTGCACGGCGTTATCGGAAGCTTTCTTTCAAAGGAGCTCGGCTTCTCCGTTCTCAAAATTCTGCTCTGTGCCGCCGTGAGCGTCGTATCTCTCATTCTTTCGCTCAATTTTATCGATACCGCAGCCCTCCCCGATAAAATAGAATTTCTCGTTCCGCTTTTTATCGCCTGCGGAGTATATGCCATCGCCATGTTCCTAAGCGGCGTTCTGAAAGACCTTTTTTCAACGCCTCTTTCCAAAAACAGGTGATAGTTTACATAAAGCCGCGCAAATTTTGTCCGTTTTTTGTGGAAAATACGAATTGAAAGTTTTTTTAAAAGGCGTATAATATATAAAGAATTTCTGAAAGGAGGGAATCATCATGAATGATGCCCGCAAAGAATTTGTTTTTGTAATAGGAAAGAGTGCCGGTATGGATCAGGCAAGCGTTCTCAAGGGTTTTAACGCTCTTGTTGACGCCCAGAAAAAAGTTGAGGACGAAAGCACATACACGCTTGTATTTTTTAATGAACCCCCCATTAAGGTTGCTGACAATAAAAATCTTAAGGATATAAGAAAATACAACGTAAAGACTTACGTTCCCAAGGGCAGCAGCGCTTTGTACGACGCAGTCGGCACGGCTGTCGAAACAGTCGGCGCAAGACTTGCCGCACAGGATGAAAGCGAAAGACCTTCTCAGGTTGTCGTTGTCATCATGGGCGAGGACGACAACGCGAGCACCACATATACAAAGGAAGCCGTTAAGGAAATGGTTGAGCTTCAAAAGTATACTTATAAGTGGGACTTCGTATTCTTCGGCAACGGCGGCAGCGCTCTCGGCATTACCAAGGGCGGCGAGCTCAAGGACGCCGCAGACGCTTTCGGCAAGGTAAGCGAATACATGACGGGCTTGAGATAATACCCGTTGCTCTGATAAACCCGCCCGATTTTTTCAGGCGGGCTTATTTTATAAATTTTTTCGGAGGTGATACCATGCTTCTAAACGGCTTTCTCATGTCAGGCGACATCGAGGTCGCACAGATTAAAAATAACGAGCTTTCCCCCATTTGCGAGAAGCTCATGCCCTTTCTTTTGCGGCGCGGCGGCAGCATTGAAGCATGGCTGTCCGAACGAGCGATAGATAAGCACAGGACAAATTCGCGTCTTTTAAAAAAAGTTTTGCGATTAACTAACGCTGACGATGCCGAGCTTGTTCTTTCGGTTCACGCCGCGGCGATAACCGATAACTATTGGTTCAAACCAAACGGCAGCAATCTCACATATGACGATGTGAATTTCAAGTCGAACGCCTTTGCCGCACTCGCGCTCTACGGCGACCCCGACAGCTTCGCTCTGCCGCCCTCACCCACCCCCGAGCTCACCAATATCGGCAGCTTTGAAAAATGCTGGCGGCTGATTGACGGCAAGTGGTGGCTCTATAAACAGGGCAATGAAAACGAGCTTTTTTCCGAGCTTTTTATTTATCATTTAGCCAAAGCGCTCGGCTTTAACGCCGCCCACTGCGATCTTGACGGGCAATTTATCCGCAGCCTTGATTTCACAAACGGAGCCATGGTCAACTATGAGCCGATGTCCTCCCTTGTCGGAGACGATGAGGACTACGAAAAAAGCTTTAACGTTCTCAATTCTCTCTGCCCCCATGCCGCGGAGGATTTCGTCAAGATGATATATCTTGACACAATCTGCTTTAACATGGATCGCCACACGAAAAATTACGGCGTTCTCCGCGACATAAATACGGGCACGGTCGCCGCGCTTGCTCCCGCCTTTGACCACAACATCGCCCTCATTTCAAGAGGTTATCCCAAAGATGTGTCGCGCAAAAACGACCTTCTCATAAAACTGTTTCGCGACTTTACGGTGCAAAACGCCTCTGTTGCAAAAATCTTAAAATCCATCACACCTCCCACGTCCGACATAATAAAAAAATGCATTGCCGAAACCGGCTTTGACGTTGACGAGAGCTTTATTACAGATTTTATCCTAAACGGCGCAAATCGCATAACTCATTAAAATGAGCGGGGACTGTATCAAATTCGATACAGTCCCGTTTTTCTTTTGCATTGTTATTCAATCAAAAATCAGCCTGCCACACCACCGATTATCGCCACACTTGGTCGTAGGGCGGGGCTTGTCTCCCGCCGCAGGCTACCACCAAACCATAAATCAGCCATCTTTACGCGATTTCCTCGCTATGTCGGTTGTAAGGGCGGGGCTCGTCCCCGCCCGCGGTCTACCACCGTACTTCCGTTACCCACGCCCTTTTCAGCAAGCGTTTTTATTGAATTTTAGTATTATTTATCCCGAAACATTCTCCACAGCAGCACAACCGCAGCTATGGCAAGTACAACCTCCGCACAAAACTGCGCATAAGCAAGCCCGTAAAGCGGGAAAAAATAATTTAAAATAAACAGCGCGGGAATTTCCAAAACAATCTTTCTTAAAATTGCGAAAACAAGCGACTTTCTTCCCATGCCGCACGCCTGAAACACGCCGACCGCCAAAAAGTCAATCGATAAAAATACCACCCCGATGCACATTCCGCGCAAAAACCGACTGCCGTATGCTATAACCTCCGCGTTTTTCATAAACAGCCCGATTAACCCCTCCGAAAACGCATAATAGCCAATCGTCATCAAAAGAATAAACGAAACGCTTATTTTCGCGGTAAACGTGACCGCTTTTTTCATGCGCTCACGGTTTCCCGCGGAATAATTATATCCCACAATCGGCATAACTCCCTGCGAAACGCCCATTGTAATATACATCGGAATCATGTTGATTTTTTGCGAAATTCCCATCGCGGCAACAGCGGAAGAGCCGTAAGCGGCGGTAAAATTATTGAGCACCGTCATGCCCGTCACATTGAGCAGATTTTGTATTGCCGCGGGAATCCCGACAACGCAAATTTGCCTCAAAATTTTCCCATCAAACGAAAACACCTTCGGATTTACGCACACCATCGTCTTCCCGCGTCTCACCCACAGCAGCACGAAAAAGTAGCAGCACGCCGCGCAGTTTGAAATAAATGTCGCAAGCCCCGCGCCCGCGGCGCCCATTCCCAGCCCAAACGGAAGAATGAAAATAGGATCGAGAATGATATTTAAAACACAGCCGCTCATCGTGCCGATGCTCGCATGGAGGGCTGAACCCTCCGCACGCACCAAATTTGCCATTACGACATTTAAAATTGCCGGCACCGCGCCGCAAACGGCAGTCCATTTAAGGTAATTCCACGTTGCGGCAGCGGTGTCCTCCATTGTGCCCAAAATATTAAGCAGCTGCGTGTGAAAAAGCGCAAACAAAAGCGAAAACAGCGCCGAAAAGCCCAATGCGCAGTAAAAGCTGACGGCGGAGCTTTTCCTCACCGACGCGTATTCCTTCTGCCCCATGTAACGGCTCATTAGGCTCGAACCGCCGACGCCGAACAAATTTATCACGGCGTTAAACGCCAAAAGCACCGGCGCCGCCAGCGTAACGGCGGAATTTTCTATTGAATTATTGAGCATCCCCACAAAATAAGTGTCCGCCAAATTGTAGATTACCATCACAAGCGAGCTCAACACCGTAGGCACCGCCATCGTCATAACAGCCTTCGCGATAGGCATACTCTCAAAAAGCGCCGTTTTTTTCGCGTCAAAGGATATTTCTTTCTCTCCCGGCATGAATTGATTCCCTCTTCATTCGAATATTTCCTATATTATATTCTTTTTAATCTCTTTCGTCAATATCGCTTTCGATGCTGCGTATCACTCTCGCCGGAACTCCTCCGATGATGCAGTTATCGGGCACATCCTTTGTCACCACCGCTCCGGCTGCAACTATCACATTGTCGCCGATTGTAACGCCGGGGAGCACCGTCACGTTGCCGCCAATCCACACATCATTGCCGATTTTAACACTCTTTGCAATCCCCAAATGCTTTCTCCGCCCCGCAGAACTTATGGGATGGTTCACTGTCGAGATCAGCGTATTCGGACCGATCATCACATAATCGCCGATTGAAACCGGCGCAATGTCCAAAATCGTCACGTTGTAATTGCAAAGAAAATTTTTTCCGACCGAAATATGCAATCCGTAATCGCAGTTAAACCCCGTCAAAACCGCAGGGTTTTCTCCTACATGGGCGAACAGCTCCTTGATTACGACAGCTCTGGCAGCCTCGTCCGTCTGCGGAATTTTTTCCAGCTTCCCGCACGCCTCTATCGCGCGCAGCTTGCGGGCATTGACCGCCTCGTCCCAAAAATCGTATTCCATTCCCGCATCCAATTTTTCAAGCTCCGTCATGCTGCAATCTTCCTCCTTCTTTCAGATACCATATAAATCGCCGATAAGTATAAAAGCAGATAAGCCAAATAATCGGCTCGGTTATCACAACTCCCCAATATCCCAATCGCGGAACAATATAAATACTGAAAATCACTTTTATTATGAGCTCCATGCCGCTTGAAATCACGGGCGCAATTTTGTGCCCCATCGGCTGCATAGCATTTCCCTAAAAAATCCTTTCTTATTAAAAATTTACCTCATCGGGATGCAGCCCCGAACCGCCGAAGTTCGGCATTGCGTTAATTTTCTCCATGTCCTCTTTATCAATTTCAAAATCGAACACATCTGCGTTTTCCGCAATTCTTGCACTGTTTACGGATTTTGGCAGCGGCACAACGCCGTTTTGCAGGCACCAGCGAATACAAAGCTGCGCTGCCGACTTGCCGTATTTTGCGGCAATCGCTTTAAGCTCCTCGTTTTCGAGCATACGCCCCGTTCCGAGCGGGCTCCATGCCTCAACTAAGATATCATGCTTTTTGCAATATTCAACCGTATCGTTCCACATAAGCCCCGGATGATATTCAATTTGGTTCACCATCGGTCTGACTTCCGTTTTGACAAGCGCCTCCATGTGGTGCGGCAAAAAGTTTGAAACTCCGATCGCTTTTATTTTGCCCGCCTTGTAAAGCTCGGTCATAGCGCGCCATGTTTCAAGGTTAATTTCCTTCCAATTCTCAAAGCGCAAGGACGACGCCGGCCAATGAATTAAATATAAATCCAAATAATCAAGTCCGAGGTCTGAAAGAGTTTTTTCAAACGCGGCAAGGGTTTTCTTATATCCGCGCTCGGTGTTCCAAACCTTGCTTGTGACAAAGAGCTTTTCCCGCTCAATTCCGGATTGTTTTATGCCGCTCCCCACACCGACCTCGTTTTCATAACACGCCGCCGTGTCAATGTGCCTGTACCCTGCTTTAATTGCATCGCTTACGGCTCTTGCCGCATCGTCATCCGGCGTCTGCCATGTGCCGAATCCGACACACGGCATTTCATATCCGTTATTCAATCTCAAAGTATCTTCCAACGATTTCATAAATTCATTCCTCCCTTTGTTTTTCACTGTGCCGAGTGAAGTTTTCCCCTAAAATTTTGTGTACTACAAGCACCGCGTCCTTTACCTTCATTCCGCATTGAAACGCCTTTGGGAATTGCCGTGCAGTATTTCTCTGCAGCGCACGGAGCCGTATTCCTTTTTGAAAAGCTCTGCGGCGTCACGAACGACGCGGTAAGTTTCCGCCTTGGTGCTTTTCTGTGTGGTGCCGCTGCTTTTGTAATAGCTTATCACGGCGGCAGCGGCGGAAAACGCGCCGCATACCTCCTGCATACCGCCAAAACCTCCGCCAAATCCCTCTGTTATGCGGAACGCCGTTTTTTCATCAAGTCCCATTTCCTCGGCGAATGCGCAAAAGACTGCCTGTGAACATGTATAACCGCTTTTGTAAAGCTCGCCCGCCGATTTCAGCTTTTCTTCCATATTTATTTATACGCCTTTCTGTAAATTTCCGCATAGTCTTCATCGGAAAGCGGGAGCGGATCGGCCGTAATGTCGCCGCCCAACACCTCATGTATACGCTTGGGGTAGAGCGCGAGCTCGTCCTTTGTTATTCCGGCTTCACTCATCTTCAACTCGGCGCAGCCGATGGATGCAATCAAATCATCCATTGCCTTCACAAAATCCTTGCCGCTTGTCGGATTTTCAACGCCCATCGCCTTTGCCATCTTAATCATCGGTTCCTCAGCCGCTTTTCTTTCGGCGAAGAAATCATAATACGCATGAGCAATCATGATAAGCCCCGCTCCGTGAACGAGGTCGCTGTGGAAGCTGCCCATCACGTGCTCCATTGTGTGCGCCGAAGTGCAGAGCATATAATATCCCGCAAACGAGTTTGCAAGCGCCATCATTTCTCTGGCTTCTTTGTCACTTCCGTCCTTATATGCAATCGGCAGATATTTCGCGATAAGCTCAATCGCCTTTAATGCGAACATTTCTCCCATCGGATGCTCGTTTTTATTTATTACGGATTCCGTCGCATGAAAAAACGCGTCCATACCCTGATAAGCTGTAAATTTCGGCGGCACACTCATCATCAAGTCAGCATCCACAATCGAAAGCGTCGGCAGCATTGAGGGGAAGAAAATTCCCGTCTTTTCCTGCGCCTCATCGTCCGAAATGACGGAAGCCGTGTCAACCTCGCTGCCCGTTCCGGCACTCGTTGTAATACATACTATCGGCGCCGCGTCAATCTCCGCCGATTTCTTTCCTCCTGCCGCACTGAGGGAATAGTCCCAAATGTCGCCGGGGTTTGTCATCATCAGCGCAATGCACTTCGCACAGTCCATCACACTGCCGCCGCCAAGCGCGACAACAAAATCGCATCCGTTGTCCTTTGCCTTTTTCGCCCCGTCCATGACGTTTTCTCTCGTCGGATTGGGGCGAATTTCATCAAAGAGCACATACTCCGCGCCCGCCGATTCAAGCTCTTTTTCCACTCTTTCAAGATAGCCGTATTTTTTCACCGAAACGCCGTTTGAAACGGCAATCAGCGCCTTTTTGCCGGGCAGCTTCTCCGTATGAAGATTTTTGAGCTGCCCCGATCCGAACAAAACCCTTGTCG
>JAJQCX010000050.1 GCA_021202495.1 Clostridia bacterium | reverse complement strand
AAATAACGTCAAAATAAGCCATAAAAAGTACATCGCCTGACGCCAATCCCGATTTTTAGGGGAGGTGGCGGCATGAAATTTGCAGACGTTCTAGAAATCCGAAATGGCAAAAATCAACGGCAAGTAGAAAACCCGCAAGGAAAATACCCTATATATGGTAGTGGGGGTGTGATGGGTTATGCGGATGATTTTCTTTGCGATGCCGAAACTATAGTAATAGGCAGAAAAGGCAATATCAACAATCCTATCTTTGTAAATGAGCCATTTTGGAATGTTGATACGGCATTTGGATTGGTTGTAAATAAACAGCTCCTATTACCAAAATATCTATATTATTTCTGCGTGAATTATGACTTTGAAAAGTTAAATACTACAGTAACAATTCCAAGCCTTACAAAAGCGAATCTACTACAGATTGACATAAATTTTCCTGAGTTAGAACAGCAAAAAATCATCGTGGATAATCTAGATAAAATAACTGACCTTATTGCAATAAGACAATCGGAAATTAATCTTTTAGATCGGCTCGTCAAGTCCCGATTTATCGAAATGTTTGGGGATCCGTTGATCAACAGCGACAGATGGTTAGCTGTTCCGATAACAGACGTATGCCGCGAAATTTTGGGAGGTGGCACACCATCTAAAAGCCATGCTGAATATTTTACCGGCACGATACCGTGGGTTTCGCCTAAAGATATGAAATCGGCAGTTATTAGCGACAGCATTGATCATATTACAGAAGAAGCTATTTCACACAGCACAACAAATTTAGTCCCTTCAAATTCAGTGCTTATGGTAATAAGAAGCGGTATATTAAAACATACATTACCGCTTGCTATAAATAGTACACCTGTAACAATAAATCAAGACATGAAAGCATTTGTGCCAAATGACAAGATAACATCTGCATTCCTTATGTATTTCTTTAAGGCAATTGAAGCAGATGTGCTTGCGGGAGTGCGTGGCGTGACAGCAGATAACATTGATTTCAAGGCATTTCAACAAAGAACAATTATTGTTCCCCCAATCGAGCTTCAAACCCAATTCGCCAAATTCGTCACGGCAACTGACAAATCAAAATATTACAATTTTTCAAGCATAAAAAGCTGCCTTTTGGCGGCGGATAAATACAGACAGGAGTGGATGATGTGTCAAACTTTGAATTTTTGACCGAAAAAAGTGAATACGCTCTTTTTGCCGCGGCGGCAATCGAGGCGGAAAAGGTATATGTCACCTCTCCGGCGATGTGCGCCGTGGGCTGCAGAAAAGCGCTTGAATTGGCGGTAAAATGGGTTTATTCCGCTGACAACACAATGCAGCTGCCGTATAAGGACAATCTGCAGGCGCTTGTCCACGAGCCGACGTTCCGCTTTGCCGTCGATTACAACACATGGGGCAAGCTCCCATTTATCATTAAGCTGGGCAATCTTGCCGTGCACACCGAGCGCAGTGTGCAGCCTTCCGATGCCCTTGCCGCCGTTCGCGGGCTTTTCGAGTTCATTCAATGGATAGATTACTGCTACGGCAAGGATTATAAAGAGCGCAAATTTAACGAAAAGGCTGTTCCGAAAGAAAAGGTTATAATCGACACGAAAAAAATAAAAGAACAGGAAAGCTTGCTCGGCGAAAAGGACGCTGAAATCGAAAACCTGCGCAAGCAAATAGCGGAATTGTCCGAGCAATACACAAAGGCAAAGGAGCAAAACAAAGAGGAGCGCACCTTTGTCGGCGAGGATTTGTCCGAATTTGAAACGCGCAAAACATACATCGACATTGACATGAAGCAAATGGGTTGGAAGTTCACCGGCACGGATGCGGACGTCTGCGAGGAATACCCCGTCGATGACATGGCAGGCGTTCTCGGTAAAAAGGGCTATGCCGATTGTGTTTTGTTTGGCAAGGACGGGCTGCCGCTAGCTGTCGTCGAGGCAAAACGCACAAGTAAAGACCCCAACAGCGGTCGCAAACAGGCAGTGCTCTATGCCGACTGTTTGGAAAAGAAATTCGGCAGACGCCCTATGCTCTTTACCACGAACGGCTTTGAAACATATTTTTGGGACGACACCCAAAGCCCCCAGCGCAAAGTCAGCGGCATTTTCAGCAAAAATGATTTGCAAAAGCTTATGAACAGGCGCACGGAATACGGCAATTTAATGTCTGTTCCGATTAACGACCAAATTACCGACCGCTATTATCAAAAGGAAGCCATCCGCGCCGTCTGCGAACAGATTGAGGCAGGCTTTCGCAAGCATCTTCTTGTCATGGCGACAGGAACTGGCAAGACGCGAACAGCCGCAAGCTTGGCTGACGTTTTAAGTCGCGGCGGCTATGTTACAAACATTTTGTTTTTGGCGGATCGCACCGCATTGGTAAAGCAAGCGAAGGACAGCTTTAAAAATTATCTGCCCGACATGTCGCTGTGTAATCTTTGCACCAATAAGGACGACCGCAGCGCGAGAATTGTTTTTTCCACATATCCCACAATGTTAAACGCGATTGACCAAACGAAAACCGAGGACGGCATTCCTCAGTTTACTCCCGCCCACTTTGATTTGATTATCATCGACGAGAGCCACCGCAGCATATTTAAAAAATACCGCGCCATCTTTGAATATTTCGATGCGCTCATGGTCGGGCTGACCGCCACGCCCAAAAACGAGGTTGACCGCAACACATACGAATTTTTTGAAATGGAGCACAATGTTCCAACCTACGCCTACGATTACGAAACGGCAGTCTATCAGGACCACGTTCTTGTTCCCTATTATAACTACAAGGTTAAAACGAAATTCCTTGAAGAAGGCATTAAATACGCAGACCTCTCCGACGAAGACAAAGAGCGCTATGAGGCGGATTTTATCGAGGACGGAATGATGCCTGATTTTATCCCCTCGGCAAAGCTCAATAAATTTGTCTTTAACGAAACCACCGTAGACATCGTTTTACAGGATTTAATGGAACGCGGCATCAAGGTCGTAGGCGGCGACCGCATAGGCAAAACTATCATTTTCGCGCAAAACAAGCGCCACGCTGAATTTCTTTTGGAGCGGTTTAATAAGCTCTACCCCAAATACAAGGGGAATTTTGCGCAGCGAGTCATCTGTGACGATTCTTACGCTCAGACGGTTATCGACGATTTCAAGATTGCCGACAAGCCGCCCTACATTGCTGTTTCTGTCGACATGATGGACACCGGCATCGACGTGCGCGAATGCGTCAACCTCGTTTTTTTCAAAAAGGTGCGTTCGCTGACAAAATTCTGGCAGATGATAGGACGCGGAACACGCCTTTGCGACGGACTTTCCTGTCTCGACCAAATCGACGGCGCATATACCGACAAGCGGCGTTTTCTTTTCTTCGACTACTGCGGCAATTTCGACTACTTCGAGGTCAACAAAAACGGCTATGATGCGGGAGGGGTTAAAACTCTTTCCGAAAACATATTCGGAAAACGCGTGAAGCTGGCAGTGTCGCTGCAGGAAAGCGCGTTTTCGGGCGAGGAATTCCAATTGTGGCGGCAAGAATTGGTGCAGGATTGCCAAAATGAAGTACGCAATCTTTCAACCGATTTAATAGAGGTACGTCTGCGGCGCGAATACGTTGAAAAATACAAAAAGCAGGGAGCCTTCGATTTCATCAGCGAGGGCGACAAGGGCGAGCTTTTGGAGCACATCGCGCCCATTATTCACCTTGACGACAACGACGAATTTGCAAAACGCTTTGATAATTTCATGTACGGGCTGATGCTTGCATCGATTGAACTTCTCCCCACGTTTAACCATGCAAAAAATCAACTGTGCAAAACGGCGGCATTGCTGCAAACCAAAACCACCATTCCGCAGGTTAAAGAAAAGCTGCCCCTCATTAAAGAGGTGCAGACCGATGTTTTTTGGGAAGCAAACGACGTTTTGAAATTCGAGAGCGTTCGCCGCGAGCTGCGCGAACTTATGAAATTTTTAACGGGAGAAACCAAACACCCTATCATAACAAACCTTGACGACCCTATCATTGAGAAAACGGAGGGCGAAATCTTAGATCCCGCTTACGATTTTGAGGATTACCGAGCCAAAGTCAACCGCTATGTCACAGAGCACGGCGACACATTGGCAATTCACAAGCTCACGCATAACATTCGCTTATCTGAGGGAGATTATAAAGAGCTTGAGCGCATATTGACAGAAGAGCTCGGAACGAAGGAAGACTATGAGCGCGAATACGGTGCCACGCCTTTCGGGCTCTTAATTCGCAAAATCGCCAAAATGGATCACGATGCCGCAATGCAGGCGTTTTCCGCCTTTATCAACGACAGCTCTCTCAATCAGCGGCAGATTGCCTTTGTGCATAAGATAATCAACCACATAGAACAAAACGGCTATATGGATATTCAAGAGCTGCAAAAGCCGCCGTTTGACAAGCCGCTGAGTTTTATAAAGCTTTTTGACGCGAAAGCTCAAAAAGAAATAATGAATACAATTAAGAGCATTAAAGAAAACGCAACTACGGTTGCGGCATAAAGGGTGAATTGCCGGAGTAAATGAAGCGGGCTTGACAGTTATGAGCCGGATTTACATCGGCAATTTACATTCTGTTTTGAGGGAAAGAAAAAACAAAAAAAGTGCTTGCAATTTCCGGGGCGGGTGTTAAAATAGTAGGTGACTTTTTTGCGGAGAGGCGAGAGGAATTGATATTCGGGAAGCACATAAACAGGTATTACATAAGGTTTGCGCCGTCGTTCTTGCTGGGGCTGGCGGCGTTGATTTTGGTCGACTATTTTCAGCTTTTGATACCGGAGCTGTACAGGACGCTGATAAACGGCATGAACGGGAGCGGCGTTGAGGTCGGCGGGGTTTTGAGGGAGCTTGACGCCGAAATTTTGCTCGATGAAATTTGTCTGCCGATGATTTACATAATTATTGCAATGGTTGTGGGCAGGTTTTTGTGGAGGATATGCTTTTTCGGAACAGCGGTTAAGGCGGAGACGGATTTGCGGCGCAGAATGTTTGATTGCGGAAAGGATTTGTCGCAGGAATATTACCAAAAAAACAAGGTGGGCGGCCTGATGAGCCTTTACACAAATGACCTTGAAACGGTGCGCGAATGCATGGGCGACGGAGTGATGATGTTCTTTGACGCGCTCTTTTTGGGCGGATTGGCGTTTGTGAAAATGTGGAGGATGAACGCGTTTTTGACGCTGCTTTCAATGATACCGATGATTTTTTTGTTTGCGGCGAGCACGATTGTGGGCAAAACAATGCGCAAAACGTGGACGAAAAGGCAGGAGGCGTATTCCTCTCTTTCGGACTTTGCGCAGGAGAGCTTTTCGGGAATTGCGGTAATCAAGGCGTTTGTGAAAGAGGTTAAAGAGATTAATGCGTTTGAAAAGCTCAATCGGCAAAACGAGGAAATAAACGTAAAATACACGAAAATATCGACGCTGCTCAACATTATGATAACGCTTTTTGTGGAGTCGGTAATATGCGTCATTTTGGGATTTGGCGGGTACATGGCGTACAGAGGCGAATTTGACGCGGGGCAATTGGTGGAATACATAGGCTATTTTTCGTCAATCGTGTGGCCGATAATGGCGGTGTCGCTGTTGGTTGAAAAATCGTCGCGCGGTAAGGCGTCGTTGGAGAGGGTGAGCGAGCTTCTTGACGCGTCCCCCGACGTGAAAGACCTCGACGGCGCTGCGGAAAAAACGGACATTAAGGGGAAGATTGAATTTAAAAATCTGACCTTTCGCTATCCCGACGGCGAAATTGACGTGCTGAAAAACGCTTCGTTTGTGATTGAAGCGGGAGAGGCGGTCGGCATCGTGGGAAGAACCGGCGCGGGAAAGACGACGATTGCGGATTTGATACTTAGAACCTACAATGTGCCGAAAGGAACGCTTTTTATTGACGGCTGCGACGTGAACGACATGACAATACGGTCGCTCCGCAAAAGCTGTGCCTACGTGCCGCAGGACAATTTTCTTTTTTCGGACACGATTGAAAATAACATTGCGTTCGCGTTTGACGAATCCGAACGGGAAAAGGTTGAAGAGGCGGCAAAAATGGCTGACGTTGATGGGAACATAAGGGAATTTAAGGACGGATATGAGACCGTTTTGGGAGAGCGTGGCGTGACGGTTTCGGGCGGACAGAAGCAGCGAATTTCAATCGCGCGGGCGCTGATGAAGGATGCGGCGATACTCATAATGGACGATTCGGTTTCGGCGGTGGACACCAAGACGGAAAGAGTTATTTTGGACAATTTGAAAAAGACGCGTGAGGGAAAGACGACGATTCTCATTGCGCACAGAATTTCGACGATTGAGGGAATGGACAAAATAATTTTCATGGACGAGGGGAAAATCGAGGCTGTGGGCACGCACGACGAGCTTTACGAAAGCTGTGCGGATTACCGCAGAACGGTCGATTTGCAGCGATTGGAGGATGAGGCAGATGCATGAGTATTTTCCGCTGCTTGCGGTCGGTGCGGTGATTGGCGTCATTTCGGCGGCGCTCATTTTCGCCTATGCCGTTGTGAAGGATAAAAAAGAGACGATGGGCTTTGAGAGGAACATGAAGGACGGGGAGATTTTAAAGCGGCTTTTGGCATATGCCAAGCCGTACCGCAATAGGTTTTTTGCGGTGGGGCTTCTTGTAATTTGCTCGATTGTCTATGACGTTGTGTCGCCGCTTATTGTGGGATATATCGAAGAGCTCATTGTCGGGGATTTTGAATTGAACACGCTCTTTTTATCGGTTGCGGGATATGCGGCGGCGCTGGTTTTTTCGCTCATATGCACATACATACAAGCAATAATTCTGCAGAAGACGGGGCAGAGAATAATCTCGAACATGCGCGGGGATTTGTTTGAGCACATTGAACAATTGGCGCACGAGCAGCTAAACGAAATTCCCGTGGGCAAGCTTGTGACGAGGGTGATGAACGATACGAACGCCATTTCGATGATGTTTACAAATCTGCTTGTGAATTTGGTGAAAAACTTTTGCGTTGTGTTCGGGATTTTGGCGGCGATGCTCTATTTAAATTATTACCTCACGCTGATGGTTTTGTGCTTTGTGCCCTTTATTGTGCTTTTTACTGTGATTTTCAGAAAGTTCACGCGCCGCGCTTACAGAAGGGTGACCGAC
Organism: Clostridia bacterium; assembly: GCA_021202495.1. Classification (GTDB taxonomy): domain Bacteria; phylum Bacillota; class Clostridia; order UMGS1883; family UMGS1883; genus JAJQCX01. Next base: position 1,241 of record JAJQCX010000050.1, on the reverse strand, counting down.
ACGAGAACGGATTTGAACACATATTTGTCGGAAAACCTTTCGGGGATAAAAATTACGCAAATTTTTAACCGTGAGGAGGCGAAGCTGCGCGACTTTGAAAAGAGAAACGCTGCACTGGGGAAGGCGCGGACTTCTGAAATATTCGTCTTCAGCATATACCGTCCGCTTGTTTATATGCTCTACATCAGCTCGGTGATGTGCCTTTTTTACCTCGGGGGAAAGGGATATATTGACAACGCGCACGTTTTCGGGGAGACGATTACGAGCGGAACGGTTGTTACGTTTTACATGTATTTGTCCAAATTTTTCAACCCCATACAGAGCCTTGCGGAGCAGTTCAGCCAGCTGCAGGCGGCGTTTGCTTCGGCGGAAAAGGTGTTCTCGGTGATGGATCTTGAAATAAAATTACAGGACTCAGACGACGTGGAGGAGCTTGATGAAATAAAGGGCGAGATAGAATTTCGCGACGTGTGGTTTTGCTATGTGCCGGGCGAATGGGTGTTAAAGGGAGTGTCGTTCCACGTAAAGCCCAAAGAGACGGCGGCGTTCGTCGGCTCGACCGGCGCGGGAAAGACGACTATTTTGGCGCTGATATGCCGAAACTACGAATTTCAAAAGGGTGAAATTTTGATAGACGGGAAGGATATAAGAACGATAAAAATGTCGTCGTTAAGACGCCGCTTCGGACAGATGCTGCAGGATGTGTTCCTCTTTTCGGGAACGATAAGAAGCAACATTTTGCTGCGTGAGGAGGGGGTTACGGATGAGGAAATAGAAGAGGCGTGCAGATATGTCAACGCGGATAAGCTTTTGGCAAAGCTACCGCAGGGACTTGATGAAGAAGTGCGAGAGAGGGGCAACAACTTCTCGGCGGGCGAGCGGCAGCTTTTGAGCTTTGCGCGGACGATTATCCACAAGCCCTCGGTGATGATTTTGGATGAGGCGACCGCGAACATCGATATCGAAACCGAAATTTTGATACAGGAGTCGCTGGAGCGAATGAAGAGCATCGGCACAATGCTCATCGTCGCGCACAGGCTGTCGACGATAAGAAATGCGGATAAAATAATTGTGCTGTCGCACGGAAAGATTATTGAGGAGGGGACGCATCAGTCGCTGCTTTCAAATAGAGGGGCGTATTATAAGCTATATAAGCTGCAGTATCACAAGGAAAAATATGCACGGAGCAGGTCACGGCAACAGCATTTACTTTTTTGAAAACATGTGATACACTGTAGGCA
>JAJQCX010000139.1 GCA_021202495.1 Clostridia bacterium | reverse complement strand
CTAATGTGCTGTTGGACATTCTCTTTTCACCTAAAAAGTAAATGCTGTTGCCGTGTGCTTCGCGGAATTTACTCTTGACAAGGAACGTGAGGATACGGTATAATACAAGATGATATATAAGTGAGTTTTTGATTGAATTTGAGCGCTTTTGCACATATTCGGCGTAAGATTTGATGTTTGAACAAAAATGTTTGCCGGATTTAATGTGTGAGAATATATGGGGGTGGGCAGGTTGGCGGATTGTAAAAAGAGGATTCTGTTTGTTACGGAGGCTATGGGAGGCGGGGTATTCACATACATAGTCGATCTTGCCAATGGGTTGGCTGATAAATGTGATATATATATTGCCTATGCCGTTCGTCCGCAGACACCGTCGGATTATAAGGAGTACTTTGATGAGAAAATTCATTTGATTGAGGTGAAAAATTTCACTCGGTCGCCGAATCCCGCAAAGGACATAAAAGCGTTTTTTGAACTCAGAAAAATTGCGGACGAGGTCAAGCCGGACATTATCCATCTTCATTCTTCCAAAGCCGGCGCTTTGGGGCGTTGGGCATTTAACGGAAAAAAAACTCCCCTTTTTTACACGCCGCACGGCTACAGCTTTCTGATGAAAGATCAAAACGCCTTAAAGCGGCTTATGTATAGGGCGATTGAGGCGGTTTCGGCAAAGAGAGCTTGCATTACCGTCAGCTGCAGCGAGGGTGAAAATCGTGAATCATTGAAGCTCACCAAGCGCGCGGTTTATGTTGACAACGGCATAAATACGGAGAAGCTTGACAATCTTCTCTCCGCCGTACAGCCGCAGAAGGAGCATGAGTTTACGGTGTTTACTTTGGGGCGAATCTGCTGCCAAAAAAATCCGAAGATGTTTGACGATATAGCGAAAGCCATGCCGCAAATTCATTTCCTTTGGATTGGGGACGGAGAGCTGCGGGATGAACTGACTTCGCCCAACATTGAAATTACAGGCTGGCTTGATAGGGAGCAAGCGCTGTTTAAATCCGTATCGGCGGATGTATTTGTACTGACCTCTTTGTGGGAAGGGCTGCCCATCTCCCTGCTTGAAGCAATGTATATGAAAAAACCTTGTGTGGTCAGCAATGTCATCGGCAATCACGATGTCATCCGCAGCGGGGAAAACGGGTATGTGTGCGATAATGTATCCGAGTTTGCGGACAGTATTGAAAATATCAGAATAGAAAAGAGCACAGGATTAACGGAAACCGCGTATGACGATATTTTGACAAGGTATAACACGAATGTTATGGCTGAAAAATATTCGGCGATATATGATGAGGCTCTTATGAACAGTGTTAAGGAGTGAAAAATGTATGAAAGGCATTATCTTGGCGGGCGGTTCGGGAACCCGCCTGTACCCGTTGACCAAAGTGACGTCAAAACAGCTTCTGCCAATTTATGATAAGCCGATGATTTACTATCCGATGTCTGTTCTGATGAATGCCGGAATCCGTGATATTTTGATTATTTCCACGCCTGCCGATACACCGAGATTTGAGGATTTGCTCGGAGACGGGCATCAGTTCGGCGTGAAGCTTTCCTATGAGGTGCAGCCCTCGCCGGACGGACTTGCGCAGGCATTCATTATCGGCGCTGATTTCATCGGGGACGATACCGTTGCAATGGTTTTGGGCGATAATATTTTCGCGGGGCACGGACTGAAAAAGAGACTGAGAGCGGCTGTGGAGAATGCCGAGAGCGGAAACGGCGCTACGGTTTTCGGATATTATGTTGATGACCCGGAGCGGTTCGGCATTGTCGAGTTCGATAAAACAGGCAAAGCTGTGTCAATCGAAGAAAAGCCGGAGAAACCGAAGAGCAATTATTGTGTGACGGGTCTTTATTTTTATGACAACCGCGTTGTGGAGTACACAAAGGGCTTGAAGCCGTCTGCGCGCGGGGAGCTTGAGATAACGGATTTGAACCGTATTTATCTTGAAAACGGCGAATTGAACGTGGAGCTTTTGGGACAGGGCTTCACATGGCTTGACACGGGAACGCACGAAAGTCTTGTGGATGCTACGAATTTTGTGAAGACTATCGAGCAGCACCAGCACAGAAAAATCGGCTGCTTGGAGGAAATCGCGTATTTGAACGGGTGGATAAGCCGAGAAGATGTGCTGAAAGTTTATGAGGTATTGAAGAAGAATCAGTACGGGCAATATTTGAAGGACGTATTGGACGGAAAATATCTGGACGTGTTGCACTGAGAAAGGAAATTAACGTGAAAAATAAGCGGCGCATCTCGCCCTTATTCGTCGCTTGAAGTATCCCGATACGTCGGCGCTCCTCATAAGGGCAATCTGTTTGCTTCTTTTCCACGTTACAATTTGTGCCGCCGCAGGGCGGCGGAATGGAGATTAACATGACAATTATAGTAACCGGCGGCGCCGGATTTATCGGAAGCAATTTTGTATTTCATATGCTTAATACATATCCCGACTATCGGATTGCCTGCTTGGACAAGCTGACATATGCGGGCAATTTGTCGACCCTTGCGCCTGTGATGGACAATCCGAATTTCAGATTTGTGAAGGCGGATATTTGCGACAGAGAAGCGGTATATAAGCTTTTTGAAGAGGAAAAACCAAACATTGTGGTCAATTTTGCGGCGGAAAGTCACGTTGACCGCTCTATTGAAGACCCGGGCATCTTTTTGCAGACCAACATTATCGGAACATCCGTTTTGATGGACGCATGCCGTAAGTACGGCATTACCCGTTACCATCAAGTGTCAACAGATGAAGTATATGGTGATCTGCCGTTAGACCGCCCGGATTTATTCTTTACGGAGGAAACGCCGATACATACGTCAAGCCCGTACAGCTCAAGCAAAGCAGGCGCGGATTTGCTCGTTTTGGCTTATCACAGAACATACGGTTTGCCTGTGACAATCTCAAGATGCTCCAATAATTACGGCCCGTATCACTTCCCGGAGAAGCTGATTCCGCTGATGATTGCGAACGCCTTGAACGACAAGCCGCTGCCGGTTTACGGAGAGGGATTGAACGTGCGCGACTGGCTCTATGTGGAGGATCACTGTCGTGCTATTGATTTGATTATCCATAAGGGCAGAGTGGGCGAGATCTACAACGTCGGCGGACATAATGAGATGAAGAACATCGATATTGTGAAGATAATCTGCCGCGAGCTCGGAAAGCCCGAGAGCCTTATCACACATGTTACGGACAGAAAAGGGCATGACATGCGCTATGCAATCGACCCGACAAAGATTCATAATGAATTGGGCTGGCTGCCGGAAACGAAATTTGAGGACGGCATAAAGAAGACGATAAAGTGGTATCTCGATAACCGCGAGTGGTGGGAGACAATTATTTCGGGCGAGTATCAAAATTACTATGAAAAAATGTATGGGGACAGATGAAGATGAAAGTGTTTGTAACAGGCGTTGCAGGGCAGCTGGGGCATGATGTGATGAATGAACTGCATAAACGCGGATCCGAATGCGTGGGCAGTGATGTACTCGCGGAATACGGCGGGGAATATCCGTATGTGCAGCTTGACATTACAGATGCCGCTGCCGTTGAAAAGGTATTGACACAGATTAATCCCGATGTTGTAATTCATTGCGCGGCATGGACGGCGGTGGATATGGCGGAGGACGACGACAAGGTTGAAAAGGTTCGCGCGGTCAACGCTGGCGGCACGAAAAACATTGCAAACGTCTGCAAAAAGCTTGACTGCAAAATGGTTTATATAAGCACAGATTACGTGTTTGACGGACAGGGAACACAGCCGTGGCAGCCCGACTGCAAGGATTACAAACCGCTGAACGTTTACGGGCAGACAAAGCTTGAAGGGGAACTTGCGGTAAGCGGGACGCTTGAAAAGTTCTTCATTGTGCGCATTGCGTGGGTGTTCGGCGTGAACGGGAAGAACTTTATCAAAACGATGCTGAACGTCGGGAAGACGCACGATACTGTTCGGGTTGTCAACGACCAGATAGGAACGCCGACTTATACATATGATTTGGCGCGGCTTTTGGTTGATATGGTTGAAACAGAAAAATACGGTTATTATCACGCCACAAACGAGGGCGGATATATCAGCTGGTATGATTTCACCTGTGAAATTTACAGACAGGCGGGATATACGACAAAGGTCATTCCCGTGACTACGCAAGAATACGGATTGAGCAAGGCGGCGAGACCGTTCAACAGCAGACTCGATAAGAGCAAGCTCAAAGAGGCGGGCTTTGAACCGCTGCCGACGTGGCAGGACGCCGTGAGCAGATATTTGAAGGAGATAGATTACTGATGGGACAGATTAAGGTTGAAAAGGACGTCGCGGGGATAAAGGGCTTGTGCGTCATTGAGCCTGCCGTACACGGCGACAGCCGCGGGTATTTCATGGAAACATACAGCCAAAGAGACATGGAAGAGGCGGGGATAGACGTCACCTTTGTACAGGACAATCAGTCGATGTCAACAAAGGGCGTGCTTCGCGGGCTGCATTTTCAGATAAATTATCCGCAGTGTAAGTTGGTGAGGGTGATAAAGGGCGCTGTGTTCGATGCGGCGGTTGACTTGCGCTCCGGCAGCGAAACATATGGGAAATGGTACGGAGTTGAATTGACGGAAGAGAACAAAAAGCAGTTTTTGATTCCGAGGGGCTTTGCGCACGGATTTCTTGTGCTGAGCGACACAGCGGAATTTTGCTACAAATGCGACGATTTTTATCATCCGAACGATGAGGGCGGCATGGCTTGGAACGACCCGGAGATTGGGATAAAGTGGCCGGGAGTTGTCGGAGAATATAAGGGATCGGCAAGCGCGGAGGGGTACAGCTTGGACGGCTGCGCTTTGAATCTCAGCGATAAAGATCAAAAGTGGCCGGGATTTAAGGAGACAATTATTCCGCAGAGTAAATAAAAGATGTAATCTTGTCAGAAGTGGGCGCTGAGTGATGGAAAAACGAAAATATATCATAATTCCGGGGTGTTCGGATCTTAACCGCGGGGATCAGGCGTTGGTATGGGAAACTAAGCGTTTGGCGGAAAGCAACGGATTTATCGGTGAGTATTATCTCACAGCTGAGGAAAATGAGCCGACGGAACAGAGCAAAAACGAAGGATTGAACATAATTAAGCCTATTATGGAGCATCCGTCAAGGGTGTATAAGGATAAGACCAACATAAAATACGGGCTGAGCCTCAAGCTGAAATGGGGCATTGTGGAGCTTTTTGATTTTTTGGGAAGTCTGTTTTACTTTACAAAGCTTACAAGAAAAGCGGCAAAAATATTCATTTCAAAGAAAAAACGAGCATCCTTGGAGACGTTTGAAGAATGTGACGCTGTTTTCGTAAAGGGCGGGGGCTTGTTTCAAACATACGGCGGCATAGAGTCGACGTGCTCAATGTATTTTTGGTGTTTTCATATTTTTTTGGCGAAGGCTTTGAAAAAACCGATTTATGTGATGCCGAACTCGTTCGGACCGTTTGAAGGTCCGTTCGTTAAGTCAATCGCAAAAAAGGCGATGGCAAGCTGCAGCGTGGTGACAGCCAGAGAATCGTTTTCGGCAAAAATGGTCGAGGAGCAGCTTAATATAAAAATCAATGTATATCCCGACTTGGCATTCGGTTTGCCCGCTTCGGATATATCCGAAAAGGAAATAGCCGCCCGTTTTGATTTGCCGGAGGATAAAAAGTTGGCGGCAATTACAATGCGCCCGTACAGGTTCCCGTTATCCGAAAATCCGGAAGGCGCATACGAAACTTTTAAAAGCGAGATGCGAAAGTTTATCCGTTGGCTAAGTCAAGCAGGTTATATGCCCGTTATTGTTGAGCATACTTTGGCCGTTAACGCGCATGAGAACGATGCCGCCTGCATTGCCGATGTTATCGAGGGATTGGACAAATCGGAGTACAGAATTATTTCGGACAGGTCATTTGACTGTCGGGATCTCAAGAAAATTTACGGCATGTGCGATTATATTGTCGGAACACGGTTCCACTCCGTGATTTTCTCTTTGGCAAGCGGAGTCCCGGGGCTGGCAATTTACTATGTGGGAAACAAGGGTCAGGGAATTATGAATGACATGGGCTTGAGCGAATACGCCGTTTCGATATATGACGTTTCTTGTGATAAATTAAAGGAAATGTTTGTGAAAATGGTTGAGAACCGTGAGGGTGTTTTGAATAAAATAAGGAATTATACAAACGGCGTTGCGCTGCGGTATTCCGAGTTGATGAAGTTGTGCAGGTGAAGAAAATGAAACTTGTGTTTGCTCACGACCATAAATTAAGATATATAGACGGGAAGTATTACACGACCGGAGGATTGTCGGACTCGATTACGGGAAGGTATATGCAGTATTTTGACCATCTTACGATTTTTTGCCGCGCAATTAAAAAGCAGCCCTATGATACCGGGCTGTTTGAAATTAAAAATCCCGATATAACGGTAAAACCCGTCTCCGACGGATCGCTGCTGCTGTCTTCCGAAGCGAAAAAAACGATGCGTGATGAAATTAAAGCCGCCGATGCGTTAATTGTGAAGCTGCACAGTAAGATTGCGGAGGAAGCAATAAAGTGTGCGAGAGAATATAACATCCCGTATTTGGTTGAGCTTGTCGCCTGTCCGTGGGATTCTTATTGGAACCACGGTCTTAAAGGAAAGTTTGTTGCGCCGATGATGACAATCTCAACGAAAAGAGAGGTTCTGCGGGCTCCTTATGTGGTGTATGTCACCAAAGAGTTTCTCGAAAAACGCTATCCTACCGACGGTAAGTGGATAGATTGTTCCGACGTGGAACTGCAGGAGACGGACGGCAGCATCTTGGAGAAGAGATTGGAAAAAATAAAAAACAGCGCGGAGCCGCTTGTGCTCGGAACTCTGGCACAGGTGGATGTGCTGTATAAAGGTCAGGAATATGTAATAAAAGCGATTGCCCAACTGAGAAAAGAAGGAAAAGAATACAGATACAAAATGGCGGGGAGCGGCAGTCCGGAGCGGCTGAAAAAATGCGCGGAGGCTTGCGGAGTGTCCGACCTTGTGGAGTTTTGCGGTGTGTTAAATCATGACGATGTGTTTTCGTGGCTTGACGATATTGATTTTTATATCCAGCCGAGCAAGCAGGAGGGATTGCCCAGAGCGATGGCGGAGGCTGTCAGCAGGGCGTGCCCGGCTGCCGGTTCAACCGCGGGAGGAATCGGCGAGCTCATAGACAAGAAATTTGTGTTTAAAAAGGGAAGCGCGGAAGGCATTGTCAAAATATTGAGAAGCTTAAATAAAGAGACAATGTCATTGCAGGCTGCCGCCAATTACGAATTGTCAAAAAACTACGAGAAAAAATATTTGGATGAAAAAAGAAATGCTTTTTATAAAGAGTTTGCCGACGAGTGCGACCGGAGGAATAAAAATTGAAAACTGTTACGGTTTTAATGTCCACCTATAACGGTGAAAAATATTTAAATGAGCAAATACAAAGCCTCATATCACAGAAAAATGTCGACATAAATATTTTGGTCAGAGACGACTCATCTTCGGACGCCACACGGGACATACTCGAAAGCTGCCAAAATAACGGCATTTTGAAATGGTACAAGGGAGAAAATTTAAAATCGGCGCGCAGCTTTTTGAATTTGGTTAAAAACGCGCCCGATTCGGATTATTATGCGTTTTGCGATCAGGATGATGTTTGGTACCCGGATAAACTGGAAAAGGCGGTGACAAAGTTGGATTCTTTGCCGCCCGAAGTACCGGCGCTGTACTGCGCGAATTATCAATTGACGGATGCGAAGCTAAATCCTTTGCCGGATAACGGACATGTAAGTACGACAAAATTCAACGAAAGCATTGTTGCAAGCAACTGTACGGGCTGCACAACGGTTTTCAACCGGAAGCTGAAGGAGTTTTTGCAAATAGGCGTACCGAATACTGTTGTCATGCATGACGATTGGGCGCATAAGGTGTGCTTGGCGGTGGGCGGATGCGTGATTTATGATAGTGATAGGGTGTTGATGTACCGTCAGCATGGGAGTAATGTGGACGGCGGCACACACACTCTGAAAAGCCGCCTGCGTTCGGTTGTAACCAGAATTAATAAAAAAGACTGTGAAAGAAGCGGTCAGCTGAGAGAGATAATAAGACTTTACGGCGATAAAATGCCGAGTGAAAATTTGAAGCTCGCCCAAAGAGCCGCGGATTATAAAGATAAGGGCTTGTTGGGCAGACTTAATATTGCCTTTTCACATGAGTTTAATGTACCGTATAAGAAGGCGAGACGGGGATTTATGGCGGCAGTGATTTTCGGATATTATTGATTGAGGGAATATTGGAGTGCATATGGTATGAGTACATCTGATTTAATAATTCGAGTTAATAAAAGAACGGCATTGTATACATTGATATTTGCATATTGTGTTGCATTTACAATGATGCGCACATGTCTTA
>JAJQCX010000130.1:4710-8438 GCA_021202495.1 Clostridia bacterium | reverse complement strand
AAAAGTGTAAACCATGTCCTCGGACATTTTGTAAACCATGTGCCCATACCAAACAAACGGCTCCTTCAACCCTTTGGGAAAAAGCGGAGCTTGTCCCCGCCTTCAGCGGCATCACGGCCGAACTGTTACTGAAAGGGCGTTATGTGGGGAAAAATTTAAGATTGAGATTGACAAAGGATATGGGCGGTGATAAAATAAACTTGTACAGTTTTAAACGAAGGGAAGATGCGCGATGAAAAAAATTGCGGTAATTATAGCGGCTTTTGCGGCTGTTTTTATGATGGGAACGGTATCGTATGCCGAAAGCGTTACGCTTGACGGAGAAACGGTTGAGGTTCAAAGCGGTGATACGATTGTTTTGCCCGAAAAGGACGGTGTGGCGGCATATGTTGATGAAAATTTGACTGTTTATGCGCCGGGCAAGGTAGTATATGACGGAAGCTTTACGGAGCTTTGCAGCGTCGGGCTGGGTGTTACGCTTTGGGATGGGGCGCAGGTCAGGATAGGCAGCGGAGTGTCTGAGGACGGCAAAATATCGGGCACGGACAGCGGAATAAGATTTATCGCGGATGTGTCGAGGACAAACACGCTCGCGGCGCTTGACGGCGCGGAGATAGGCATTGCGCTGACAGCCGACGGATCGAGCGTCGTTCAATACATACCGGCGGATAAGTATCAGAATGAATCAAAGACGCTTTTTACGGCGGCGCTTGTGAACATAAGCTCGGATAATTTTAACAGAATTTACACTGCTTACCCGTATGTAAAGATAGACGGCACATATTGCACGGGCGACGGCGTTTCTCGAAGCCTTTATCAAGTGGCGTCGGGGCTTTTGAGCGGCGAGGAAATATCGGGCGATACTCTTTGGAGCGTTTTGAACGCCTATGTGAACGAAACAGGCGTGAGGCTGACGTTTTCGGATGTGAAAGGCGAGGACGCGTTTGAGGTTTCGGACTATACGGGAGACAGCTTTTTTGAGATTGACAGCGTTGAATACGACGCGGATGAGGATATGTACACGGTTGTTCTTTCACCGTCGGGACAGGCAAAATTCAGCGACTATTGGCGCGAGGCGATAAGAATAAACAACAACCATTCCACTGCAGCGTCTGAGGCTTATATGAGAAGCGGAGAGCTGACGAACGGAAGTTTGAGGTTTACGTTTAAAATTCCGGGTTACACGTTCGACCAGACGAGCGGAGTTGTCATCGTGTCGGAGGTTGATACTGAAAACGGCACGCTGACCGGCTATCAATCGGGTGCGTGGACGGAATTTACGCTCGCGGACGAGATTGAGGTTGTGGGAATATCGAGCGACATTGCGGACGTGAGAGCGGGGGCGACGGTTATGCTGGGCTTTGACACGGAGAACAATGTTGCGGCGATTGAGCTTTTGGCGGCGTTCGGCGGCAGCGATAACGATGACGACACGATACTTACGGCAAATTACGGCGAAAAGGAAGCATATGCGTCGACAGAGTATAAAAATATTGTAGGAAGATATTCCGCGCTTTCGGGAAGAAGATTGACAGTGCGTTTTATAGGCGACGAATTTGAGAACGGAGAAGAGAAGCATACATATAAGTTTGAAAAATCGGCGACTAAGTATTATGTGGTGGCAATGACCGAGGACGGAGAGCTGGAATCGGTGACGGGATACGGAATTTCACTTTCAACGTCGGCGATTTCGGCTGCGCAGAAGGCGGGATCGGTCTTCTTCTATCTTCGATATGACGATGAAAACGAGGTTGTAAAGGAAGCGGTGCTCTACAGCTTTTCGACTACGACCGACTATACCGACGGAGGAGATTATTCGCCGATATTCTCATATGACGAGACTGTGGATGAATAAAAATTAATAGTGTATTGCCGCCGCACAAGGTGTTTGTGCGGCGGCGTTTAAATTCGCAGGGTTGACGAAAGCGGTGGGGGCGTGTTATAATAAAATGAATTTGTATGAGCTTTCGGTTGGAGGATTGTCATATGTGGGCTTCGGAGAAGTGGAAGGATTATGAATGTATAGATACGTGCGGTGGGATGAAGCTTGAAAGATGGGGAAATGTAATTCTTTCGCGCCCCGACCCGCAGATTATTTGGAACAAGAAGGGCGACGAGGCGGCGTGGAAAAGGGCGGACGCGGTGTATAACCGCTCGTCAAGCGGCGGCGGAGCTTGGAAATACAACGGCAGGGTGCCGGATAAATGGGTTGTTTCATACGGGGATTTGAAATTCAACGTCAAAACGATGGGTTTTAAGCACACGGGAATTTTCCCCGAGCAGGCGGTGAATTGGGATTACATTGCCCAAAAGCTGAAAGACCGTCCTAAGGCTAAGGTTTTAAACCTTTTTGCCTACACGGGCGCGGCGACGATGGCGGCAAGCGCTGCGGGATCTGATGTGTGCCATGTGGACGCGGCGAAGGGCATGGTCGCATGGGCGAAAGAAAATGCCGAAATATCGGGGCTTTCGGGGAATTACATAAGATATATTGTAGACGACTGCATGAAGTTTGTCGAGCGGGAGATAAGGCGGGGCAAAAAGTATGACGCGATAATAATGGATCCGCCCTCATACGGACGTGGCTCAACGGGAGAGGTGTGGAAGCTTGAGGAGTGTTTGTGGGGCTTTGTTGAACGCTGCGCGATGCTCCTTTCGGACGACCCGATATTTTTCCTGATAAATTCCTACACGACGGGCTTGGCGCCGACGGTGATGAAAAATATATTGAAGCTTGCGCTGCCGGAAGGAAAAGTTGAGGCGGATGAGATTGGCGTGAAGGTGACGAGCTCGGGAATTTATTTGCCGTGCGGGGCGACGGCAAGGTGGGAAGCGTAGATAGTGTGGAGTGTGAAGTGTGGAGTTATGGAAAAAATTTTGCGGAGCAAAATTTTTAATTGAAGCGCCTGCGGGCGCAGGGCGGGCGGGGCAAGCCCCGCCCCTACAACCGAGATAGTAAGTGTGGCAGCATGGTGACTGTAGTGCGGCGGGAGATGAGGACAGGTTATGATTGAGGTTAAGAATTTGACCTTTCGCTACGGCGAGGAGGGGGCGGAGGCGTTAAGGGAGATTGATTTGACGTTTGAAAAGGGCGTATTTACCGCGGTTTTGGGAAGAAACGGGAGCGGGAAATCGACGCTCGCGAAGCACTTAAACGCCATTTTGCTGCCGAGCGGGGGGAGCGTTTTTGTCGACGGGATTGACACGCGCGACGAGAAAAGGCTGCTCGATGTGAGAAAAAAGGTCGGAATGGTCTTTCAAAACCCCGACAATCAGCTTGTGGCGTCGAGCGTTGAGGAGGATGTGGCGTTTGGGCTGGAAAACATGGGCGTTCCGCATGAGGAGATGGAGCAGAGGATCGAAGCGGCGCTCAAGGCTGTGGGAATGTATGAGAGGCGAAAGAGCGCGGCGCACCTTTTGAGCGGAGGACAAAAGCAGCGGGTTGCGATTGCGGGAGTTATCGCAATGGAGCCCGAGACGGTCGTTTTTGACGAGCCGACGGCGATGCTTGACCCGCGCGGAAGGCGCGAGGTGATGGAAACGATAAAGATGATGCGGCAGAGATTGGGCATGACGGTGATATTGATAACACATTCGATGGACGAGGCGGCAAAAGCCGACAGAATTGTTGTGATAGACAGCGGTCGCATTGCAATGGACGGTGAACCGCGGGAGATTTTTTCACGCGTGGACGAATTGAAAGATCTGGGGCTTGACGTGCCGCAGGT
>JAJQCX010000130.1:0-4610 GCA_021202495.1 Clostridia bacterium | reverse complement strand
AGATTTTTTCACGCGTGGACGAATTGAAAGATCTGGGGCTTGACGTGCCGCAGGTAACAGAGCTTTGCCACAAGCTGCGCGAGCGCGGAGTGCCGATAAGAGAGGACATTTTGCGCACCGAGGAGTGCGCGGAGGAAATTGCAAAGCTTATGCGGGGGTGAGATGGGTGGCGCTGATTGAGGCTGAAAACATATCTTATTTTTACGAGGGCAATTCCGATGGAAAAATCGCGGCGGTAAAGAATGTGTCGTTTAAAATAAAAGAGGGCGAGTTTTGGGGAATAATCGGGCAGACCGGAAGCGGAAAATCGACGCTCACGGAGCTGCTGTCGGGGCTGATAAAGCCGAGCGAGGGCAGAGTTTTAATTGAAGGCACGGACACAAAGTCCGCGAAAAACGCGGTGCGTGCGCTGCGCGGCAGAGTGGGGCTTGTGTTTCAATATCCCGAAAATCAGCTTTTTGAGGAAACTGTGATAAAGGACGTGTGCTTCGGACCGAAAAACCTCGGAATGAGCGATGACGAGGCGTGCGAGGCAGCGCGTTGGGCGCTCAAAATGGTGGGGCTTGACGAAAAATATGAGGAATGCTCTCCGTTTGAGCTCTCCGGCGGGCAAAAAAGGCGGTGCGCCATTGCGGGAGTTTTGGCAATGCGCCCTGACGTTTTGATACTTGACGAGCCGACGGCGGGGCTTGACCCCGAGGGGCGCGACAGGCTGCTCGACATGCTGCGGGAGATAAAGGGCGAATGCTGCAAAAGCGTTGTGCTGGTGAGCCACAGCATGGAGGACGTTGCGAAAAGCGCGGAAAAGGTGCTTGTGATGAACGGCGGTGAGGCGCAAATGCAGGGCGGCGCGCGGGAGGTTTATTCGCACGCGGATGAGCTGCGCGAAATAGGACTTGACGTGCCGCAGGTGACGCGCCTTGCGGAGAGGCTTGAAAAAATGGGCTGTGCGCTGCCGCGCGAGGCACTGACGGTTGACGAGGCGGCGGACGCGATATGTGAAATGCTGAGGGGAAAATATGTTTAGAGACATGACGCTCGGGCAGTATTACAACACAAAATCGGTAATACATTCACTTGACCCGAGGACAAAATTGATAATACTTTTGGCATACATGGTGATGCTGTTTGTGATAGATACGCCCGCGGAGCACGCCGTGATGATTGCGTTCACGATTGCGGCGGCGGCGCTTTCGAATGTGCCGGTTAAATTTATTATGCGGGGGTTAAAGCCCGTGGCGCTGCTCATGGCGTTTACCGCGGCGATAAATTTATTGATGACGAGAAGCGGCGAAGTTTTGTGGAGCTTCGGCTTTTTACAAATAACGGACGCGGGGGTAAAAATTGCGGTTGAAATGCTCCTTCGCGTGATGATGCTTGTGACGGGCAGCAGCATACTGACGCTTACGACGCAGCCGACCGTTTTGACAAACGGAATGGAAAGCTTGATGAAGCCGCTCGGGAAGATAGGTTTTCCGGCGCATGAGATTGCGATGATGATGAGCATTGCGCTGCGCTTTATCCCAACTCTTACGGATGAGGCTGACAAAATTGTCAAGGCGCAAACCTCCCGCGGCGGAGATTTTGACACGGGCGGGATAATAAAAAAGGCGAAGGCGATGATACCGCTTTTTGTGCCGCTCTTTGTGAGCGCGTTTCGCCGTGCCGACGATTTGGCGATGGCGATGGAGGCGCGCTGCTATCACGGCGGCGCAGGAAGAACGGCGTATAGGCAGTTAAAATACGAAAGAGGCGACGCGGCGGCGTTCGTCGTGACGGGGGCGGTCTGCGCATGTGTTTTGATAATGCGTTTTGGAGTGGGAATATGAGGAAAGTGTGGAGTGTTGAGAGTGGAGTGTGGAGTTGCGGAGAAAAAACGCGAAGCGTTTTTAATTGATTTTATTGCGGGGATGCTTGTGTGAGGAAAGTTTTAAGTAATTTGGAGTAGTGGAGTATGAGATTGAAGCTCTTTATAAAATATGACGGGACGAATTACTGCGGGTGGCAGAGGCAGAAGAACGCTCTCAGTGTGCAGGAGGTTTTGGAGGGGGCGCTGGAAAAGACGTTCGGCGAAAAAATTACGGTTGTCGGCTGCTCTCGAACCGACGCGGGGGTACACGCAAGAATGCACGTTTCAAGCTTTGACGCGGAAACGACAATACCTGTGGGAAAAATTCCGCTTGTGGTGAATATGTATTTACCACAGGACATAAGAGCGTTTTACTGCGAGAAGGCGGCGGACGATTTTAACGCGCGGTTTGCCGCGAAGGAAAAGACGTATTGTTACAGAATATTGAATCAGGAGCACAACGACCCGTTTTTATCGAGATTTGTGTGGCATTACCCTATCGCGCTCGATGTTGACAAAATGCGGCGCGGCGCGGAATTTATCGTAGGCGAGCACGATTTTAAGGCGTTTTGCGCGGCGGGAAGCTGTGTCAAAACGACGGTGCGCGAGGTGCGGGAGCTTAAACTTGAAAAAAACGAAAACTTGATTGAAATAACGATACGGGCGAACGGGTATTTGTATAATATGGTGCGAATAGTCGCGGGAACGCTTTGCTATGTGGGAAACGGAAAGCTTGAGCCCGAGGATGTTAAAAAAATGCTCGAAGAGAAAAAAAGGGTTTTGGGCGGAATAACGGCGCCGCCGGAAGGATTGACGCTGGAGAAGGTTGTGTACTAAAGGGGATGAAAAAATGACTGAAAAGAAGAGGGCGGGCAGTAGGATAAGGCTTTTGCTGCTTGTGCTTTTGCTGGCGATTTTCGCGTTTGTCGGAGTGTGCCAGATTTATGAGGCAATGAGCGAAAGGGACACTGCGAGCCGCGTTGTGCTCGGCATGGATTCGGTGCAGGGCGAATTTTCGGGCGGCAGCCTTGTCGGAAATCCCGCGCCGATGGGCGAATACATAGCGATTGTGTCGGGCGGCACGTTTATGACCGTGAACAGCGACGGCGAAAACGTGACGGATGACGTGTTTTCGCTGTCCGACCCCATCATAAAGGAGAGCGGCGATTTTGCCGCAGTGGGCGACTACGGCGGCACGAAGGTGCATCTTTACGAAAACGGCAAGCTTGTGACGGAAATTGAGGCGGAGGGCGAGATAATAACCCTTGCGACAAATTCGAGCGGGTGCTTTGCCGCGGCGACAGAGCAGCGGGGATATGACGCTGTGATAACCGTTTACCGCAAGAACGGCGAGGCAATCTACCGCTATACGATAAGCGACAAGAGCTTTGTCGACATGGCGGTGAGCGAAAATAACCGCTATTTGCTGATTACGGCGGCGAACGCCGAGGCGGGCGACGCGGGGAGCACCCTGACGCTCGCGCAGATTAACAAAAGCGATTCGGTGAAGGTATATAACATTCGTTCAAACGTATATTTTGCGGTGCATTTTAACAAAAACGGAACGTTCGTGTGCCTGGGCTCGACGGGGATTGACATTTATCGCACGGACGGGGTGAAGACGGCGAGCATTACATACGAAGGGCGCAAGCTGACCGCGGCGGACGTGTCGAAGGACAACATGATAACTTTGGCGTTTGCGGCGTCGGATTCAAGCGGCGTTGTTGAAATATACGGCAAGGCGGGCAAGCTGCGCGGTACGGCGGAATTTGACGAAAGCGTCGAAAACGTGTGCGTGAACGGAAATTATATTGCCGTTGCGCACGGCGAAACGGTTGACATAATTAAGGCGAACGGAAAGATAAAGACGACGCTTGACGCGTCTTCGACGGTGAAATACGCGGCTCCGTTTAAGAACGGAAACGCGGCGCTTGTGTTCGCGGGCGGAAGCACGGAAATTTTGAAAGGGTGATTTTGAATGGTAATCGATATTGCGGCGTTGGCGTTTGTTATCGTATTTTCGTATTTTTCGATGAAAAAGGGAGCCGTGGGAGCGGCGTTCAAGCTCTGCGGCACGATTATCGCGATTGTCGTGGGTATGCTTATGTACCCTGTTGTGGCGGATTGGGTTTACATGACGGAAATTCCCGACAAGGTTTCGGCGTCGGTCGCAGAGACAATTGCGGAAAACGACGGATTGGACGGAGTTGAGGAGTCGATTGACGCAATGCCGAAATTCATACAAAAGAGCGTCGGGAAGAGCATTGAGGACGGCATTGCAAGCGTTGAGCAAAGCGCGGCAAAGCTTGTGACGAGGGCAATTTTGAACATAATCGTGTTCATTCTTCTTTCGGCTGTGACGAAAATAATTATTATGCTGCTCTCAAAGGCGCTGAAGCTGACGAACAGACTGCCAATCTTAAAGCAGTGCAACGCACTTTTGGGCTTGGCGCTGGGCTTGGTGTCGTCGCTCATTATCGTGTGGGGTGCGTCGGCGCTGATAAGCGCGTTGGCAATGTCAAATGAGGCGTTGGCAAACCGGGCGCTTGACAGCTATACGATAGCTATTATGGGGATGGTATCTCCGTTTTAAGGTGACGGTTTGGCAGTAAAGTAATGTCATGCGCCGAAAAGAGCGTCGAGAAAACGCTCCGCGTTGTCTCGACGGAGGGGGAGCGGGGGGGGGGGGCGCAAATACCCCCGGGTAAAAACTAAAAAACCCAAACGTAGTTGGGTTTTTGCACAAAAAAAGCGGTTAGGC
>JAJQCX010000008.1 GCA_021202495.1 Clostridia bacterium | reverse complement strand
ATTAAGACACTTATATCCTGTTATTGAAATGTAAAGTTTTAATTGAAACTAGGTACTACAACTAGCGCAGCGAAAAAATCACATAAAGTGGGATGATTTTTGGCTGGGTGGGAGACCGCGGCGGGAGCAAGCCCCCCGCCCTACGACCAAGTGTAGTGGTAATCGTGGTGGGGTGGTTGATTTTTTTATATCAGTCAAAGAGTGCGTCTGCGAAGGCTTTGGCGTCAAATTCCTGCAGGTCGTCGATGCCTTCGCCGACGCCGACGAATTTGACGGGGATTCCAAGTCTCTCGCGGATGGTGACGATGATGCCGCCTTTGGCGGTGCCGTCAAGCTTTGTCAAAACGATGCCGGTAATGCCGGCGGCGTTATTGAATTCCTCCGCCTGATTGACGGCGTTTTGTCCGGTGGTGGCGTCAAGCACGAGAAGAACCTCTTTTCGTGCGTTCGGAAGCTCGCGCTCGATGACGCGGTATATTTTTTTCAATTCGTCCATGAGGTTCTTTTTATTATGCAGTCTGCCGGCGGTGTCGCAGATTAAAACGTCGGCGTTTTTGCTGCGCGCGCTGACGCAGCCGTCAAAGATAACGGCGGCGGGGTCGGCACCCTCCTGAAGTCTGACAAGGCGGACGTCGTTGCGCTCAGCCCATATTTCAAGCTGGTCGGCAGCTGCGGCGCGGAACGTGTCGGCGGCTGCCAAAACGACCTGCTTTCCCTGCTTTTTGAGCTTGGAGGCGAGCTTGCCTATCGTGGTTGTTTTTCCGACGCCGTTGACGCCGATGACGAGAATGACGGTGGGGGTGGTGTCAAGCTTGAGGGCGCTGTCCTCGCTCTCCAAAATCTCGGCGATGATGTCGCGCAGCTCGTTTTTGACCTCGATTTCCTCGGAGAGCTTTTTGTCCTTTACTCTTTCACGCAGGCGGTCGACAATTTCAACGCTCGTCGTCATGCCGATGTCGGCAAGAATGAGAGCTTCCTCAAGCTCCTCGTAAAATTCCTCGTCAACCTTTTTGAAGGATTTGAAAACCTCGCCCACACGGTCGGAAATGGCGCTGCGGGTTTTGCCCAAGCCCTCTCTGAGGCGGGCGAAAAGTCCCTTTGAGGGAGCTTCTTCTATCTCTTCTTTTTTCTCGGGCTCTTCTTCAATAATTTCTTCGATTTCGGGCTCCTCTTCGGGGGTCGGTTCGTCAATTTCGGGCTCTTCCTCGGGGATTTCCTCTTTGGGTTCTTCCGCAGTTAAGCTTTCTTCCTGTAATTCTTCGGGTTCTTCGGATTTTTTCTTTTTCCAAAACAGCATGATTGTCAGCTCCTGTTATGTTATTTTTTAGTTTGCTTGTTTTTCGACGTCTTCTAATTTCATGGAGAGAAGCTTGCTGACGCCTTTTTCCTGCATTGTGACGCCGTAGAGAACGTCCGCAGATTCCATTGTGCCGCGGCGGTGCGTTATGACAATGAACTGCGTTGTGTCGGTTCTGCGGCGCATATATTCTGCAAAGCGGTAAACGTTGATGTCGTCAAGCGCCGCCTCTATTTCATCTAAAACGACGAAGGGTGAAGGAGAGACCTTCATCAGGGCGAAGAGCAGCGCAATCGCGGTGAGTGCCTTTTCGCCGCCCGAGAGCGGGGCGATGCTCTGAAGCTTTTTGCCCGGAGGCTGTACTTCTATTTCAATTCCGCTTTCGAGAATGTTTGATTTGTCTGTCAGGGAAACGCTTGCCTTGCCGCCGCCGAAAAGCTCGACGAAGATTTCGCCGAAATACGAATTTATCTCCTTGAATTTTTCGGCAAAGATTGTCTTCATGACGTCCGTTATTTCGGCAATCAGCTTTTCAAGCTGCGCTTTGGCGTTGTCCATGTCCTTGACTTGTCCCGACAAAAATTCGTAACGCTCGTTGACTTCGCGGTATTCCTCACAGGCGTCGACGTTGACGCTTCCCAGCGCCCTGATTGAGCCGCGCAGAGACGAAACCCTTTTTTGCGCCTCGGCGATGGGTATGCTTTCGCGGCGAATTTTGAGCGCTTCGGAATAAGTGAGCTCGTATTCGTCCCACAGCCTATTTGTGGCGGTTTCGATGTTGTAATTGAGCTTGCTTTGCGCTGTTTCAAGCCTGACGACTTCGTTTTGAAGCGAATACACAGTGTCGTTCATGCCGCGGATTTCCTCACGCAGGCGGGCGGCTCGCTCGTCCGCGCCGCTTTTGCCCGCGGATTCGCTCGCGATTTTTTCTTCAAGCGAACGCGTTGTATTATTGAGATCCTCGGCTTCGGATTGAAGTTTTGAAATTGCGCTTTTTGCCTCGTCAATTTCGCGGCGTGCGTTTTGTGCGGAGGCGTGCTTTGCCTCAATTTCGGATTTTAACGCGGCAATGCGGCTTTGCGAGGCTGTAATGCGCTCGGAAATTATTTCTATGTCCTTTGAAGCGGAGGATATATCCATTTTTTTCTCGAAAATTTCGGAGGAAGATTTATCCTTTTTCTCCATCGCCTCATTTAATGCGGCTTGCTTTGCTTCAAGCTCGCGCTCGTATTTTGCCATTTGCTTTTCCGCTTCCTCGCGCTCCAAAGCGTAGTCGCGCTTGAGGTTTGAGTTGTTGAGCATTTTGTAGGCAATGTCGCTTTTTTCGGCTTGGAGCTTTTCAAGGCGCTCCTTTTCGCCTTTGAGTCTATCCTCCGTCGCTTTGCGCTCGGCTTCAAGACGCGAGAGGGAAACGTCGTCCTTTGAAAGCGCAACGCGGAGATTTTCGCGCTCGGATGCAATTTCCCGCGCTGCCTGCGAAAGGTCGGCGATGTCGTCCTCCGCTTTTTCGGAGGATTTTTGGAGGGCTTTGACCTCTTTTTTTAGCGCTTCGATTTCATCCGCGCGTCCCAGAACGCTGACGGCGCGGTTAATGCTGCCGCCCGTTATCGAGCCGCCGGGGCGAAATTCCTCGCCGGCAAGCGTCACGATTTTAAATTTATATCTGTATTCTTTGGCAAGGGCTATCGCGTCGTCCTGCGTTGCGGTGACGACGACGCGCCCCAAAAGTGATTCGACGGTGTTGTCAAGATAACCTTCCCTTTCGACAAGGTCGGCTGCAATGCCGACGACGCCGCGGTGGGAGAGGATTTTTGCCTCGCCGTCAAGACGGCGCTTTTCCTGGCTTGAAAGGGGGAGGAAGGTAACGCGTCCCAAGCGGTTTTCCTTCAGGAAATTGACCGCCTCTTTGGCGTCCTCCTCGCGGGGAACGACAATGTTTTGCATTGCGCCGCCCAAGGCAATCTCAATTGCGGTGGAATATTCCTTCGGAACGCTGATGAGCTTTGAGAGGACGCCGACGATATTTCCGCGGTAGCGCCCCGATTGGTGCGCTTTTATGAGATCGCGGACGCTCCGTTGATAGCCTTCGAGGCTGCGCTCCATTTCTTCCAGCATTTTAAGTCTGCCCTGCTTTTCGCCGAGCAATGCGCTCATGCGGTTAAATTCGTCCTTTTTGCTCTCGGCGCTTTTGGCGGAGGATTCGGCGCGGGATGAGGCGTCCGCCATTTTTTTGCTCTTTTCAAGGCGGCGCTCGTTTAACGCGGCAAGTTCGCCGTTTAATTGAGCGATAGCTTCTTCAAGGCGTTCTATGCCGTCTTTCGCGTCGGTTATTTCGGCTTCAATCGTGAAGCGGCGGGTTTCGACGCTCTCCTTTAAAAGGTCGAGGCTGCGGCTTTTGTTATCCGCGTCGGAGCATTTGCGCTCTTCCTCACGCACCTTTTGCCTAACTTGTTCAAGCTCTTCGCCTTTGAGGTTCATGTTTTCGCTCGCCTTAGCGCCCGCCTCTTCGAGAGCGGCAAGCTCTTCGTTCTTTTGCGCAAGGGTGCGCTCCGCCTCGGTTTTTGCCTCAAAGAGAGAGGAAAGAGTTAATTCCTCGTCGGAGGAAAGCTTTTCGTTTGCGGCAATTTCGCCGTTCGATGCGGCGATGCTCTGTTCGTAATTTTGAATTTTGCCGTTTAAAACGGCGATTTCGCTGCTCTTTTGCGCGGCGTCGGCTTTGATTTTGTCAAGCTCCGCGCGTGAGGCTGCCGTGCGCTCGTCGCTTTCGCGCATGGAGGCGTAGAGGCTTTCGCTTTCCTCTTCCGCTTCGGAAAGAAGCTTTTTTGCGTTTTCGAGATCCTGCTGCGCCGAATTCATAAGCTCCTTTTGCTTTTCAAGCTCGGAATTGTTTTTGTCGATAATGTCGATTGAAACGCCGACTTCGGTTTCCTTTAATTCGTCGCGCAGTGCGAGATATTTTTTCGCCTTTTCGCTTTGGATGCGCAGCGGCTCAATTCGTGAGTCAAGCTCGGAGAGAATGTCGCGCACGCGGACGAGGTTGTCCTCGGTTCGCTCAAGCTTGCGCTCGGCTTCGGATTTTCTGTAACGGTATTTTGAAATGCCGGACGCTTCTTCAAAAACTTGGCGGCGGTCGTCGCTTTTGGCGGAAATTATTTCGTCAATTTTGCCCTGACCGACAATGCTGTAGCCCTCGCGTCCGAGCCCTGTGTCCATGAAAAGCTCGTGAACGTCCTTCAGGCGCACCTGCGCACCGTTGATGAGATATTCGCTCTCACCGCTGCGGAAGACGCGCCGCGTTACGGCAAGCTCCTTGTAATCGGAGGCGAAAAAGTGATTTTCGTTGTCGAGGACAAGCGTGACCTCGGCAAAGGAAAGCGGCTTGCGTTTGAGAGTGCCGTTAAAAATGACGTCCTCCATTTTGCCGCTGCGGAGACTCTTGGCGCTCTGCTCGCCCATTACCCAGCGCAGCGCGTCGGAGATGTTGCTCTTTCCGCTGCCGTTGGGTCCGACGATTGCCGTGACGCCGGAGCCTACTTCGATTGATATTTTATCGGCAAAGGATTTAAACCCCTGCATTTCTATTCGTTTAAGGTACATATGTTCACCTCGTTATCCAAAAATATATTATATCAAAAAAATCCAAGATAGGCAATAAAAATATTGTGAAAATTGTGCTTATGTGGTACAATGCTGTTTGAGGATGGTGATATATATGATAAATTTTGTTGACAATTGCTTTTTTCTTGAGGGAAAGGACATTTCCTATGTTATGCGGATAGATAAGGCGGGGCACCTTTTGGGGTGCTATTTCGGGCGGAAAATTGCGCGGGCGGCTATGCAGGAGGTGCCGGATAGGTTTTACTGCTGGATGTCGTGGGGCGAGGACGGGGACGTGCTCGACGAAAAGCCGCAGGAGGCGCCGACATACGGGCACACGGATTTGAGGTGTCCGATAGTGAGCTTTAAGGATAGGGTGTGCGTTTTAAAATACAAGACGCACAGAATATATGACGGAAAGGGCGAAATTGAGGGGCTGCCGTCGTCATATGACGATGAGGGCAAAGCACAGACGCTTGAAATTGATTTGGAGGATGCGGCGCAGGGAATTTTGGTGACGCTATTTTACACGGTTTTTGACAACCGCAACACTGTTGCGCGGCACATTGAGGTTGTAAATAATTCGGGCGAGGACGTGACGGTTGACGCGTTTTACTCGATGTGTCTTGATTTTGAGCGCAGCGACTTTGCCGAGACGCATTTTGCCGGAAGATGGGGCATGGAGCGCGAAAAGGTGACAAGTCCTTTGCGGCGCGGGAGTTTTTGCGTGTCGAACGCGCGCGGAGGGAGCGGGCACTTTATGAACCCGTTTGTGATGCTGCACGACTGCGGTGCAAATGAAAGGAGCGGGGACGTTTATTCATTCATGCTCGTTTACAGCGGCAACCATGAGACGAGGATAGACGTTGACCAGCGTTTTCGCACGAGAGTTTTGCAGGGGGTAAATCCGTTCGACTTTGAAAAGACGTTAAAGAGCGGAGAAAAACTTTCCTCGCCCGAGTCGCTGTTGACGTTTTCACACGAGGGATTCGGCGGCATGAGCCGCGCCCTTCATGAATTCATACGCGAAAACATTGTGCGCGGGTACTGGAAAAAGCGCGAAAGACCGATACTTATAAATAACTGGGAAGCAACCTACATGAATTTTGACGAGGAAAAGGTGCTTTCCATCGCGCGTCTTGCCAAAAAGCTCGGAATTGAGCTTTTTGTGCTCGACGACGGGTGGTTCGGAAAGAGAAATTATGACGATTCCTCGCTCGGCGACTGGTACGTCAATTACGAAAAGCTGCCAAGCGGCATAACGGGGATTGCGGAAAGGATTGAGGAAATAGGTCTCAAATTCGGGCTGTGGTTTGAGCCTGAGATGGTGAGCCCGAATTCCGACCTCTACCGTGCGCATCCCGATTGGGCGATACATGCAAAGAAAATTGCGCCCGCGCTCTCGCGAAATCAGCTTGTGCTCGATCTGACGAAAAAAGAGGTACGCGATTTTATTGTCGACGCGGTTGTGACGCATTTGAAAGAGGCGAAAATTTCGTATGTGAAATGGGATTACAATCGTTACATAACGGATATGCCGTACAAGGGATATAATTTTGACTATACGATAGGGCTGTACGATATTTTTGACAGGATAACAAGTGCTGCGCCCGAAGTCCTTTTTGAAGGGTGCAGCGGAGGCGGCGGACGCTTTGACGTGGGAGTTTTGTGTTACATGCCGCAGATTTGGACGAGCGACAACACGGATGCGATTGAAAGAGTGTACATACAATACGGGACGTCGTTCGGCTATCCGACATCGACGATGGGTTCGCACGTCACGGCGTCGCCCAACGAATACACAAAGCGCCAAACGCCGATGAAGACGCGCGGTGACGTGGCGTTATCCGGCAATTTCGGCTATGAGCTTGACATTACAAAGCTTAACGATGAGGATTTGAAGGCGATTGCACAGCAGACCGAGCAGTGCCGCGAAGTGAGAAGGCTGGTGGAGTTCGGCGATTTTTACCGGCTTGCCGATCCCTTTTCGGGGAACATCGGCGCATGGCAGGTCGTTTCGGGCGATAAAAAGGAAAGCTTTGTCTGCATGACGCGGATAATGTTCCAATCAAACGGATATTATCAATTTATCCGTCTTGACGGGCTGAAAAAAGGCGCGTTTTACAAGGACACTTATCACGAAGACAGGATATACAGTGCGGACGAGCTGATGTACAGGGGAGTTATCGCGGATTTCCCGCACGGCGATTTTGTGACGTATACAATGAGACTGGTTGAGGTTTGATATAAAAAGGGCATCGAAGAATGAATCTTCGGTGCCCTTTGGGTTATTGTACTTTTTTGAAAGCTAAGGTTGAATTGTGCCCGCCGAAGCCGATGGAGTTGGAGAGAGCGAGGGAAATATCCGCTTTGACCGGGGTATTGGGGCAGATATTTAAATCGCACGCGGGGTCGGGGGTGCGGTAGCCGACAGTGGGGGGAACCATTCCCGTATTTAACGCCATGACGGAGGCTACGGCCTCGACGGCACCCGCGCCGCCCAAGAGGTGGCCTGTCATGCTCTTGGTGGAGGAAACATATGATTTATATGCCAGATCCTCACCGAGTGCTTGTTTTATGGCAAGCGTTTCTATCTCATCGTTGAGCTTTGTCGATGTGCCGTGGGCGTTGACATAGATTGAGCCGCTTTCGGGAAGTCCCGATTCCGCTATTGCGCCGCGCATTGCGCGTGTTGCGGCGTCTGCGTCGGAATTGGGGCGCGTGATGTGGAATGCGTCGCACGTTGCGGCGTAGCCCGCAACCTCGGCATATATTTTCGCGCCGCGCGAAACGGCGTGTTCGTATTCCTCCAATACAAAGGCTCCGCCGCCTTCGCCCATGATGAAGCCGCTGCGCTCCGCATCGAACGGAATTGAGGCGCAGTCGGGGTCGGATGCGCGTGAGAGCGCCTTGCAGGTGATAAAGCTCGCAACGCCTACGGGCGTGATAACCGCGTCGCAGCCGCCGGAGATTATGACGTCGGCGTAGCCGTGGCGGATGGCGCGGAGC
The DNA here is from genome assembly GCA_021202495.1 of Clostridia bacterium. Taxonomy (GTDB): domain Bacteria; phylum Bacillota; class Clostridia; order UMGS1883; family UMGS1883; genus JAJQCX01. The sequence continues at coordinate 545 of JAJQCX010000008.1, read as the reverse complement.
GCTTCGCCGATTGCGTCGGCGGAGCTTGCGCAGGCGGTGGCAATTGACATACAGGCGTTTTTGCAATTGTATTTAATCGCAAGATACGCCGCGGCGCTGTTTGTCATCGTCGCGGGAACGGTGAACGGGGGCACAAACGCCGAGCCCTTGCTTTCAAGCTCATCGTTGCCGTGGACAAGCGAGCCGAAGCCGCCCATACCTGAGCTGAAATAAACGCCGATGCGGGTGGGGTCAACCGTTGAAATGACGCCCGAATCCTCAACCGCCTGGCTTGCCGCGCCGACGCCGAATAAGGCAAATCGGTCGTAGCGGGCGTTGTCGCGTCCGTTCATATATAAAGAAGAATCAAAATTTTTAACCTCGGCGGCGAGCGTCGAGGCGAAATTCGTTGTATCAAAAAGAGTTATCGGGGCAATGCCGTGCCGCGAATTCATCATTGACTCCCACATGGAGGGAACGTCATTTCCAATGGGCGTAACCGCGCCCATTCCGGTTATAACAACTCTGCGCATGATAGCCTCCCGAATAGTTTAATGCACTAATTG